>JAAUQO010000013.1 GCA_012032775.1 Oscillochloris sp. | reverse complement strand
AGTTCCCCCGGTGTCGATCCCACCCTCGGCCCGCAGATGAAAAGCGTGGGCGAGGTGATGGCCATTGGCCGCACCTTCTCAACCTTTCCGCCGCTGGCGTCCAGCTCCAGTGCCATGACCCGCTGCGGCTGGATGCCCGACTCGGTGTTGGAAAGCGAGGCATGGCAGAAGCTGGCCCCGCAACGCGAGGCCAAGCGACGGAGAAGCGAAGCGCAAGGCGGCGTTGGCGAACTGCGAGGGGTGGCCGGGTTACTGGGGGCGGGGTGGCCGTCGCGATCAAGCGTGCGGTGCGGATTCACGAAGGCCGCCTACGCGGCCTCCGGAGCCGGCCCAGGCTTCGTCGTGAGATCAGCCGAACGGCCGGCATCGGATAGCCGAGGCGTTTACACCGACGGTGCTCGTGAATGTGCAGGCGCTTCCGCCACACCTCGAACCGCGCGGCGGCATGCTACTATAATATGTACCAATGCAGCCTGCTGCGCCGCGCTTAGATCATGTGGTTCCCTTCGCTGCGGCATTGGACACGGCGTTCTTCGCTTTGGAACGGTGCGAAACGACAAGGATAGGTAAACGTGCTCCTGATAATGGAGCATAACTCTGGTCAAGGCATAGTGGCAGATGTCCGGCGCAACAGGCGTAAATACCGGCATCTACCGCACGGATTACTACTCCCATGGCAACCCCAGGCACAGTCGGAAATGGACGTTATCAGATCACAGGGCGGATCGGACAGGGCGGAATGGGCGCAGTCTATGAAGCGGTAGACATGCGTCTGGGTACACAGGTTGCGCTCAAGCAACCCACCTTAAACTCGCAACATGCCGGACTTGCGTTTGAGCGTGAGGCAAAGCTTCTCGCACGGCTGCGCCATCCGGCGCTCCCCATTGTGAGCGATTACTTCACTGAGGATGGCCCACAGTACCTGGTGATGGAGTACATCCCAGGCGATGAGCTTGCGAAGATGCTGGAGCAACAGGGCGATCCATTCCCTGTGGCAACCGTTCTGGCATGGGCCGATACGATCCTCGGCGCGTTGGAATATTTGCATGGGCAGCAACCACCGGTAATCCATCGCGACATCAAGCCGCATAACCTAAAACTGACTCCGAGCGGTGCGATTGTGCTGCTTGACTTCGGCATTGCGAAAGGTAACGCCGGCGCAGGGCATAGTTTCGGTCAGACGAGCATTGATGCCTACTCGCTTTACGATAACCCCAAGGACAAGCAATGAGCAGTTCAACTGCCGGTGACAGAGAGCTCCAGCGTACTGAGCGTGGCTTCATCATTCAGATCGAACCCTTCTATTTGGTCGTCGAGTTTCCGGGTGGCATCCAGGCGAACCTGCTGCGTAGCCAGTGGCCGGAAGGCGCACGTGAACCTGCGATCGGCCTCACAATCCAATGCCGCTACCTTCCGATGCGCCACGAGGTGATCGAGGTTGTCCAGATTGGGCTGCGCTCATTGCGTCGGTCGGGGACACGCCCGCAACCCAGGAGCGACCAGCGCACGGATGCGCCCCAGGCAAACGACGAGCGCACTGAGGCGGGCGGCAAAACAAGCGCGCGTGAACCCCTTGACCCGGCGTTTTTCGCGCGGCAGCACGATGCCGGGCGCAACTACGAAATGATGATGTTTCTGCGCGACCGTGCCGCCGGTGGCTACATCGAGTGGTACACCGAACGCGCGGCGACGGAGGCGCGCTACCGCGATCCTGTTCCGCCGCTGAGCCCGCTGATCACACGGGCGATCCAGGGTTCGGCCGAGGGTTTGAGCGATTTCCGGCTCTATCTGCATCAGGCCCGCGCTCTGGAAGCATTGCGTGCGGGCCGCGATCTGCTGCTTGTAACGCCGACGGCGAGCGGTAAAACGCTCTGCTACAACCCTGCCATCTTCGAGAGCTTTCATCAGCGCGATCCTTCGGCCCGCGCCCTGTACATCTTCCCGCTGAACGCGCTGTTGATCGATCACCTTGAGAAGATTCATGGGCTGCGTGAAGCGCTGAAGCATGATCAGGTCACGATCAACGCCGATCTGTGGATCGGCGGGTTGTCTTCCCACCAGCGCGACCGGATTGCCGCCAGGAACCCGCACATCCTCGGCACCAATCCGGAGATGCTTGGTCTGCTGCTTGGTCGCGCACCTACGAATGGCGCAGTTTCTTCGAACGGCTCCGCTTTATTGTCATCGACGAGGTGCATTTCTATCGTGGGCTGCTCGGCGTGCATATGGCCGGGTTGCTCCGCCGGCTTGCGCTGCTCAGCGCCCGGCTCGGCGTGCAGCCCCAGCTGATCCTTTCTTCGGCCACCGTCAGCGATCCGCTCGATCTCGCAGCCCGGCTGACCGCCCGACCCGCCGCCGGCTTCAGCCTGATCGACGAGCACAGCGACGGCTCGCAACAGGCGATCAAACACTGGTCGGTTCTGAGCCCGATTGCGGCGAGCCACATGGCAGCGCGGCCGTACCTGAGTGCGGCGGCACTCGCTATGGTCGATCTGCTCTGCGCGACCGATGAGTACGGCACTCCGCGGCCGGTCAACACGGTTTTGTTCGCGCGATCGATGAAGGATGTGCATGCCGCCTACGAGATTGTCAGGCGCAACCTGGAACATCGACGACCGGATCTGCTGCCGAAGGTGCGCAAGTGCATCGGTGCGGAGCTCAAGCCCGACGACAAGCGCCAGATCTATGAAGGGCTTAAGCATGGCACCTACGTTGGTGTGATCTCGACCAATGCCCTTGAGGCCGGTGTGGATAGCGGCGAACTGCGCGCCTGTATTTTCGCCGGCTTCCCCTACACGGTGATGCGCATGCGCCAGATGGCCGGCCGCGTCGGGCGGAAAGGCGAAGGGCTCGTTATCTTCGTCCGGATCCGGCCGGTGGAATGGACGCCTTCTACCGCGAAAACCCGGAGCGCCTGCTGACCCAACCCCCGGAGGTCTGCGTGGTCGATGCCGATAATCCTTCTATCGCGCGACGACACCTGAATGCAGCCGCCATGGAATTGGGCTCGCTCTCGCTTCAGGAAGCGATGATCTTTGGGGCGCGTGTTGACGAGATGATCGCCCATGGCGTGCGCGACCAGGCGCTGATCGAGCGGCGCGGGCGGATCTTTGGAACGCGGCGCGATGACAAGAATCCGCACGACCGCTATGCCATCCAGAATATCAGGGCCAATCTCCAGCACCCCTACGCCGTCTGCGCCGATGATGGAAACCGTTGCCCCGAAAGCACACAGTGCCATCATCAGACAGCCCGCAGCCAGGAGTCCTGCAAGCGACAGCTTACGGTGATCGACCGGCAATACGTCTACCGCGACTGTCACCCCGAGGCGATCTACGAAGGCCCCGACGGGAACGTCTACAAGGTCACCGCCTTTGACGATACAGCGCGCTCGGTACGGGTTACCCGGCTGCCCGACGACACGCTGGAGCGCACGTCCGTTGACGAGTCTACCGCGATCGAGATCGTCGGCCGACCTCAGGGCGAGCGGCAACTCGCGAACGGTGCGGTTATCGCCTGGGGCCGGGTGCGCGTGACGCGCCACTTCGAGGGTTACAAGCGCTACAACCTGATTCCGATCAGGCGTTGCCGCCGCTGCAAGATGACGTACGACGAGGATGTCACGGCGTGTAAGACGTGCAAGCATCCCACCGAAATGGCCTATCGGCAGTCAAAGGCCGAGCTGTGCGCGTTTCCGGCACCCTTTACTGAGCAAGGATTTCGGATTGAACTCGACACCCTCGCCGCCTGGTTGACGATCCCCACCGAGCTTGAGGGGCACCTGAATGATGCTTCGCCGTGTAAACTCCCCGGTGATCAGAACGGCATCGCTCAGTTTCTGCGCAGTCCGCTCCCTCAAGGGGCATTCCCCGGCGGCCTGGCGCGGGAGGAAGAGCAACTGGTTCGCAGCTACCACCGGCAGGCGCAGGCCCACGCGCGCCATAGCCCGAGTCCCGACTCGATCACCCTCTACCCTGGGGTCTACGGACAGTGCCTGATGCACACGCTACGCGCTCAACTTCCCGAGGATCGCTCGCGACGGCTATTTCGGCTGGCGACCGGCCATCCTGCCGACACGGACCCGCAGTATGTTTGTCGCGGCTGTCAGACCAGTGTGCTCTTCCCGGCGCTACAAACCCTGGCCCACACCGTCGTCAAGCGCTATCCAAGCGTTGCCCTCGGCGATCAGGCGGATCTGGGGGCCTTCGCCACCCTTGGGCACAGCAGCACCGGTGGGCCGACGATCTTCTGGTACGACACCTATGAAGGTGGCATCGGGGCGGCCGAGAGGGTGTTTGCGAAGATCGACGCCCTGCTGGAGGCGAGCCAGGCAACCCTGGTTACATGCACATGCACAACCATCAGGGGCTGTCCGAACTGCACCCAGATCGCCGGAAGCGAGCAGGAGAACCAGGCCGTGAGCAAGCCGGCGGCAAGCATGCTGATCGACCTGCTACGTGGGCAGGCGCCAACGATGCGCTTCGGCGCCTTTATCTATCCATCGCGTCAGGGCGAGGCATTTCGTCAGTACTACGCAGACAACGAGCAGGTGCCCGGCCGGCAGACCGATGATGCGGAGATGGATGGCGCAGCGCCGGTTCAGCGTGACCCCTTCGAGCTCCTGCGCCTACAACGGCGTCACCATAGGTCGGTTCTGGAAAAAGCCTTCGAGGTGCGTAGCGGCGAGATCACGAACGATCTACCTCGGGTGAGTGCCGCCGAACTCCAGGCTGCCTACCTGGCCGCGCAGCGTACCGGCGCAGTAACGGATTGGGCGCTCCACCCGAACATGACACCCTACGAGATCCTGGAGGTACTGCCTGATGCGAGCGTGAACATGATCCGCAAAATCTACCGCACCATCGCGCGTGAAGTTCATCTTGACCAGCATCGGGATCGGCGCGAGGAGATGAACCGGATCATGCAGATCGTCAACCAGGCCCATGAGGACATCAGGCAGGAAACGGAAACAAGCGACACATGATACTCGATAGTGGCCTCTGGCCTCATCCAACGCTTTATGAGGCGCTAAACCACGAGCGGGCCATTAAATCCCGGCGTTGCTGTGTCAAGCCATGGGACGTGGAGACAGCCGATCATCCCAGGCCCTCGCCGCGCGCAAAAGGCAGATCGCGTTGTTGTTCAAGCTGTGGAAACAGCCCGGCCGGTTGGCGCACAGTACCAGCCGGCAGCCCTACCGGATCGTGTGTGAACAGTACGCGAAACTCAGCGGCTTGCTGCTGCACCATTGGCTGCTCCTGGCGGGCTGTTGGACGATCGTGGATCGGTTCTTGGTGCGCGGCGTATGGGGATGCGGGCGTGGGCCGAACGGTTAGCTCGGGCGTTGTCTGCACGACGCCACTTGATCCATATCCTGACCGCGACGGTTGCCGCCATACCTCCACGCGCACGCTGTCCGACTCAAGCTATCCCCAGCGCACGTGATCGAGCAGTTACTCCGTGATCCCGATGCGGTTCGCACTGCGGTAGCGGCAGATGAACCAATACCGCCGGCCGGCTCGGCGGAAGCGCTCGCGGCGGTGGCTCGGTTGGCCCATGTGTTTGCGGATGCGAGTATACCGCAACTGGAAGCGGTGCTTGCGGATCCTCTGCCTGCCCTGACAAACAGCGAGCTCGATGATCTGCCGCAATGAGCCGCCCCCTCAATGCCATCCCTGACGGCGTCCGCGTGATGCTGGATGCCGACATCCTGGTCTATGCGCTGCATCATTGCAGCGCGAAGGATCTCCTTCCTCGCAACCAATGACGCTGACTTTGCGCGTATTCCAGATCAGATTCATGATGCCTGAGGTAATGCGCCACGACGGTGGCCTAATAGTCATCCACCACGATCTCGCAGTCATCCTGATAACAGCGACGCGGGCCGGCGCGCTCATCGTGCGGAGTGGTATTTGGCCCAGCTATGGACACTATAGCTGGGCGCAAATGCGGATACTGAAGTTTTGTTTCGCTCTACTCACGAAGGAGTAAAGGCAAGTAGAGTGTATTTTCCTGCTGTGATGTGATAACAATGGTTGTTGCCTGCTCAAGCATGCCGAATGCTTGCATACTTTCCGAATTTATGGATATCGAGGCTTGCAGCCAGGTAGTTGTCGGCACATCCCAGTAACTCACTTGTGGTCGATCTTGCGCTGAACGCAAGTTGAATTGCAAGGTATAAGGTTGATTGAACTGAGCGATCGATCCGCCGGTAAGTGAAGTCGCCTTAATGCTGAAGCCCGTGCTGATGGGATCCGTCGCTTGCAGTATGGAAGCCGGTTTTTCAAGCACGATCTGGGTTGGAGCATCCACAGCGTCGGGAGGAAATATCAGTTCAGTTGTACTATCAACCGCCACTCTTCCGCCTTCCTGCGGGGTAATCAGACTTACGATCGATCCTGTGCCGGATGGCTGTGGATCGACTGGGGTTGGATTTATAACCGGAAGGGGAGAAGGCGCAGTGATAGGGCTCAGGTTGACGGTAGGACAGGTGTCGCCGACGCGCATCTGGATCCAGGCGATATCGGCTGCGTCGATACTGCCGTCACTATTCACATCCATCCATGCAACATACTCAGGATCTTCAGCCCGTACACTGTCGAGCGCAGCGACTATTGCTAGATCATCAGTATCAATACCTCCAGATGCATCAAAGTCCCCTTGTAAGCTAACTTGCAGTTGCCCAAGCACTGCTTCGCTGGTATTACCTCCGTCATCTTCTGCCGTTAGTTCAAATGACAGAACACGACATGCTTGATCGGGCAGAAGCAAGTAGCTTTGCTCGGTTGAGCCACGAAGCGCATCAACATAGGTTTCGTCGTCGGTTGCTTGAAGAAGCGTGAACCTATTGACAGCCGAGTTAGAGTCATCAACGGCGTCCCAGGTGATTGTGAGTGGCTCACCGAAGCGAACTCGCGGGTCGATGCTCGTGGTGTAATACGCTACCGGCGGAACGCAGTCAATTTGTGCGACACTTGCTCCAGGGATAATCGGCGGGGTACTGCATGTCTCGACCCGGGCAACGCCTATGCCGCCGCTACCACCGTTCCCAAGTCTTCCCCGTCCGCCGGCGCCGCCTGCGAGGCTGAAATTGACGAGGTTTACCGTGTCGGCCACTAACTTAATGGTTCCGCCGGCGCCGCCACCGCCGCCATAACCACCGAAGACCGGGTTGACGGAACTTCCTCCTCGCCAGCCGTCAACTGCTGCGTTTAGTTGGCGAATTGTATCGGCTTGAACCCATATCACACCGCCGCCCCGACCCGCGTCATCATTGCCGTCTTCGATCGTTTGCCGCCCGCCACCATACGGATTAGTTTCCCAAGCACCACCACCCCCGCCGGCACCGAGATAAATTTTGCCGCTTCCCGGCTCTGCGTAGGGTAATCCTCCTGAACCAGGACGAGGGCCATTACCTGATGCACCGGTTGTAGCATGACCACCGCCACCACCACCGCCCCAATGCGGACCACTTGGGCCATGTGTGCCCCCCCCACCGCCGCCCTGATTAGCCGATTGAGCGCACTGACCACTACCCTGTGCTGAATGACCTTGTTGAGATTGCCGAAAGGGGCAAAAATTGCCTAAATGCACACCACTCCCGTTCCCAAAACCGCCGTAAAAACCCTTTCCTCGCATATCAAGAAAGCCGCGAATATCAACTTCACCTGACGTAAGAAAGACCAGCATCCCTCCGCTATCACCATCCCAGGCCGGGGCGGTGAGGGTGGCGGCAGCATCAACCTGAACATTACGAAATTGTTCGACTCGCACTGCTTGGGCGGAATTGGTGCCCCCACTCTGATACTGATGGCGTAACGGCTGTTCCAGTGTCCAGGTCAAACCATTAATGGCTACAATGCGATTGAACTCTCCATTCCCGGCACCGACTCCCTGGGACTGGTACAGCAGCACCATATCCCCATCAGCAAATGCAGCATCGGCGAGAAGCGTCACGCTCAATCCTGAAGCTGTAACAGGCGCGTGAACCTGATTAAGTACAAGTGATTCGCCTGATCGCACGAAAAGATCGGCTTCTCCATTGCCGAAGCGGGAGATTCCGGTTACTCCCGCTGCTGCCTGTGAAGGCGTTGCCGGTGCCAAAATCGATGAGAGTCTTGGTGAGATGAGAGCAGTGATTAGGAGTATGACACCCACCAGAATAATCGGTGCTGTAAGAGCGTGACGCCACATAGTGCTCCTCCTTACGTATTCTGTCTTTAGGTGAACTAAGGGCGATCTGTTATCAGCTATTCTACATCTCACTTGACAGTCACAACATAACAAAAATGTTACTTGATCTGAAGTTCTAAAAAGATGTATTCTCAGTATCGTCCATCATAATGTTCGGGTCAATCAATTTACATCTACTAGAGAGGCACATATGAGTGGGCCATCAGGTATCATTCAGACCGAGTTAGCAACTCTAGAATTGACGATTCGCCAGGTAGCCCAACCATCATCTATGTGCTACCACTGTTGTGTTTCACTCAATCTCTTTGAGGCCGGCGATGCAGTAGCTGTCCAACTCACAAAAGACGCCATTGCGCATTTTGATCAAGAGAAATTGAAGGAGCAGATGCCGGATGCCTCGGCTTATGCTGCACTCCTTACCACGATGCTCTTCAGTGATCCCGTTATGCGTTCCGGCTGGGATATGGCCTGGCAGCAGATCGAACAGCGATCCGTTCATCTACGCCTGTGCATCGACGGTTCACCGGCATTGCATGATTTCTTATGGGAACTTCTGTGTGACCCTAGAGCATCGCAACCGATCTATCTGGCTGCAAGCCAACGAGCCCTCTTTAGCCGCTATATTGAGCAAGAAATAAAGAGTGTCGTCCCAGAAGATCTCGCTCCGCATATGCTTGTTGCCGTTGCAAACCCTGATGATCTTGAAAAATATACGCTTACGGTGATCGATCGTAAGACCGAGCTTCAATTGCTTGAAGGAAACTACCTCTCCCAGGTGCCACGTTCGCTGCTCGGCGAACCTACTAATCCGGCTAATCTCATGCGAAGCCTGGTGAATGATCAGGCGACCATCCTCTACCTCCTCTGCCATGGGCAACAAGTCAATGGTAAAAGCTATCTATTTCTGGAAAGCAGCGACGGAAAAACAGAACGTGTATCGGACGATGAGTTTATTGCCATGATTAAGGGCTTATCGTGGAAACCGCAATTGATCGTACTTGCAGCCTGTGAGGGTGCCGGGGCCGCGGTTGATGGCCTTTTTAGCTCGCTCGGCCCGGGCCTGATTCAGGCCGGCATTCCGGCCGTGATTGCGATGCGCGGAAAAATCGCCCGTCAATCGGTCACAGCGTTGATGCCGCCTTTCTTCGATTCCCTCGTCGAGGATGGACGCGTTGATCTCGCCCTGTCCGTCGCACGCGGTTACCTTAACCCCGCAGACTGGTGGCAAATCGTTCTCTTTACCGGCGTTCCAAATAGTCGCCTATGGCGTAACCTGCTAAAACAGACAGTTCCACAATGCACAAAGCGCCCGCAAGCCAATCAACTTTATGGCCAGGATGCCGTACAAAAAGCGATCATTCAAGCGCTCAAGAAACCTACTACTGAGACTGCCGTCACCGTTAGCGGTGTTCCAGGTTCAGGTAAGACCGATCTCCTACGCAGCGTCGGGCAGAATCTCTTTGTGCGCGCGCACTTTTTCGATGGTGTGCTCTACAGCGAGCTTGGCCCGCGCCCAGTGTTAGAAAATGTGCTCAAGGGATGGCTTAAACTGCTCAGGGTAAAGAATTATGAGGATTCGCTCGAAGCGTTCACGAACGCATTGTCCAACCGAGTTATCCTGGTGATTATCGATGATGTATGGGACGGCGAGAGTCGCAGCATCGCTCTAAAATTGATGGAGGCAGTATCAGGCCGTAATCGCCTACTGTTTAGCACTCGTAGCTATGAAATGGCGCAAAAGTTGCCCAAACGCAGCGCTCATTTCATCCTTCAACCACTAGATGAACACGATGCCCTTGAACTGTTAGACCAGTGTATCTCAATCGAATTTGGACAAGAAGGCTTTAACCATCAAGCCGTGAATTGTGTCGCCCGTGAGCCACGATCAACGCGGCTACTCCTACAGGCCATAGAGTATTTACCCTTGGCAATTAGATTGGTTGCCCGCTTAATCTTTTTGCACAAAGATGAGAATTACCCGGTTGCTACATTTTTGAGATCGTGGACAGAATATATTGAGGTTGTTGATGGAGATCAAGAACGTCCGGAACTAGTACCCGGCTCTATCACCCTTGATGCAATTATTAATCGAAGTTTTGAAGCACTTGGGGATAATTCCGTTCGAAATGCGGTTGCTGCACTTGGCGTTTTCGGTGCGGAACCGAATTCTTGGACATCAGAAGCGATGGAAGATATCTGGAACAGTTCTAGAGTATTGATGACACAGTGGAAAAGCTCGCTTCTTCGTAGTGGGTTGATAAACTACGATCTCAAAACAAGCCATTTCACAATGCATAGTACCATTGGTGCCTTCTTGCAAAGCCGGGTGCCTCATGAGCCTAGAAAACGCCATGCAGAATACTATTTAAAAATCATTAAGGACGGTGGGAATGCTTCCATTGATGCGGTATATCCCAACCCACGGCTTGCCCTGGAGTGGGCTACTCAATCCGGTAACGCAGCAATGGCGCTACAGTTCGGAGCCTTGCTGTGGCGTTATTGGGAGTCTGCCGGGCTGTTTGGTGAAGGGAAGAAGTTACTTCAGCATATTCTTGATATCTCCCCGTCGGAGAACCTTGTCGATCGTAAAGATTACTTTGAGGTGTTGACCGGTGCCGGTAGCCTGACGCGGAGCGAGGGCGATATGCAGGAGGCCCACACCTATTTCAAGGCTGCATGGGATGTCGCCATGCGAACGGAAGACATTTTACTGCGCGCCAGAGCGAACAACAATCTCGGCGAATCGTTCTCGATGCTCGGCGATTACGATAATGCGCGGGACAGTATGCAGGAAAGCCTGGCGCTTTTTTACAAACTTGAAGATGACTACAGGATAGCCGTTGTTATGGGTAATCTCGGAAAAGTTGACTTGGATACCAAAGCTTATGAGCCGGCACTCGAGCATTTTACGACAGCCCTGGCTCTGTTTGATCCCAAGCACAATATTGAAGACTTCATTAACTACCGCGTATACAAGGGAATAACGCTCTCTTATCTTGGAAGAGTGGATGAAGCCAGGAAGTTGATCGTGACAAGTGTGGCTGAAGCCCGCGATCAACAGTACCCGTGGGGCGAGGCGATTGCCTACGATCACCTGGGATGGCTTGAACTTGAAGATGGCCGGCTTGAAGAAACTGCCGCCGCATTCATTAACAGCTTGCGCAAACTCAACGAAGTTTACAGTTTCCAGGGCCTCCAATCCTGCTTCGAAGGCCTGGGCGGGGTCATGCTTTACTCCACCTTACCGCAATGTGCCGCTTATTTGTATGGTGTGGCTGCACGCCTGCGCGAAAAAACCGGTGAACCGCTTCCAAGTGATGAGGAACAGAAACAACGTGGGCGGATCGCGCAACTGCGCACACAACTTTCCGATGAGGAATTTACTTCTTATTGGGAAAAAGGCCGCGTGGCGGAACTAGAGCCGTTGATCCACCAATTGTTGCAAGTCACCTTAACCCGTGATCCGGCTACGAACCAGGAAACTATCGCAGCGATTGATATTTGCAAACGCCTTCATTTGGATTGAGACCCATCCAGCAACTGCTCGCTGTCGGAACGGTGCCTTCCGCGATCGCCCAGGAGATGAGGTTATGGCAGGTCGATTACGGTTGTCCGCCTTGTTTGTCGCCGGACTGCTCACGGTACTGGTATTGCCATTGATCACGCGTAGTGCTTCGGAAGATCTGGCGGCTATCCCTACAGCTGCAACTAATACGTGGCCGGATTATCAAGGTGAAGGATTGCGGCTGCGGCTGCCACCCGGCCTGGTAAATGCCGGCCCGAACTATGGGATCGCAGGGGTTCATCAGGCCGGCTTTGCTGCTGAAACCTGCCCTGAGCCCGCCCGTGCCGGTTGTCAATCCGAAGACTGGTCGGCACCGCTGATGCTTGGCCTGAGCCTGACGCGCACAGCTAACCCGGCGGTTCCTGCTCCTGATGATGTGCGGGCTGATCTACGTCTGGCCGGTTTCACCGAGCGGGCAGTAAGCGTTGGTGATTACGACGGCATGCTCTTCAGCGCCGCTGATCGCGCGGAACAACATCTGCTGATTGAATACCAGGACGTGCTGTTCTGGATGCGCTTTCCGTCATTCCTCTACGATGACCCGGCGGCGAAAGCGCAGATTCTGGCACAGATGCTCGGCACCCTGGAGCTTCGTCCCGCAGAAGCACCGGCGCTTCCCGGCAACGAGCCCGAGCCTGAATCGGCGTTCAAGCTCTGGTTGCCACTGCTCGATATCGGCGGCGTTCGGCGAACAGCAGCGCCGATACCAGCCAGTGCCGATGTAACGCTCAGCCAATCTGCGACGGTGGTGCGCTACAACCTCGAGGCGGCGGCACAGTATGCGCGCAATTACCGTAATTTGCTCACCAACCGCGATAATTGCTACATCTATACATATCTCCTTGAGGATCGACCCGACCCTGAGAAAGATAAATATGATGTAATCTGTAGCTCAGATCCTAAATTTCCCAGTGTTTCTAATCCGACACGGGCTGATGCAGTGCATTTTGTTGCCTGTGCTTTGTTTGAAGGCAGCCTGGCTTATGCTGATGGCACGCTTATCCCGCGTTGTAATCGCCTGAATAGCTGGTACCGCTACCATCCAAGTAGATCGGGTGACCCGAATGCTATGTTGTCGGTGCTAGATACCCTCCCTACCCGGCGTTTCAATTCGGATACTATGGCGGCAGTCGGCGATCTTCTTATCCTCTATCCAACAGGTAGTAGCGAGGCCTGTTGGGGAGGGATCGTGACCGAACAAGATGTAACCGGCACATGGGTGTCATTTCATTCAGATATAAGCGGAGGCAACTATGCGCGGGTACAAGGCAGCTTTCTCCAGTGTTATAACAATGGGGGAAATCTGGTCAGCACACGCCGCGAGTACATTAGCTTTATCACCGACAGCACCCCGCCAACAGTGAGTTTTGTCGAGCCGGCAGCGACGAATGTTCCTTATGGCCACAATCCACTGCTGCAATGGGTGGGCAGCGACGGCCCTGACGGCAGCGGTATCGCCGGCTACACCCTCACTCGCCAAATCAGCGGGCGCCCGGTGGAGACACTGGTGAATCAGCAACTCCTTGAGTCGTCAAGTGTGTCGCTCACCTCGCCATGCCGCACCATCACGTTTACGGTCACTGCCTATGATAACGCCGACCTGGCGAGCGAACCGGATACGCTCATTTTTCAAGTTGGGCTCCCAGGTGACATCACGGCCGACGGTGCGATTGCCGCCGATGATGTCGCTGCGGTGGAGCTTGCCCAGGGGTTGAGGGTGGGCGATCAAGGTTATACGGCTGTGCTCGACATCAACGCCGACAAAGTCATTGATGCTGCGGATCTTCAGTGGATGATCCGTCACCAGGGCGACCGCTGCCCATAATTACAGGAGGGTCGTGCTATGTCTCGTATTTATCGCCTCCCATTTCTGCTCCTGGCTCTCGTGCTGGTTCTTGGTAGCCTGCCGGCTTTGGGAACGACGGTTACGGCGCAGCAATCCGAACCTCCTGCGATTAAGGCCTTTGCTTGTACCGGCGGTACTGCCGCACTTGATCGCCCATTGTGTCTGATTGTTCCGGTACAGCTTCCGGATGGCGTACCGGCATGGGACGCTCTGGTGCGAATAACATTTAACGGCCGTGAGCTGGAAACCCTTGTTCAGCAGCGGCTCAACCAATCCGTCGGTGAGGCGGTTGCGACCCTTAATGCCGGCGATCTTGGTGCCCGCCCCGGCGATCTCGTCATTCTCCAGGTATCCTGGGGTGTTTGGGAGTATGAACAGTTAGTGGCGCTTCAACCTGATGCGGCAACAAGCACCCATATTCTTGAACCGGTCGTGGTCGGACGGACGGCAAGCCTGAACCACAGCCCAATCTGGGGCACGGTTTCGCGGGTTGATAACAAGACACCGCTCGCCGGTGTCCGTGTGCGGCTGTATACCGAGAACGGAACCACGCCACTGGCAGAGTCGGTAACGGACACCTATGAAGGCGATCCTCCCACGTTTGAACTCAACCCCGGAAATATCCCGTTGGATAGCATTCTGCGCCTTGAAGCAATAGCGGTACATCCCGAAAACCCTGATGAGCAGGAAGTTGCGCGGGCCTATATTGTCTGGCGCGGCAATCAACTCTTTGTGCCGCTCGTGTTTGGCTGGGGCTGTCTTGATGATATCCGTATTCGCGGTGGTGGCCGCATCTTACCGGATAGTTTCTGCCTGGTTGGGGTTGTTTCAGATCTTGGCGTGCCCGTTGCCGATGCACAGGTGAGTATTGAAGTTGAGGGTTCGCAGGCACTAGTTGTGACGACTGGAAACCTGGACGCCCTGGGTGTCCCCGGATTTGCCCAGGATATCGGTTCACTGACTACCGGACGCGAGTCTACCACTCCGGTAACGATTACGGCGGTGTTCGACGGCAAATTCGGCCAGATCCGTACAACCCTTGAAGGAATGGATGTCGGTAAAAGCTGGGGCGTGCGCTATGAGATTCCACTTCAGGCTGAACGCACCGCCGCAGCCGGCTTGATCGGTGGCACACCCGGTGCGGTTGCGCTCGCCGGTAGCGAAACGCGCACAAGTATCTATGCCGGCCTTAGTGGCGGCGGTGTGGTTGGTCAGGCTACGCGCGGTGAAGCGTGGCTCCGACTGGTTGGCAATACGCCTGATTCGTTGCCAAGCCCCGAGGTGACTGCGTTAGCGATCTTTGGGCAGAGCAACGGAGATGACTGGTTGCTTGCCGGCACAAGGCAGGGCGAGTTGGCGTTTTCGCGAACCAGCGGCCGTACCTGGCAAACCCTGGCTGCGCGTGGCGCGGGGCCGATCACCGGTTTCGCGTTCAGTCCTGATGGCGATCTACTCTATGCGGCTACGCGCAGCGCGCTTCTGGTTATACCTTTCAGCGGCACTGCCAATCCACCAGATGGATCGGCGACCACGATACCCCTGAATTTCACACCAACAGATCTGGTCGTATCGGGCGGCAGCCTCTTTGCCGGCTCTGCCGGTGGTCTCCACATGAGCGACGACGGTGGACTTAGCTGGCAAACCCTGCGTACCGATCCAATCACAGCGCTTGCATTGATGCAATTGCCTGGGACGGAGCCCGAGTTGCTCGCCGGAACAGTGACCGGACTTTTCCGCACGACTCTTGATGGCGATCTATGGCTGGCGGAAGAGGCAATGAATGTTGCGGTACTCGGGATCGGCAGCCTGGTAGACACAGGCGTCGTTGCCGTAACGACTGTCGATGGCTTTTTCCTGCAATCAGGCGGTAGCTGGGAACAAATTGCGATCAGCGATACGCTGAGCGACGATCTGCCGAGCGTAGGCGCCCCTGATGTATTCGATCTGGCCGTCTTCGAGGCTGGCGATACCGCTACGCTGTATGCTGCTACAGCCACTGGTGTTTTTCAAAGTTCCGATAATGGTTTGAATTGGAAGCCGTTTGAACCTGCTGTCCCGACTATTCCGGTACGTTCAATTGCCCTGCTTCCGGATGGTGAGATCCTGGCGCTGACACCGCAGGCGCTTTACCGCTCTACGAACAACACGTGGGTTACGCAATCCGGATTACCGTCCGAAGCGCTGAATGGTGCGCTTGTGCGGGTGCTTGAGCCTAGTGGATATATTCTCGTCGGCCGAAATGCCAGCCCGGGCGGCAGTCTGCTGGTTGGGCGAATTGGTGAGACTACCTGGCAGGAAGTCTCGGTCGGCCTCGATCGAGGCGTCACGGCTATTGCCGTCTTAAGTGATCCCATTGCAGGCATGGAGGCGCTAATCGCCACCGACGGCGACGGCATATTCGGCTGGCGTTCCACCGAGCCGCAGAGTCTTACTCCGCTGCCGCAGTTCACAACCGGTACAGGTCAGAATGAGCGCATCGGCGCTATGCTGGTGCATGGTAGTGACGCTGAGTGTCGAATTATCGTAGGTACCTTCGGTACTCCAGGGCGCATTGCCCATCGGCCCTGCGATCTTACAAGCATCTGGCAGCCGGCCACAATCTCAGAATCCAGTCCGGCAGCTATTCACTCGCTGGCAGCTGTCTCCGCTACGTCAGATACCATATTTGCTGCTACGAGCGACGGAATCTTAAAAGGAACCCTTGCCCAGGGTTGGGCGCCGTTTTTTGGCCGCCCGATGCGGCCCAATACCCTGCTGGCGCCGGTGAATTATGATACCCGCCGACAACTCCTAGCAGGTGGGCCACAATCTGGGATACTCCTGCTGAGCGACACTTCACCCGATGTGATGGCGCGCTTAGATGCCCCGCAAGTAGTGCGCGGGGGCGAAGTGATGACCTATACCGTTCGCTTGACCAATCAGGGTTTGCTGCCGGTGAGTAGCTACCAGGCTACGTTGGTACTTCCAAATACCTTTGTAACCCTTGAGCCGGCCGATCAACCATTGACATGGAGCGGGAGTCTCAGCGCGAGCGGTCAATTCAGTACCACCGTGACCGTGCGAGTCGCACGTGATGTTGCACCGCCAAACCGGATCGAGGCGCTGCTCGAGGTCGATCAGACTCAGGGCGAGCAATTCGTGCAAAACAATCGATCAACTGCTCGCACGAGCTTGAATTACCGATCCGGCTCTGATCTTGCGGTGCAAATTGCCGGCCAGTTGATGAGTCGGCCCGGGCAGTCAGCTTCGCTGAACATCATTGTGCGCAACAATGGTGATCAGGGAATGACGGCCGGCAATAGCCTCCAACTGAACTTCCCGCTTGATGTGTCCCTGCCCAATGTGCCTGCGGGTGCAACAGTTGTAGGGCCGAATCAACTGCGCTGGTCTTTGCCGGCATTTGCCGCTTTGAATGAGCAGGTTTACCGGGTAACCTATCAGTTACCTGATGACGTATCCAACAACGCACCCTTGGAGGTTGCCGCAGTACTTGAAATGCTGCCGGGCAACGACGATCGTGAGGTGCGGAATAATCAGGCGAAGGCCAGGCTGAGCATAACTCCACTTACGCCCGAAGTGATTGTGTTGACGAACCGAAGCCGTATGGCCTTGGATGATACTGCACGTAAGGCTTTGTCTGATTATCTGGAAGTGTCGAACGGGATTGAACTTGCGCTTGATGCTGAGGGTTCGTGCCGCTCTACTAGCGCGACACCGCTGGCATGTCGTTACAAGGCATTTGACGATGCACGTTCGGATCTCGCCGACTTAATGGCCAAGCCAAATGTTCGCCTCACCGACATGCAGGCGAATGCAGCACGGGTGAATACTGCCCGGGACCAATTGATTTCGACGATCAAAAGCCGAATCACGACACTCCGTAACAGTTTCAATCCGCGCCCGAAACACTTCTTTATTATCGGCGGGGACGATGTGATCCCTGGAGGCGCTTACAGCGACAGCTTACCCCAGAATCAAGATCTAAAACCCGAGGCCGACCATGCGCGATCGCTCGACCCCTTCGACTCACAGTTCAGTGCATTGATCACGAACCGCTATCTCAGCGATCGAACCTACCGCAGCATGGATCAGGGCTTATCTGTCGGACGCCAGCCGGGCAGTGCCGATGAGTTAACGGCGGTACTCAATCTCTATGTGGATTTGAACGGTCAGTTGTTTATCTCGCGTGGACTTGTCGCCGGTAACGCGGGAAATTTGACGGCCAACGTACAGCGCGATATCTGTAATCTACTCACCGCCTACCAGCTGCCGTTACCGATCGGTGTCCAGTGTAGCGCGCTTCAGGAAGGGGTCGCTGCTCAACTGTCAGGGCTGAATGCAGGCAACATATTGGCCAGCTTGAGCGGCCATGCTTCTCAATACCAGCTGGCTGATTTAAAGAGCGATCAGATCGCGACGCATTTCGGAGACGCCGAGAGCGCATCGAACATGTTGTTGTTGTTGGGTTGTCATAGCGGCCTCGTTCCGAATCTCGGGCCCGATGATCTGCCATCGCTTGTGGAAGGTTTTGCCCGGTTTGGACAACCAACATTTGGATATACCGCTTTTGCATATGCGGTAGACAGCGATGGCGAAAGTCCTACCAAAACGGTCTACAGCGAACGCTTGCAAGCTCTCCTTGTGCTGAGATTGCTGAGCGTGACCGGCGAAACGCCCTCGACACTGGGAGAAGTCCTGGCGGCGGCCCTTGCCGACTATCCAACCTACAGCAGTGCCCAGAACGACCCCTTGAGTGTTAAGACACTCGATACAATGACGCTGTATGGGCCACCTGATTACGACATTATCGTTCCAACCTTACAAGCACAACCGAATCGAGATTCGAGCAGCAGCCCGGTGTTGTCTCAGTCGGTAACGGAAACACCCACAAGTCTTAGCATCGCACCGACCTATACTGAGCAGCGCTTCCCTCAAGGCAGCATCTATGTGGCGAGCCTTTCGAGCGATGAACCGATTCAACTCATGGCTGTCGGCCAAACGGTGCAGCCGGGAGCGCGGGTGCAGCTACCGGATCAAGTGACAGGTGCGCTACTCGTAGGCGGGCGGTATCGCGATATTCCACAAACCGATCCGGTGATCGTACGGGCTGCGCCCCTGGGTTTGGCAGATGCAGGATATGTGGAACCAGCATATAACGGAGGAATGTATGACTGGGCTTCACCGGGGGCGCTACACCAGGATGCCGACAATATCCGTTGGCTATCTATGCCGCTTGGACAATGGGCCCCTCGTGATAGCGTCCAACGGCTCTTTGATCACATTGATGTTCGTCTTCTTACGTCAGGGAATGCATCGCAGCCGGTTGTGCCCGCTATCAATAGTGTAAAAACAACCCGTCTGAGTGATGGCCGGACACGAGTTACCGTGAGTGCCAGCAGTAATGCGACGCTGGTCGAGTTGGTGATCTATGAAGCCGGGATAATCCGCGTCGTGCCGCTTTCACAGGCATCTTCTACCTGGAGTGCGACACTGAACATGCTTCCCGATGCGCGATTCCTGATCCAGGCTGCGAGTAGCACCGGTGGTGTTCGCTTTGATACCAACCGCGACCGACTCTACCGCCCTCAGGCGCCGGTTTCTACCGCAAGCTTGCAAATCGAACCGGTTAGCGGTAATTGGAACTACCCGGTAGCGTTCGAGATCACTAACACCGGTCAGGAGTCGATCGAACTCCAGTGGCTGCTCGACTGTTGGAATCCTTGGCAAATGCGGGGCGTCTGCGGAGATTTTAGTGGTGCAACCACCCTTGCTGCCGGCGAGTCGGTAACAAAGGGCTTAGGGATGGTATGTGCATGGTGGCAACTCGATCTCGAGTATGGGCAGGGTAAAGTTTGGGGAGGTATTGCAGAAATGCCCCCGGCTTGTAGTGGAGCAAGAACCATTTCACTACCGCTTCGTAGATGAAGATACATTATGATACGTGGAGCAACCAACTGCAGGGCTGATGCAACGTCAGCGGCCTATTGCCGACACGAGGTGAACACCTTTCCGGTACGATGCAGGTACCAACCACGCATCAGCTGCAGAAAGGTGTTCACGATGCATGCTACCACAGTGACCGTGCGCCCGTTCGGCAGCCCGCAGGCGATGACGCTCGATTTAGCAGCGCGGTATCAGCACTTTCAGCAGGTGCCGGATTTGCGCCACCGCCGTGGGGTTCGGTACCCGTTGGCGGTGTTGCTCACGATTGCGCTCTGGGCCAGGGTGACCGGGCGGTGGGGCCGAGTCACCACCCGCAGCCCGGGCCTGGTGCCGGTAATAGCCGCTGCGGGGCACCTCCACGCACAGGCCCGCACGACCCCGAGCTGCGGGGCGAGTTCCGTCACGGCCTGCTCCATCACTGCTCGTCCGGCGGCGTCCCCAGGGTGTTGGCCCCAAGCAGCGCGGCAATGTTTTTTGGACATCGATGATCGTTTCGGCCTGGGTGAGGCGGGCCTGCAAGCGGGCGTTTTCGGCTCGCAACCGGCTGTGATCGCCCTGATCTCGCATTCCACCAAAGCCGCCACCGGATTGCGCTGGCAACCGGCGGTCCATGCACGTCGCACTGTCACCCGCACGCCGGATTTGCATCCGCCGGCGAAACTGCGAGTCAGCCGGGAAGCACGATTGGCGCTGTTGCTCTGCCGCTACCGCCAGATCGCCGGCATGCCCTGAAATCCCATTGATGAGGCGCTGCTCCGCGACGACGCCACACCACCGCAACCCATTGCCGACCAGCTATCGTTGGCGGCGTACACGATCCGGAGGTGGACTTACTGATCGGACGGCGGGCAGAATAACGTCCGTCGATATATCCTAATCCACCGCTCAGCGCCGCGAGCACCACCGTGCGGCGAGCGTTACAGGTTGCCGACCTTCTTGTGGTTGAAGACCAGCCGCGGCAGGCCAACGGCTAAATCCCACAGCGCGACGAGCCCGCCCCGCAGCAGCGTGCGTACGGCGCCGATTGCGAACGGCGGGATAGGTTTGAAGTCACGCGAGGCGACACGGTGCCCGTGCGCAATCTGGCCGAGGGCCGCCGCGATCTCCGGCGGGTTGTTCCAGATGCTCCGAAACAGAATCGTGCCGTCGGGAGCGATGACGTAGATCGAGTTTGGCATGGCGCCATAGAGCGTGTGCGCCGCGCCGTCCACATCATCGACGAGCGTCACCCGATGCTCCTGGTAGGCGGTTGCCGATCGCTGCGCCGCGCTGAGCTTGTCGGCCTGGTCCCGATGTGCATGCTGACGCTCGCCGGGGTGCGCCTCGCGTACATACAACAGCACGAAGTCGAGCTCCGGGTACTGGTCGATCAGTGCCTGCATGCCGGGGAGGCTCTGCGCGTACATGGGGCAGGTCAGGCTGCCGGTCTCGAGCACCAGCGGCTTATCGCGCAGGTAGTCCGAAAGATGAACTGGTTGGCCGTCCAATGTGTATACCCGGGCGTCCTGAAAGTGGTCGCCGGCCGCGAGCCCGGTGAAGTGTTCAAAGTGATAGTCGTTGGGCGAGAAGTGGGTGTAGTTATACAGATCCGCTCCGGTGCCTGCGCTCGTCATGATAGTCCTCCTGAGGGTGGCGTTGGTGCCGATAGGCTATGTTGTCGATGACAACATAGCCTATGATACACCTCGATATTGTCAATGTCAACATCGAGGTGTGCGCCGGTGAGTATGAGCTTTTCTCCGCTCACATCGACGCTGCGGCAGAGGAGGATCAGCGGGCATAAAACGCAGCGATGGCGGCATCCAGGTCGGCGGCGGAAGGCTGTCCGTGGAGCGGCGTCTGGTAGATCGGGTCGGTAGCAACGACAGCCAGCCCGGCGGTAAAGCCAATCACCTGCAGCCACAGCAGGTGCGGCGGGTCATTGCTACGCCACCCCTCGCTTTGCGCCTGCGCGATCGTCCGCTGCTGCAGTTCGGCATAGGCGTGCAGCGCACGCAGCAATGCCTCATCGGCATGGCGCATCACGTCCTGGTTGCGCAGGATCAGGTGGTATACGGCATACGATCGCGCCCAGCGCACATAGCCCTCCGTCATCGCGCGGAGCTTGGCCAGGCCGGTCAGGCCCGGCTCAGCGGCGCACGCCTCGGCCTCACCGATCAACGCCTCCACCCCTTCACGCGCGATCGCGGTGAGCAGGTCGGTGCGGGTCGCGAAGTGGCGCATCGGTGCCGCGTGGCTCACGCCGATATCGCGCGCCAACGCGCGCAGGCTCAGCGCCTCGACGCCGTTCTGGGCAATGGTCGCGATGGCGCGCGCGATCAGCGCCGCCCGCAATTCGCCGTGATGATAGTGGTCGCGCTCATTCAAAGCTGAGTGGTTCATGGGGATGGTTTAATGTTGACATTGCCTACATTTACTGCTATGCTATCTGCACTATACCACAGCCCAGTAATTGGAGGTATTGGCATGACCCACCTCACGGCAACCTTTATCCCAACGCTGCTGGCATTTGCGTGTGGGATCTTCATCGTCCTCTCGCTCGTCGAAAAGCCGGTCTGGCGCCTCATGTGGAACCCGCAGACCCAAGATGTCCCCGACGAGACGGCCCGGTTGATCCACGCCGCCCTCAAGCGGGTCGTTCATCTGCTTCCGCCGATCATGATGACCACGATGGCGAGCATCTTGCTCTTGCTGCTTGCGCAGGCATGGCTGGCGGATTTCTCATGGCAGACGATCGCGGTTCTGGTCGTGTTTGTAGGTTCGATGGCCGGTGTCGTTGCCGCGCTCAAAAAAGGCATCGATGGTCTTGACAGGGCGCCCTCGGACGGGGCGATCACCACCGTGCGCGCCGGCCTGGGCGCCGTGGCCCGGCTGCACCACCAGAGCCTGCTGGCTGCAGCGGTGACGCTGATCGTCCACTACGCGCTGGTGGCGCCGGGCGCGTGAGCCAATCGCGCAATTATATCGTGGGCAAGCCCGCCCGCTCAGCGCCCTGATAGCTGCAGCAGCCAAACTCGGTGATCGCAACGGGTTTTCCCCAGGCGTGCAGGTGACGGATGAGCGTACGGTAGGCACCACGGTTGTGATCGTCGCGGTACAGGTTGACGGCAACGATATCAAGCGGCCTGACCTTGCAGGTGCTGACGTTGCCGGCGAGTACGCGCACGGCTGCGGAGGCAGCGGCCGCCGTTGGCTGCACAGTCGGTCAGATCATCAAGTCGCTGATCTTCCGGACGACGACGCATGATGCGCCGATCCTGGTGCTGGCCAGTGGTGCGAATCGGGTCGATGAGACGCGACTGGCCGAACTTGTCGGTGAACTGATCGCCAAGGCCGACGCAGCCTTCGTGCGGATGCACACCGGCTATGCGATCGGCGGCGTCGCGCCGGTCGGGCATCCCCAACCGCTCCGCACCTTCATCGACGCCGATCTACTTGTGTACGAACAGTTGTGGGCGGCTGCCGGCACTCCAAACAGTGTGTTTGCCCTGCGGCCGGATGATCTGCAAATGCTCACCGATGGGACGGTGGTGGCGCTTTCCGATGCACAATAACGCGTTCGATACGCGCTACGATTCATGCGTTACACGCTGCGCTTGGGAACCGACGAAGCACGCAGCAGCACCAACCGATCGAGCAGCAGCCCGAGCGCGGCGCCAACCCCATAGCACAGAATATCGCTCCACAAAAAGCCGGCACCAAGTACCAACCGACCGGGCAGCGTCGCACGCAGGGCCTCAAGCCAGGGCAGGTGGATCAGTTGACTCACTTCGATCGCGATGCAGATTCCCCAGGCGCCCACGAAGAGCAGGCCGATCGAACTATGGGGCCGGAGCCAGGCAAGCAGCAGGTAGATCAGCGTGGCATAGAGCGTATCGCCGCCGTAACGGGCAATCAGCGCCGGCAAGGGAAGATCGGCGCGAGTCGCTAGTCCAAGGGCGATCACCAGGAATGCCGCAACGCTGATCCAGCGACGAGGGCGGCGAACAGAAGGAAGTGATGCAGTCATCGGGCTATCGTACCGCATGAACGCTACCGGCACTTGGTTGAACGCGATCATATTGGAGGCGATAGCGAAATCCCGGCATGGGCCGAAAGGCGATCAGCCTTCGCAGTGCGGCGGTTCTCGGTTCTCGGTTCTCGGCTCTCGGTTCTCGGTTCTGGTAGGATTGCTATAGGATTACAGTCGATACAAGTGCCAAAATGCACTATTTCGACATGCTTCAAACTGTTGAACACGCATGTGCATCCAAACTTCCTCTTGATCCATGCATACTGTACCACGCAGTTGCGCTTCCATGTTCATCGGGAAGCGTTACAATGGATTGAGCGATTGAGGTTGATCAATATCGCACTGATCCGGAGGTTCTATGCGAATTGTTGCGATCAGCGATACCCATGGCTTGCACCGGCAGATCAAAATACCTGATGGTGATCTCCTGATCCACGCCGGCGATCTGACCCGGCACGGCACTATGGTCGAGCTTGCTGATGTCGCGGAATGGTTGAAGTCGCTGCCGCATCGCTATAAACTGGTGATCGCCGGTAATCATGACCAATGCCTGCAAGATGATCCGGTTGCCGTGGAGTTGTTGCAATCGACCGGTGCGACGTATCTGCACGATCAACTGGTTGTGATCGCAGGATTGCGGATATACGGTAGTCCATGGCAGCCGATCTTCCGCAATATGGCCTTTAACTTGCCGCGCGGCGCGGCCCTACGGGCAATCTGGCGCCGGGTGCCCGCCATGCTCGATGTGCTGATTACCCACACGCCGCCGCAAAACATCCGTGATCGCACCTTTCTCGGCATGTGTGTCGGCTGTGCCGATTTAGCCGAGGAATTACCGCGCATCCGGCCGCGCGTACATATTTTCGGCCATATCCACGAAGCCGTTGGAATCACGACTGAACGCGATACAATCTTCGCAAACGCAAGCGCGATCGATCTGTTGCGTCGTCCGGTGAATATGCCGTTTGAGATCGATCTCCAGCTCCAAAAAACCTGAAGTTTTCAATCTGCATGTGCATGGAAGGAGTGTTCGCATGGCGGTTCATCGGATCGCGCCGAGTTTGGAGACGATGCGCGGATATTTTTCCGCCGAAGTGCCGCCGGTTATCACGATCGATCCCGGCGATACATTGCTGTTGCAGACGCTTGATGCAGGATGGGGGCTGGAACCGCCGCACCCCGACGGCACGCCGCGCCGCAGCATCTCACAGCCGCAAGATGCGCCGCTGGAAGGCCATGCCATGATCGGGCCGATTGCGGTGCGCGGCGCAAAGCCGGGCATGGCGCTTGAGATCCGAATCGAGCAACTGAGTCCCGGCCCGTACGGCTATACCATCGGGGGCGGTTTTGCGACTGCGCTCAATCAGCGCCTGGGAGTTGCCGACGAAGGCCGGAGTGTGTTGCGCTGGGAACTGGATCATGAATTAATGCAGGCCCGTAACCAGTTCGGATTGGCGGTGCCGATGCGGCCGTTTATGGGGGTGATCGGCATGCCGCCGCCCGAACCAGGCGCCCATCCCTCGTGGCCGCCGCGGGCCTGGGGCGGTAATATCGACTGCCGGGAACTGGTTGCCGGGAGCACGCTCTGGTTGCCGGTTCCGGTTGCCGGCGCATACCTGTTTGTCGGCGATGGCCACGCCGCCCAGGGCGACGGCGAAGTGAGTGGGACAGCCATTGAGTGTCCAATGGACGAAGTTCGCCTGACGATCACCCTGCGCGAAGATCTGGCTCTTAGAATGCCAATGGCCGAAACGGCAATCGGGCGGATTACTTTCGGGATCCACGAAGATCTGAACGAGGCGGTTGGATTGGCCCTTTCCGGCATGATTGATCTGATCGAGCGCGAGTATAATCTTGAGCGCAAGCAGGCATTGGCAATGGCAAGTGTGAGCGTTGATTTGCGGATCACACAACTGGTAAATAGTGTTGTCGGTGTTCACGCCGTTCTGCCGCATAATGCGATTCGTAAGCTTGATTGTTGAACCCTGATCACGAGAATTGTGACCGTAGATGGCACACATTTGTGCTAGTATGTGTGTGTACGAGGTTGCTACTGCGACAGGGGCCTGCACACCGTCACAGTGCGTGGGACGCAGTACATTCAACGACGCGAAGTCGGAGGGATGAGAAAGAACTTGTTGGTGCAGGACGCTGCACGAATACGCGTTGGTCGGCGCAGGACGCTGCGCCAGTAGCAACAAATTATCGTGGCACCACGATCGTGGTTCCGTATTCTGTATCTTGTATCCTGTATTTTAAACCACGCTCATGCCGCCACATCTAACGATCGAACAAGCATTGGCGCTGGCGCCCGACGCATCTGGAGCGGCGGCGGCACGTAAACTCGCCGAACCGCGCAACTGGGACGATCTCGGCCATGCCGGTCAAGCGCTCTGGGGTGCCTGTCGTGGCAGTGCTAAAGAACCATATCGGGTCGGGGTCGATCTCGACGGCCCGGTTTTTCGCTGCTCGTGTCCCAGCCGAAAATTCCCCTGCAAACATGCGCTTGGCTTACTACTGTTGCTGGCCGGTCGCCCCGAACTGTTACCGGCAACAGATCCCCCTGTCTGGATCGATGAGTGGTTGGCCGCGCGCGCTCGTGCGGCGGAACGGCGCGAAAAACGTGAACAGGCTCAGGAATCCCCTGCCGAGACGACCACAACGCCAAAAGCCGTATCCTCAAGCAAAAGCCGCAGTGCGCGTGAGCAGAAAGTCGATACCGGCCTGATCGAGTTGGAGCGCTGGCTCCATGATCAAATGCGGGCCGGTTTGGCCGCCCTTCAGAGCAATACCCCGGCGGCGTTCAACGCCCTGGCCGCCCGCATGATCGATGCCCAGGCGCCGGGTGTGGCCCGCCTGTTACGCGCCGCCGCCGCCGATACAGCCTCAGGCGACGGCTGGCAGCACCGTCTGTTGGATCGCTTGGCGCGCTGCATCTGCTGGCCAGGGCTTATCAGCAGCGCGAAATGCTCTCGCCCGACGTACGCGCCGATGTCGAAACCGCGATCGGGTTTACATTGCGCCAGGACGAAGTGCGTGGTACAACCGGCGTTGTGGACCGCTGGACAGTGATTGGTCGCCGGGTGGAACAGGAAGATCGCCTGACGGTGCAGCGCACATGGCTCTGGGCTGAGCGGCTCGGACGACCGGCGCTGCTGCTCGATTTCGCTGTTCCCGGCGGAACCCTTGAGCGTGCCCTTACACCGGGATTGAGCGTCGAGGCGGAGTTGGTTTTCTACCCAGGCGCAGTTCGCTTACGCGGGCTTCTGAAAGAGCGGCGCGGCCCATTTGAAAATCCGGCCCACTTGCCGGGGTTCACGATCCGCGATGCAACTGCGGGCTATGCCGATGCGCTCGGCCGCAACCCGTGGTTGGAGCGCTGGCCGCTTTTGATCGCGCCGGTTACGCTCACGGTGATTGAGCAGCGTTGGTATGTGCAGGATGCCGATGGCCGGGTGATGCGGCTTGCGCCGCATTTCAGCGCCGGTTGGCGGCTGCTGGCGATCGGCGGCGGGCAACCGTTCACGCTTATTGGTGAGTGGGACGGCATATACCTGATGCCCCTCAGCGCGCAGTTCGGCGAGCGGCTGATCACTTTTGGAGCGGGATGATGCACGATCCACGCAGCTATTGGGAAGAGTTGGCGGCAGCGGCCTTGATCGGCACCGCTCGGCGCCCGAATCTCCCGTCGCCGCCAGCACCATTGGCCGAACTTGTTCCCCACGACATACCCGATCCGGCGGCCATGTTGCTTGATATTGCCGCTGCCACAGCGATCTATGTACGGGCCGGTGCATTGCCGCCGCTACGTGAGATGATCGGATTTCCGCCGGCGCCCCATGATGCACAGCCGGCATGCTCGGCCGAGGCGGCGCGCCATCTGGCCTTGATCCTGGAAGATTCGCAGCGAACCGACCTGCCTGAGTGGCTGGCCGCATTGATCGCCGCCGGCTTGCGCCTGCCCGATGCCCGTCTGCCGGATTTGCTCGATCTTGGACGAACTCAACCGGAACTGCGCGATCTGATCCGGCCGGCCCTTGGCGCGCGCGGGCGCTGGTTGGCCGACCTTAATCCCGAATGGGGGTATACACAGATCGATCTTGATCCACTGACCAGTTGGCAAGATGGTGATCGGCTGGAGCGCCGGGCTGCCCTGGCGTTGCTGCGGGCGGCAGACCCTGAACATGCCCGCGACTTGATGATCGCGGCCTGGCCCAACGAGCGGGCCGATGAGCGGGTGGCTTTTGTCGAGATTATGGCGCCGGGTTTGCGTATGGCCGATGAACCGTGGCTGGAAGATGCACTCAACGATCGTAGCCGCGAAGTGCGCCGCCAGGTTGCCGATCTGCTCACTCGTCTACCGGGATCACGTTTGGCCGGTCGGATGACAACCCGCGCGCTGCGTTATGTGCAGTTGGAATGGGGCCGAAAGATCAGTGTCACATTGCCGAATGCCTGCGACGAGGCAATGATCCGTGATGGAATCGAACCCAGGCCGCCGCGCTCAGGTTTGGGCGAGCGGGCCTGGTGGCTGATGCAGATCATCGCCCGGACGCCGCCTGCGATCTGGTTGCAGCGATGGAATCTCGCCCCGGCTGATATCCTCGGCGTCGCACCGGATGAGTGGCGTCCGTTGCTGATTGAAGGCTGGCAATCGGCAACTACGAACTACGCCGATGTTGAGTGGGCGACAGCACTGGTGACGCTTGCGCTCGCCGGTGATGCGACAATCCAACTAGAATCGCTCATCACCGTGCTGCCCGCCAGGCAACGCGACGATCTGTTGATCAGAATGTTCGCTGCGAACCACCACTCGACCGGCCGGGAATTAGCGGTTCTGCGCGCACTTCCGATACCCTGGAGTGATCGCGTGGCCCATGCCGCGCTGGTTGCGGTTGCCCGGCACCTGCGTGCGCCGAAAAATGATCCCCGTAGTGATTGGCCGCTACGCATTGCCGTCGATTATGCCGAGGCGATCCCGCCCGATCTGGTTGATCTTGCGATAACCCTGCTGAAAGTCGAATTGGCGGATCGATCGTTCTGGAACAAAGCGATCCCGGCCTTTCTTGATCGGCTGCGCTTCCGGCGCAGTATGCTTGCGGCATTACAAAGGCGTGAGGCGTGAGTCGTATGCCCGGCTATATCCTGGATTCTATAGGCTGTACCCTAAACTCCTGAGGAGCATCAGCGATGAGTACTATTCTGCGTGAGCACGCCGAGCAGCAGTATGCGGCCGAGTTGGCGATCCTGGCCACCCATGATGATCGCTCACGCCCGCCGAATTGGCGTCTCTCGCCCTGGGCGGTTTCGTTCTATATTTTGGGCGGCAATCTGCCCGATGGTACGGCGATCAGCCCAAAATATCTTGGTTCGCGCCGGTTGATCGAAATCGCGGTTGCGACCCTCGCCACCGATCGTGCGTTGCTGCTGCTCGGGGTTCCCGGTACGGCCAAAAGCTGGGTGTCTGAACACCTGGCGGCGGCGGTAAGCGCTGATTCGACGTTGTTGGTGCAGGGAACCGCCGGGACTTCCGAAGAGTCGATTCGCTACGGCTGGAATTATGCCCGCTTGCTCGCCGATGGGCCCAGCACTGCCGCATTGGTGCCGAGTCCGTTGATGCGCGCGATGCAGAACGGCAAAATCGCCCGGATTGAAGAACTCACTCGTATTCCAGCCGATGTGCAAGATACCTTGATCACGATTCTCTCCGAAAAAACGTTGCCGATCCCTGAGTTGAATAGCGAAACTCAGGCGGTGCGTGGCTTCAATGTGATTGCAACGGCGAATAATCGTGATCGCGGGGTGAACGATCTTTCCAGCGCTCTGAAGCGTCGCTTCAATACCGTTGTTTTGCCCTTGCCCGACGATCTCGAACAAGAGGTGTCGATCGTGCAGATGCGCGTCGCGAGCCTGGGCAAGAGTATGGAGTTGCCCGTCGAAGCTCCGGCGATCGACGAGATTCGGCGGATTGTGACGGTGTTTCGCGAGTTGCGTGGCGGCGCGACCATTGATGGTCGCACGAAACTCAAATCACCCGGCGGCACTCTCAGTACCGCTGAAGCAATCTCCGTCGTCAATAACGGTCTGGCCCTGGCGGCGCATTTCGGCGATGGTGTGTTGCGCGCCGATGATGTTGCCGCCGGTCTCACCGGTTCGGTGGTGCAAGATCCGGTGCAGGATCGGCTGGTCTGGCAGGAATACCTTGAGACGGTGGTTAAGGAGCGCGAGGGTTGGCGCGATCTATATCGCGCTTGTCGCGAGGTACTGTAGGTGGTTCATATCTTCGGAATCAGGCATCATGGGCCAGGCTCGGCCCGTAGTCTGGTGCGGGCGCTCGATCAGCTTCAACCGGATTTGCTGCTGATCGAAGGCCCGCCCGACGCCGACGAGTTGCTGCCGCTGCTGGATCATCCCGATCTGGAGCCGCCGGTGGCGCTGCTGGTGTATGCCGCCGAGATGCCGCGCCGGGCGGCATTCTATCCCTTCGCGCGTTTCTCGCCGGAATTGCAGGCGATCCGGTTTGCATTGGCGCGCACGATTCCATTGCGCTTTTGCGATCTGCCGCAACGTCATTGGATGGCGCTCGCCGACCAGGATCTGACGGCGGCGAGCGATTCTGAGCCGGCGCATGCCGAGCAACCGGCGGATGCACCTGCGCCCGAACATCCGGTTCACGATCCATTGGGCGCCCTCGCTGCTGCGGCCGGCTACAGCGACGGCGAGCGCTGGTGGGAGTTGATGGTCGAGCATCGCCGCGATGATGTCGGGTTGTTTGCGGCGATCCTGGAGGCGATGGGCGCCTTACGTGAACACGCACCGCCACTGCGCGATCCGGTCGAGCCATTACGCGAGGCATGGATGCGGCGTACCATCAGGCAGGCTGAGCGCGAGGGCTTTCAGCGAATCGCAGTTGTTTGCGGCGCCTGGCATGCCCCGGTTCTGGTCGATCACGGTGATCGCCGTGGTGATGACGCGCTGCTCAAAAACCTACCCAAAATCAAGACAGCGGTCAGTCTTGCGCCGTGGACATACGGCCATCTGGCGATGCGTAGCGGCTATGGCGCAGGCGTGCTCTCGCCGGGTTGGTACGATCACCTCTGGGCGATGAGCGAGCGCAATGCGGCGCCTCGTGAGACCACGATTCGCTGGCTGACTCATGCCGCGCGTTTGTTGCGTGCTGAAGATCTCGATGCCTCGTCGGCCCATGTGATCGAGGCGGCGCGCCTGGCCGAGGCTCTGGCCGCGCTGCGCAATCTGCCTCTGCCCGGCCTGGCAGAGCTTGACGAGGCGGCGCGGGCGGTGTTTGGATTCGGTGCCGATGCGCCGTTGCAGTTGATCCACGAGCGCCTGGTGGTTGGCCAGCGGATCGGGCGTGTGCCGGACGAGGCGCCAAGTACGCCGCTGCAACAGGATCTGCGGGCGGCGCAACGGCGGTTGCGTTTAGCGGCGACGGCGGAGGCCCGCGATCTCGATCTGGATTTGCGGAAGCCGAATGATCGTGAACGCAGTCTGCTCTTGCGGCGGCTGAATCTGATCGGCGTCGATTGGGGCGTGCTTGGTGAAGGTAGCGGCCTCGGCACATTCCGTGAGCTCTGGCGGGTGTTGTGGCAGCCGGGCCACGAGGTTGCCTTGATCGAAGCGGCAGCCTGGGGAACGACGGTCGAGCTTGCGGCGACGGCTCACGCCCGCCGGTTGGCCGCAGAATCTACCGCGTTGCCAGAGCTTGTGGCGGTGGTCAACCAGGCTTTACTGGCCGATCTGCCCGCTGCGATCGATTCATTGATGCAGCAGTTACAGGCACGGGCTGCGCAGAGTGACGATGTCGGCGAGTTGATGGATGCGTTGGTGCGCGCAGATCCACAGACGCGCAGCAGTCTGGCGGCGGTGTTGCGGTACGGCAGTGTGCGTGATACCGATACAGCGCTGGTTGGTCAGGTTGTCGATGGCTTACTGGCGCGGATCTGCGTCGGCTTGCCCTACGCATGCGCGAGCCTGGATGATGATGCAGCCGAAGTGATGCTGCGGCGAATCAGTGGCGTACACGAAGCGGTAAGTACGCTTGATCGCCCCGGCGGGCAGGTCGAATGGCTTGCGGCGCTGCATCGGTTGGCCGATTTGCAGCGTAGCCATGGCCTCGTGATTGGTCGTGCAGTGCGCATTTTGCTTGATACCGCTGAACTTACCCCCGACGAGGCGGCACGGCGATTGCGATTAGCGCTGTCGGTTGCCGTTGATCCGGCGGCCGCCGCCGCCTGGGCTGATGGCCTGTTACGTGGTTCGGGCTTGCTGCTCATCCACGACGAAGCACTCTGGTCGATTGTTGACCGCTGGCTGTCCGAATTGTCCGCCGACGCCTTTCAGGCGGTGCTTCCGCTGATGCGGCGGGCCTTCGCCGAGTATAGTGTTGCCGAACGACGGCAGTTGGGCGAGCGGGCTGTGCGCAAGAATGCCGCTGCGGTGCAGCTTGATCAAGTGGATTTTGCCTATGAACGTGCGGCAGAGGCAATCCGGCTGACGGCACAGATTTTAGGCTTGCGGTTCGATGTGTGAGTCGGGCGACGGTGTAAATGTGCCTTTTGCATCGACAGCAGGGGAGAATTGTTCATGAGTGTGAACCTCGCTATTCCCGCCGATTGGCGTGTTGTTCTGGCTGATGAGTTGGCGCAGCCGTACATTGCGCAATTGGCCGAGTTCGTCGCCGCTGAACGCGCCACACAGACGGTCTATCCGCCGGCGGGTGAGGAGTTCACCGCGCTGAAGTTGACGCCGTTTGAGTCGGTACGGGTCGTGATCCTCGGTCAAGATCCCTATCACGGCCCTGGTCAGGCTCAGGGTTTGGCCTTCTCGGTGCGGCGTGGCGTCGCCATCCCGCCGTCGCTGCGCAACATGTATCGCGAGTTGCAGAGCGACCTGGGGATTACGCCGCCGAAGCATGGTGATCTGAGCACATGGGCCGAACGCGGGGTTCTGTTGTTGAATACGGTGCTGACTGTTCGTGCGGGCGAGGCGAATTCACATAAGGGCCGTGGTTGGGAACGGCTGACCGATGCGATTATTCGGGTTTTGAACGGGCGCTCGTCGCCGTTGGTATTTGTGCTCTGGGGTGCGCCGGCACAGAAGAAAACCGTGCTGATCGATAACCCGAACCACGCGATCGTGGCTGCGCCGCACCCCTCGCCGCTGTCGGCTAATCGCGGATTCTTCGATAGTCGTCCGTATTCGCAGGTCAATAATGCCTTGATCGCACGCGACTGTGAGCCGATCGATTGGGAGTTACCGGCATGACGCTGGAACACGAATCAGCCGCCGAGCGCCTGCGGCGTTGGCGCCTCTTGCTTGGCGGCGGCGCCGCCGATGGTATCGGCCTCACATTGCATGGCGATGATGTGGCGATCGATCGCGCACTCGAAGCCTTGTATGACGCCGAGCGAAGCGGCGGCCTCGGTTCATCGGCGCCATCTGCGGCGCGCTGGTTGGGCGATATCCGGCGTTTCTTTCCGTCGTCGGTGGTGCGGGTAATGCAGCAGGATGCGTTGGAACGCCTGAATCTACGCCGCATGTTGTTGGAGCCGGAGTTACTGGCGGCGGTTGAACCCGATGTTCACCTGGCGACAACCCTGATGTCGCTGCGTGATGTGATGCCCCAGCGGGCCAGGGAGACAGCACGCCAGGTGGTGCGGCGGGTGGTGGATGATCTGATGCGCCGGTTGGCATCGCCGATGCGCCAGGCGGTAACCGGCAGCCTGAACCGGGCCACGCGCACCCGCCGGCCGCGCCACAACGAGATCGATTGGCAACGCACGATTCGGGTTAATCTGCGCCACTATCAGCCGAATTACCGCACGATTATCCCTGAACAGCGAATTGGATTCGGGCGGCGGCGCAGTAGTTTACGCGACATCATACTCTGTGTCGATCAGAGTGGTTCAATGGCGGCATCAGTCGTCTACGCCGGGGTCTTCGGTGCCGTGTTAGCCTCGTTACCTGCGATCAATACTCGCATGGTCGTGTTTGATACGGCGGTTGTCGATCTGAGTGAGCAATTGAGCGATCCGGTCGATCTGTTGTTCGGCGTGCAACTCGGCGGCGGAACCGATATCAATCGTGCCCTGAGTTACTGTCAGAGCCAGGTGAGCCGGCCGAATGAGACGATCCTGGTGCTGCTCAGCGATTTATACGAGGGCGGAAATCGCGAGGAGATGTTGCGCCGGGCGGCGACGCTGGTTGGCTCCGGCGTACAACTGATCGCCTTACTTGCCTTGAGCGATAATGGTGCGCCGGCCTACGATCATCGCGTTGCAGCGACACTGGCCGGACTCGGGGTGCCGGCGTTCGCCTGTACACCCGACCAATTTCCGGCCCTGATGGCGGCAGCGATCGATCGCCACGATCTAAATCGCTGGGCGGCGCAGCAAGGGATTGTCGCCGCGCGCTCCAGCGAGTGATACGACGGCGTGAATGGTTTAGGCGTTTACTTCGTAGCAGCGAAACCGCTACCACGAAATAAACAAGCCTGTTATGGGGCATAAGCTGTGTTACTGCGCGCTGTTTGCGGCGTAGTAACGGCCCCAATAGTTGGCAGGCGATTATCGTGTCGGGTTGGAACTTATTCTGGCTGGGATCGCTACGTGGATTCCGCAACCGGCCTCGTAAGCGCCGACTTATTCGTTGCGTAAGCGCTCAAGTGTCAGGCGCCAGATCTCGGCGGGTTCGAGTTTGTCTTGCTGCATTGCTGCAATCAGGGCGCGAGTGATACTGACGGCGATCAACTGTCGGGCGCCCTCGGCACTATGGCCGGCGGTAGTCAGATGATCGAGGGTTGCGCGGGCTTCGGGGGGATGGCCGGCTTCGATCTGCCGGTCGATCTTGTCGAGCACTGCCGCGATCAGATCGGCGTTCGTTTCCAGCGGCTGCTCAGCCGTTGGAGATCGCAGGCCGGGCCGGCGTTGTGGGCGGCGTTTCGACATTCCTAGCCTACCAACCAGATGATCGCGGCAATGATAAGCAGCACCAATAATACTGCGGCGACGCCTGCCAGCACCAGTCGTTCCAGATTCAGCAGCGACCAATCGCCGATCAACTCCGAGTCGAAGCCGACCAGATAGATCCGTTGCGGCTTCTCGTCGAGTAAAAAGTCCATCTCAGTAATGGTTGCGCCTTGAATCTTCAGTTCGGCGTCAAGCAGCCGTGTATCGTCGCCGGCCTCTTTGATCGCCTCGCGCAGCGTCTCAGCCAGGGGTGCGACACTATGCCAGACGCCGGTATACGGATTGATCTTCCCGGCGAAGATCGGCTCAAGCCGGCGTTTGATCGCCAATCCCGGCAGATCATCGATATCGTCGGAATTGTCGAAAATCTTCGCTCGCCGCGACCAACTGAAAACCTGTTCTTCGATCAGATTTCCGCTGCCTTTGCAGGCAGGACATTCGCTGCGACCATAGCCGCGGCAGGTGGGGCAATTGCTGGTGATGGTTTCGTTGCTGGTCGCATTATTCGGCCCACTCACCTTGCGCACCTTTTCGATGATCCCCTTTCCCTTGCACTCCTGACATGTGACTGTCGCGCTACCGGAGCATTCCGGGCAAGTGAGGGCGCGGGTTGAACCGGGCAACAGAATCACCTGTTCGCGAACGGTTTCAAACGGCCCCGTTTCCGGTACATCGGCCACCCAAAGATCGATCGGGATGCCGGCGCTAATCCGTTCATCGCGGCCCTGAGGCCTGGTACGGGCAACCGGTGCGCTGCGCGTTTCGTAGAGTGCGCTCAGTTCATAAAAATAGATGTTATAGCTGACGATCTGTTCCGGCTGGATCAATTGGCCAAGCCCGCGGCGCCGGAAAAATCCGTTACGGCTCCAGCGATTAAGCATCCGGCGGATCACATCGCGGCGGTGCAGCTCATCGGCGCGTTTACGTGAGCGGGCGACAAAATCCTTGAAAGCCTCGTCGAGATCATCGCCGAGCGCAGTTTCGAGCGGATTCTCCAACCACTCGGCGCTCGTCTCCCAACGGCCCTCCTCCATATCGTCGGTCGCTTGATCGAGTTGTGCCCGCAGCGCCTGGCGCAAAGCACCTGCCGCAGCCCCGGTGCTGGTGTAGCGTACCTCAGGTTGGGGCGCCATCATCCGTTGCAACACCCGATCGGCGGGGGCCAGACTTGCATCGCGATGGGCCAGACTCGGCAACTCACTGCCGGCCGCAGGCGGCATTTCGCCGCTGAGCAGATGGTAGGACAATGCACCAAGACTATAAACATCGAGGGCGGCACCGGCTTCACTATGGGTGAGGCGTTGTTCGGGCGCCGAGTAGGGCGTAAGATAATCGGCTTCGTCGATGCTGCTGAGGTCGGGGGTGTCGGGGCTGGCCGCAAGACTAAGATTAGTCAGATATGCCGCGCCCTGTTCACTCACCAGCACATTGGCCGGCTGTACGTCGCGGTGATAAACCTGTTGGCTGTGCAGATAATCGAGCGCGGCGGCGATCTGGGTAATGATACGGGCGGTGAGTGCCGGCGCAACCGGCCCTTCGGCCAGGATCTCGCTCAGCGGGCGCGCATCAAGCTGTGGTGTGACAAGATAATCGCCATAACGATCGTCGTGGCCGGCGTCGATCACCGGCTGCAGATTGTGATGCTCCAGGCGCGCAGCCAATCTGCCGGCCAACTGAAATCTGCTGGCCGAAATCCAGTCTTTGCGGCGCAACAAATGTACCTGAACCGGGCGATCAAGGGTCAGATGGGTGGCTCGATAGACGGTTGCCAACTCTTCCTGGCCGCTCCGCTCGATCAGGCGATAATTTCGCAGTTCATAGCCGGGTTCGCCTGCGGCGCGTCGCTCAGAACGCGCGCCGGCTCGTGATGTACTCATAGTCGATTATATCTCTGGCGAACAAGTGCGCTAAGTCTACCTGGAGTATACCACGTCGTCGGTAATGCCGATAGCCAATGCATAGCGCCAGTAGTCGATCCCGGCTGCCAGGTATGCCAGTGGATCGTTCGACGGATTGGTAGGCGGCGAAGCATACGCTTGCAAGCCCTGATCGCGCAAAATCTTCAGACCGATCAGCAGTTCGTCCGGCGCGCTCACCAGTAATGCGCGCTGCGCACCGCCGGCTACGGCACTTGTAGCGGCGCTCTGGATCTGGGCGAAGGTACCGCTGCTCTGTTTTGTCTCAACAATAATGTCCGCCGGCACACCTGCCTCGCCCAACGCGGTTTTCAACGCCTCGGCCTGTGCGCCGACCGGCATAATCGTGTCGATCAAGCCGCGCCGATACAGGTCGATGGTATGCAGAATCAGTTCACGCCGGGGCGGTGTAGAGACGAACACAACAGCCACATCGACCGCACGGGTCTCGCTGCGACCGGCCTGCACCGCTGCTGCTCCGGCAGCCACAGTGATCGCTAATGCCGGCAACCCCAGAAGCAGGCGGATCACCCAGCGTAACTGCCGGGCAGCCTTTTGGAGATAGCGCAGCGCAAGCTGTCGTGGTGTTAAACTGATGGTCGCATTCTCGTGTTGCATGGATCAGCGCCTGCCGGCCGGTGCCTGTTGCCCGATCTGCTGGCTCAGTTGCTCAATCGCCTGGCGCAGATGTGTGACATCAAACGGCTTCGAAATCATCAGATCGGCGCCGCGGTTGCGAGCTTCTTCCGGCACAATTTGATTGCCCCAACCGGTGATCAATAATGTCCGTAGTTGCGGTTGGATGTCTTTCGCCTGTCGAATCAACTCCCAACCCGACATTCCCGGTAAGCCGAGATCGCTACAAAGCAGATCGTAGCTGTTCTTCATCAACAGATGCAGGGCAGATTCACCATCTGGGGCCAGATCGACCTGATGCCCGAAACGAAGCAACATCTGATCCATCAGCCGGCGAACTGCCGGATCATCCTCGGCAACCAGAATATGCAGCGCCCGGGCCTGGCGGATCGCCGGAACCGGCGGATTCGCTAACTCCGGCTGGCGAAGCTCGCGAACTGGCAGCATGATCGAAAAACAACTGCCCCGACCGGGATCGCTTTGAACCTCAATCCGGCCTTTATGGCGCTCTACCGTGCTATGGGCCATTGCCAGACCCATACCGGTGCCGCGGCTCCCTTTCGTCGAGAAGAACGGCGTAAAAATCTTCGGCAAGATATCGGCCGGTATTCCGCGTCCATTATCGCACACTTCCCACAGCACCACGGCCTGATCGCCCGGCAACATCGCTGTACGAATGGTGAGGATTCCGCCTTGCGGCATTGCGTCGATCGCATTCAAAATCAAGTTGGTGCTCATATCGCGCAGCGCTGCGGGATCACCGGCCAGCAGCGGGAGGTTGCCGATTTCGCGCCGGATCTCAAGTTGGGCGCCCTGGCTTTGTAACGAGTCGCGCCAGCGTGGCCTTGTGATGGCCAGGCTCTCCTCGATAATCGCATTCAGGTCGATCTGTTCGTCGGGCAAGGGATTCCCCATTTGGGCAAAACCCTGGAGCCGGCGCACGGTTGCTGCGCCATCAAGTGCTGCGCGCTCAATAATCTGCAATGCCTCTCTGAGGGCCGGCTCAGCATACGAATCGCGCAGAATCTGGGTATGGCCAAGAATACTCGTCAGCAGATTATTGAAGTCGTGGGCCACGCCACTGGCCATTTCACCCAATGCCCGCAGCCGTTCACCATGAAGCAAATGACTCTGGGTATGTTCAAGTTCGCGGTAGCGGCGAATATTGCGCAAGGCGATGCCGATCTGCCCTGCCAGGGCCTCGATTACCTGAATATCGCTCTCGCCGAATGCGCCGATCAAGGAGCTTTCGATATCGATAATTCCCAGCACCTCGCCTTCGCTTTTGATCGGCACCACTAACTCGGCGCGGGCCTTACTCAGCCGATCAACCAGGGCGTAACGCGAGTCGTGGCGCACATCATTCACCAGCACAGTTTCGGCATAGCGCGCCGCCCATCCGGTGATCCCGCGTTCAACCGTGTAGCGTTGCAGTGTGCCGAATTCGGTTTTATCGGCCACTTCGCCGAATACCGACTGCAACACAACCTCGTGGTTTTCGATCGTTGCAACACAAACCTGGTAGTAGCCGAAGGTGCGCTGAATCAGGCGAACCAGGGTTTCAAAGAGCTGTTGCTCGTCGTAGATGACGCCGATCTCGACGCCGAGTTGGTGGAGCGCCTGAAGTTGATTGGCGCGATTCTGCGCTTCCTGAACCATGCGGGCGTTGCGGATCGTCAGTGCGAGATGCGCCCCGAAACGCTCGGCGATCACAATATCGCGCGGCTCGAACGAGTGCGGCGTCCAGCGATCGATCGTCAGCAGACCGATCATTGCGTTGTCCACCAGAAGCGGCACACCGATCCAGGCCCGAACCAGATCGGCGTCGGGAACATCTTGCCATTGTGGCAGTTGTTGAACATCGGGAATGTAGTGCGCTCGATGCTCCTGGGCGATCTGCCAGGGGAGCGAGCCCGGCCCCATGTACAATACGATATCTGCGCCGGCATTGCGATATCCACGCCCGCCTACCAGGCGCGCATAGTCCGTATCGTGGTAGGCAAACACTCCCGCCGAATCATAGGTAACAAAATCGGCCAACCGGCTCAGGATCGACTCCAGGACATTTTCGCGGCCCACCAGGGCATGGCTGGCGCTGGCGATCTGCCCGAGCGCATCATCCAGGGCACGTTGCTGAAGCGCCTGCGAACGCCGGTGTTCTTCGTGCAGCAACACTTCCAGCCGATCGGCGACGAACTCCGTCAATTCGCGATCACCGCCGCTCTGATAGCGTGAGTTTTGAACCCGATGGATACACAATTGGGCTTTGGAGCTATCCGGCAGCCGCAATCCGCTGCAGAGCGAGATCGGAATTGTTGTCGCTTCCAGATCCGCAGGCCACCTTTGCCGAATGATTGGAACACCGGAGTGCTCGAATATCAGGCTGCATCCATCGGCATCGAGCGCCTGCCCAAGTTCGGCCAGAATCTGGTCGATCAGCCGCTCGTCGTATGGTTGCTGGGTTAGCATATGCATGCGTTCGCGAATCGCACTCAGTTGTAAAGCTCTGGCGGCGGCGGCATTCTCGATCGCAATCGCGGCGTGGCTGGCGAAAATATCGACCATCTGAAGCACGGTCAGGCTGAACGGAGTGTTATCGTTCAATCGCGAGACGTTCAGACAACCAAGGACTCCGTTGCGCCCCCAGAGCGGCACCGAGTAGAGGGTGCCGTAATTCAGTCCCACCGTGATCATAAAGCGGGGATCGCTGACCGGATCCGCCACATGGGCCGGCTCATTATTGGCAACCACCCAGCCGGCGATACCTTCGCCCAGGGGCAGGCGCAAATCGGCCAGCGGTTCAAGATCCAGGCCAATGATCGCGGCAACCGACAACTCTTTCCGCGCCTCGTCGAGCAGCATAATCGAAAGCACCTCAGCGCCGCTGAGGGCTTGTGCCGAAGTAAGCACTCGCTCGAACACTTCATCGCGATCAAGGGTGGCGCATACCAACCGGCTCAATTCAAGGATTGCGCTGATTGAAGTTGTCTGGCTTATATCAGAATCCACAACGGCATTCCAAAGTTCCGCTTTTATTGGTCTGATTATTATACTCTCGCTTATTACGATTGGTCAGGATGATTAGTTGCTCACCACTGAACGCGTATCTTTCGCCCACTTGCGGCGGTGTATGCTACGAGACCGCTATGGAGTTGGTCTGTTAGCCAGGAGAAATCACCGATGCGTACCGTAAAGGGAACTGTGAACAGTGTGGAGTTGATCGGCCGTTTGGGCGCCGATCCCGAGATGCGTATGCTGTCAACCGGCGTCGGGGTCTGCCGCTTCAGTATCGCCACCAGTCGCTATGCCGGTCAGGACGATCAGGGGAACCGGCAGATCGAGACCGACTGGACAAATATCGAGACCTGGGATCGCCTCGCCGAGCGCTGCCACGCTTATCTTGGTCGCGGCAAGCGGGTACGGATCACCGGCAGCCTTCGCACCGATAGCTGGACCGACAAGGAGAGCGGGCTGACTCGCTATCGAACCTTCGTGCGCGCCGACGATGTGATCTTCCTCGAACCGCGCCCCGATCAGAGCGAGAATGGCGATGAGAGCGCTTCCGAGAGCGAGCCGCCGTTTTAGAAAATACCGCCGGTAGAGACGCAAGACCTTGCGTCTCTACCAGTGTCATATGCTATGATTGCCCGCTATGGATGCTCTCAAACTTCTAAACGCCGAGCAGCGCGCCGCAGTAACTGCGCCGGTTGGTCCGGTACTGGTACGGGCCGGGGCCGGCAGCGGAAAAACGCGGGTACTGACGCTGCGGATCGCATATCTGATCGATCGCCATCATGCCTCGCCGACGCAGATTCTGGCGCTGACATTCACTAATAAGGCTGCCCGTGAGATGCGTGAGCGCCTGCGAACGGTGCTTGGACGAAAGGGCGTGCGCGGGCTGATCGCCGGAACCTTCCATGCCGTCTGTGCAAAGGTACTGCGCGAACATATCAGCGGGCGGATTGCTCATTACACCGGCGATTTTTCGATCTACGCCGGCGACGAACAGTTGCAATTGGCGGCCAACGCACTCGATGCCGCCACCGAACGCCCGCCGATGTTGCTCGAACCAGATGAGGTGCTGCGCCGGATCTCGCGCGCAAAGAGCCGCATGCTCACGCCACGCCTGATGGCCCGCGTCTCGCCCGATCCGGTCGATCGCTTTGTGGCCGGGTGCTACCGCCGCTATCAACGCGCCCTGGAGGCGGCCAATGCGCTCGATTTCGACGATTTGATTCTGCTCAGTTATCGGCTGCTGAATGAACATCCCGATGTGCTTGAGGTGATCCACGAACGCTGGCGCCATGTGCTCGTCGATGAGTATCAGGATACCGATCCGAGCCAGCATGCCCTGGTGGAGTTGATCAGCCGGCCGGGGCCGCATAATGGCGGCGTGCGCTCGTTGTTCGCCGTCGGCGACGGCATGCAAAGCATTTACGGCTTTCGCAACGCCGATCACAGCATTATCACCCGCTTCAACCAGGATTTCCCCGAGGCGCAACTGATCGAACTGGCTACAAACTATCGTTCGCGCCAACCCATCCTCGACGCGGCCTATGCCGTGATCCGGCATAGTCGCGCGGTGGCGCCGATGGTGTTGCGCGCCGCCGGAGTGACGGTTCCCGGCGAACGATGCATCCTGATCAACGAATCGAAAGAGCCGCGCGAAGAGTGCGAACAGATCGCCCGCAGCATCACCGAACTCCGTAGTCAGGGGCGCAGTTTTCGTGAGATGGCGGTGCTCTACCGTACCAAGCACCTTTCGCGCCAGGTTGAAACTGCGCTGCGCCACGCCCACATCCCCTACAGTGTGCGCGGCGCAGTCGGTTTCTACAACCGGGCGGTGGTGCGTGATGCACTGGCATTCTTGCGGGTGGTGAACAATCCGTCCGACAATCTCAGTTTGATCCGGATCGCCAATGTGCCCGCTCGCGGCCTGGGCGCACAATCGCTGGCGAATCTGACCAACTTCGCCGCTCAGGCCGAGATCTCACTCGCCGCCGCTCTGGCGGTGCCGGAAGCTTTGAAGCGGATCACGCCCAAAGCCGCCGACGGCGCCCGGCGCCTGGCGACACTACTGGCCCGCTGGCGGCGCATGGCCGACGGCACAATGCCGCCCGATCACCTGCTGGCCGATGTGCTTGAGCAGAGCGGGTATATGGCTTCGCTAGAACAGCGTTTCAGCGCCGAGGATCTGCCCGATGTCCGTTCGCATTTGCAGGAGTTGATGGTTGCCGCCGAGGAGCATACGTCGCTCTCGGAATTCTTGCAGGAGATCGCGTTGCTCTCCAGCGCCGACGACGACGACAAGGAACGCGATCAGGTGCAACTGCTGACGATTCATGCCGCCAAGGGTTTGGAATGGCCGTTTGTGTTCGTCTGCGGCCTGGAAGAAGGCACATTGCCGCACGAACGCAGTATCGGCACGATTGAGGGCATCGAGGAGGAGCGGCGGCTGTGTTATGTGGCGCTTACGCGAGCCGGTGAACGGCTGTACTTATCGTGGACTCCCGGCCGCCAGCGCGGCCAAATCCGCAAACCCTCACGGTTTCTGGAAGAGATTCTGGCCTATGGGCGTGAACGCGCCGGGCGGCGGTGAGACTACGGCAAGCGATGGTATACTGCCCGTGTCTTCAGCGGGATTGATGGAAACACAGAAGCAGAGGAGAGCCTCATGAGTCAGACTCTAACACTGGTACAGTTGCTTCAGGAGCGGGTTGGAATTAGTGAGCAGCAGGCTCAGCAGGCGGTTCAGGTGATCAGCGGCTTTCTGAAAGACCGGTTGCCTGAGCCGATCGCCGGCCAGATCGACGGTGTTTTGAACGGCGCCGATATCAGCGGCGTCGCCGGCATGCTCGGTGGTTTAGGCGGAATGTTCGGGAAAAAAGAATAATTGCGGCACGGTAGAGACGCAAATTTTTGCGTCTCTACCGCGTAGGGATGCATTCGGCGCACACGCCGTAAATCACCAGCGGGTTGGCGCGGTCGATCCGATACCCTGATTGATCGCCCACTTGCATAAGCAGGCCCTCAAGCAAGTTTGGATGCAGATCGACAATTGCGCCGCAATGGTTGCATACCAGATTTACATGTGGCGTGGGGTCAAGATCGTAGTGCGTATGGCCGTCGGTGTTGAGTTCGAGTGGCAGCAATAGCCCCAGGCTACACAGCGTATCGACGGTATTGTAGATCGTCGCCTGACTGATCATCGGGAATGTTTCGCGCACCCGCTCGAAGATCTCGGCGACCGTCGGGTGTCCGCCGTGTTCCACCAGGGCCTGGCAGACGGCATAGCGTTGCGGCGTAGAGCGCCGGCCCGCTACATCCAGGGCGCCGATTAGTCTGTCGATTTGCTGTTGAGTGTTCATCGTGATCATGGTAAATCCGCCCGGTATGGCTGTCAAACCGGCTGCCGGGAAGATGGAGCAGGACATTTTCCAGCACTAATTGTGGATTGCCGTTCTCGCGGAGTTGCTGCGCCGCCGCGCCGATGCGAGCCGTGAAGGCGTAAATCTGCGGCAGGCTATAGGCTGCCGCCGCGCGCTCCAGAAGATCGCGCCGGTCGATATTTGTGATCCCGGCGGGGCTTCCGGCCGCAACCAGCAACATATCGCGCCACCAGCCTTGCCAGAGTTCCAATACCGCGAAGACATCCACCTGTTCGCCGCTGCGATAGGCTTTGGCCTGTTGTTCGGCCCAACGCAGCAGCGCCGCGCGGTTGCCGCCCGACAAGCCGCTTAACTCCTCGATCAACTCGCGGCGCCGCTCCAACTCGTGGGGTTGTTCCTGCATCCGCAGTGCCCAGCCGATCCGCCCGCCGCTCCAGGCCGCGATCAGATCCGCATCGGCGGGTGCGACACCGCGCGCGATTAATGTCGCGCTGATCTGACGGCGCGGCAAGAGCCGCAGACGCAACACTCGACAACGCGAGACAATCGTCGGCAGGAGATCGCTACTGTTTGCCACCAGGATCAGCGTCACATAATCGGGCGGCTCCTCCAGAGTTTTCAGCATCGCATTGGATGATTCTTCGTTGAGCCGTTCGGCATCGTGCAGGATCAACATGCGCCGCCGAGCTTCGTAAGGCCGCAGGCTCAGATCGCGCTGCCACTCGCGTACCGTGGCGATCTTCAGATCCTTCTGGCGAGCGGCTTCTTCCGGTTTCAATCCGATGGCCTGTGTCGCCATCCCGGCAATCCGCACATCGGGATGGTTATCGCGGGCGATTCGTTTGCAGTTGCGGCAGTTCAGACACGGATCGCCGAAATGCATTTCGCAGTTGAGTGCCTGGGCGAAGCGCAAGGCCAGCAGCGCCTTACCGATCGCCGCCGGTCCGGCGAACAGGTAGGCATGGGCGTCGCCGCCGCTGCTGATACTATGGCGGAGTTGCTCGACCGCCCATTCATGTCCGATGATGTCCCAGGCCATAAGAATTTAGAACTCTGAATGCTGAACTTTGCGGAAGGCCAATACTGCGTTTACACCGCCGAAACCGAACGAGTTCGAGAGTGCGATACGGATGCCGGCTTCGCGAGCGATATTCGGTACAAAATCCAGATCGCACTCGGGATCGGCCTCTTCCTGATTGATCGTCGGCGGGAGCACGCCCTGATCGAGCGCCATAATCGTCGCGGCCGCCTCAACTGCGCCGGCCGCGCCGGTAAGGTGCCCGATCATCGACTTGATTGAACTGATAGGCACACTGTAGGCGTACTCGCCGAACACCTGCTTGATCGCTCGGGTTTCGGCAATATCGCCGGCGGGGGTTGAGGTGGCGTGGGCATTGATATAATCCACCTGTTGCGGATCGATGCGGGCATTTTGCAGCGCCCGGCGCAAGGCCCGGGCCGCTCCGCTTCCTGCGGGATCGGGTGCGGTAACATGGTGCGCGTCGGAAGATGCGCCGTAGCCGATCAATTCGGCGAGCACCGGTGCGCTGCGCCGGCGTGCATTCGAGAGCCGTTCGAGCACCAGTACCGCCGCACCCTCCCCGGAGACAAACCCGTCGCGGCGGGCGTCGAATGGCCGCGAGGCCGGCCGGGCTCGTCGTTGCTGCGGGTGCTGAGTGCGCGCATCACACAGAAGCTGCCCAGGCTAAAGGCGGTGATCGGCGCTTCGGCGCCGCCGGCGAGCATGATCTCGGCATCGCCGCGCCGGATGATCGCCGCCGCCTCGCCGATCGCCTGCGAGCCGGCGGCACATGCGGTGCTGATCGCCGTGTTGTAGCCGCGAATGCCGAGTTGAATCGAGACCTGACTTGCCGGCATGTTCGGCAGCGCCGCCGGGATGAAGAACGGGCTGATCTTCATCGCGCCGCGTGTCACCATTGTCGTCATCGCCTGTTCGACATCGGGCATCGAGTTCGTGCCGCAGCCGATCAGGACGCCGACCGAGTCGCTGTTGCCGGCGTCGATACGCAATCCGGCCTCTTCAACTGCCATGCGAGCGGCGGCAACGGCGAACTGCGACGACCGCGACATGCGGCGGGCTTCTTTCGCATCAAGAAAGTCGCTCGGTACAAAATCCGGCACCTGGCCGGCGATCTGACACGGAAAGTCGCTTGGGTCGAAATGGGTGATCCGCGTAATCGCGCTGCGCCCGGCCGTCAATCCATCCCAGAACGGCCCAATGCCGATGCCGAACGGCGACACAACCCCGATCCCCGTGACAACAATCCGCTCATCCTCCGGTCGATCATCGTCGCCGTAGGGTAGCGGTTCTGTCAGCACGCCCTCTTCGAGCGCCTCGGCCAGCAGTTGGTCGATCGCCGAGTCTAGATCAGTTGCTGCGCCTGACCTGATTAGCGCCAGAATTTCTGTACGTAATAAGGCGAGACGGGTGGGTGAAATTGTTGCCATGTGTCTTGCGGTCTTTGCCTCAGACGAGGATACGGAATACAGGATACAGGTAGCGTGGAAGCAATTTCTTGATCCTGGATTGTACACTATCCGCAACCTGATCTAAGGTGACGGATGACGCCGTATGATAGCACGGCAATGCGGGTACAGGCAACCAGAAGACGAGTAATAGAAGACGCTGCGCCGTGTAGTGCATCACCGCATACGAAAATGCGGTGTTCACATAGCCCTGGCTCATATCTCCCGGCTCCTACCCGCCCAACTGCGACATCCCGCGCAAAGTTGGCTTGATACCTTCGGGCAGGCCGTGGCCCCAGGGTTTGAGGTAGACGGCGTGGCGGATAATCTGCTCGATCTCGCTCTGGCTTGCGCCGGAACGGATCGCCGAGCGCAGATCAACCTCGTTGTCGCGCAGCAGGCAGAGGTGCAGCCGACCGTCGGCGGTGAGCCGCATACGGTTGCATGTGGCGCAGAATGGATCGCTGACGCTGGAGATAAAGCCGATCTTGCCGCGAGCGCCGGGGATACGGTAGGTGCGGGCCGGATCACTGGCCGCGTGGCCGAGCGATTCCAATCCGCCGAAATGCGTTTCGAGCTTCGCCACCAGTTCGGCGCTCGTCACCACACCTTCGTCGGCGAGTCCGGCGACACCGGTTAGCGGCATAACCTCGATGAAGCGGAATTCCCAATCGCGCTCGATGGTAAGTTCGGCCAGGCGAATCACTTCGTCGTCGTTCATGCCGCGCACCACCACGGCATTCAGTTTGATCGGCGTGAGTCCGGCCGCGTTCGCGGCCTCAATCCCAGCCCAGACTTCATCCAGATTCCCGCCGCGAGTCATCGCGCGGAACTTCTGAGCGTCAAGGCTGTCGATACTGATATTCACCCGGTCAAGCCCGGCGGCTTTCAATGGTTCGGCGAGTTTGCGCAACCGCAAGGCGTTGGTCGTCATCGCGATATGTTCGATCCCGGGAACAGCCTTCAATTCACGCACCAGATCGACGATCCCGTGGCGCAGCATCGGCTCGCCGCCGGTAAGGCGCAGCTTGCGAAAACCCGCCGCCGCCGCCGCCCGGATCGCCAGCAATAACTCGTCGTTTGTCAGCAATTCGGGGCGCGGCGCAAACTGCATCCCAACCGCCGGCATGCAATAGACACAGCGCATATTGCAGCGATCGGTGAGCGAGACGCGCAGATAATCGATCCGCCGGCCGTAGCTGTCGAGGGCGGGAACATTGTTGGCGTAGCGGGGCGTTTTCTGCGGTTCGTAGAAGGTAAGGGGAACGGCGCCCTTCATTGGGTTTTCATTTGTCATAGTACCCTCGTCAGTGGCTGAGAACCGAGAACTGAGAACCGAGAACTGAGAACCCAGAACCCAGAACCCAGAACCCAGAACCCAGAACCCAGAACCCAGAACCAGGAAGCGCGGGATCAGTTCATAGAACCGATTTCACAACCTGGATAAAATCGCTATTGCTATCCTCAGAAGCGAGTAACCTGATGAGTGAGCCGATCAAGGTATTGCTGGTGGACGATCACGCCATGGTGCGGCGGGGATTGGGTGCGTTTCTCAATATCTACCCGGATCTGGAGTTGGTGGGCGAAGCCGAGAGTGGAGCCGAGGCACTGGAGCAATGTGTGCATCGCAACCCTGATGTGGTGCTGATGGATCTGATGATGCCGGAGATGGACGGTGCCACGGCAACCGCCGAACTGCGCCGGCGCTTCCCGCACATCCAGGTGATCGCCCTCACGAGTTTCCGCGAGGACGAGTTGGTGCAGCGCGTGATCCAGGCCGGCGCGATCGGCTATCTGCTTAAGAACGTCTCCGGCGCCGATCTGGCTCAGGCGATCCGCGCCGCCCACGCCGGACGGCCGACGCTCGCACCCGAAGCGACCCAGGCCCTCATTCAGGCCGCCACCAGGCCGGCAGCGCCCGGCCACGATTTGACCGCCCGCGAACGGGATGTGCTGGCACTGATGATTAAGGGGCTGAATAACACCGAGATCGCCGGCCGCCTGATGATTAGCCAGGCCACGGTCAAAGGCCATGTCAGCAATATCCTCGCGAAACTCGGTGTTGCAGGCCGCACCGAAGCCGTGGCCCTGGCCGTCGAGCATAAGATCGTGTGAGCGGTTGTCGCCCCTTACGCTTCTTCGCCACGCAGGCAGGTGCGACAATGGCTGTGCTCCGTTGCAGGCCAATGATGCGCAGCCATGCACCAACATCACCGCCTCGTACATGGAGCCATTCCCCGTTATTGCCAGGGTCATTGCATCTAAATCATGGTAGGCATGACGGTTCAAGGTAGTTTGGGCCATCAGGGATGGCGAAGGCGCTGACGAGCAACTGGAGCAAGTAGTCGGTATCAAGACTAGCACGGAAGCGGCGCATCTTCAGACTCTTCTTGGAGTGGTGATCCTGGCGCACGATATTGAGCGCGATCCGGCGCAGCACCGCCAGGTTTTCCGGGCCTTTCCCGACCAGCATCCGGCTGTCATCTTCACGCCAGACCACATCGAGGACCCAATGGACGCTATTCTCCACACCCCAGTGCCCGCGTACGGCCTTTCCAAAAGTCTGGGCCGATCCATCGGTGCTCCTGATGAACAGGCGATCCTCCACCGAGATCTGTCCCTGCACCCGGCGCTCGGCGCGCACCATCCCCATACAGCGCAGATCTGGCCAGCGCCCCTTGGGATCCACGCGCCGCAGGACCGTGGGGTCGGTCAGAGTCCAATACGTCCGGCGTTCCCAGCGACTGTGGCCTTCCTCCATCGTTTCGTCGTGGTCGTGTTCCAGGTTGGCAAACGCCTGGCCATGGGCCTTGGCAAACGCCGCGTGGATGGCCTGATGCAAATCGCCCTGGTTGCCTTTGACCGTCAGGACGTAGTCGGCCTGCCGACGACGGATCGCCTTGGCCGTCTCGACCTGACAGTGGAGCGCATCCAGCGTGACGATACACCCGGCCAGGGCAAGTTTGTCGAGCAATGCCGGCACAGCGGTGATCTCATTCGAGCGCGGATCGACCTTCTGTTGGCCCAGTACCAACCGGTTGGACGACGCCCAGGCGGTCAGCACCTGCACCGCCGCCGTGCCCCACGCCCGATCGGCCGAGCCGCGCAACGTCTTGCCATCCAACGCCACCACCTCGCCGTTGGTGGCGTCGCGGATGGCCGCAAACCAGGACACAAAACCCTGGTGCAGTTCCTCGGGGTCAAGGCGCGCCAGCACCCGACCAAAGGTGTCATGCGAGGGGATGCCGTTCGGCAACTCCAGATACTGGCGCAACCAGGCCTCCTTGGCATGGCCAAACTCCTCCATCCCGGTCGGCCCTTCGGCACCACAGACGACCGCGCAGATAGCGATCGTCAAGATGTCCAGCAAGCGATGCTCGCGCGTACGCGCGATGCGCGGATCCGTCAGGTGGGCAAAGTGCGCGGCAATACTTGCCGGACGATCCTGGCTCATGTGATTCTCCTGCTCGGCGTGGGTGAACCTCCTGGCAGGATACCGAATCGATCACCAAGACGCAAAATGTGTGCTGACCGTACGGAATGCGCTCCTTCAGCGCCCATGACCTTGTAGATTTAGATGCGATGACCCTGGCTGAATCGCCGTCCAGTGCCTATGAAAATTCAGCGCAAACACGATGCGATGACAATTTTGATAGGCCGCTCGTGTATGCTGGATAGGAATATATTGGCACTGCGAGGTAAGCGTTAAGATATGATCAAGATAGTCGGCACGCGCTACATTTCCGTGCCGATCATACGTTGGATATCAACAGAGCCACACCATCATCCTCCTCGCCTCTTATTCAAACCCAATGGTGATGCACATCTGATCGACACCAGCGTGCGTTCCAGGCCGGGCGATACCGGCCTTCATCATTGAACACTTCACGGCTGCCCATGCAGCGTCGCATCCGTCCTTCGCCGATACGCCCATCGGTATAACCACAGGCATCTATAACAACATAGCCCTGCTGCCACGTCGAGGGAGAGCCGGCGTGGAGATTTGTCGTCTTGTCGGGATACTCGATGTTCGGCTTATTAAAGGTTGGGGGGAGATGATGCGATCAGGCACAACCGATGGGCACGGAGTGCGGCGTTGGAGCGCCGTGCAATTATTTTTGATGATCTGCGTGGCGCTCGCACCATTGCTATTGATGACACCGCAGGCTGTGCAGGCCGCCACATTCACGGTGAACAGCAGCGCCGATCCAGGCGACGGTACCTGTGATGGAACGGAATGCACCTTACGTGAGGCGATCACGGCGGCCAACGCAACTGCCGGCGCCGACACAATCACGTTCGCTATTCCCGGCGCCGGCCCCCATGAAATTGTGCTTGCCGGCGGACTACCCGCTGTGAGCGAAACGCTGACGATCGACGGCCTGACACAAGCAGGCGCGAGTTGCGCCACATGGCCGCCGACCCTCTTGATCGAACTGAACGGCACGAATGTCGTGGCCGACGATGTGCTCGATTTCGGGTTCTCGGCCGCCGGCAGTACGGTGCGTGGTCTGGTGATCAACCGGGCGTTCAATGCGATTCAGCTCGCCAACAGCAGCAACAATGTGATCGAGTGTAATTTCCTCGGCACCAGTGTCGATGGGAACACGGCCCTGGGCAATGCCCTGGCCGGTGTGTACATCCAGCAGGATTCGAACAACAACCGGATCGGCGGCCCCAATGCAAGCCAGCGCAACCTGATCGCGGGCAACGGCGACGAGCAGATCTCAATCAACAATTTCGGTTCAACGCCGGACAACAACCTGATTGAGAATAACTACATCGGCACAAATGCCGCCGGCAGCGCCGGGTTGGGCGGCGGTGTGTTTGGCGGCATTTACCTCTTCGGCAATGTCGATACAACGATCCGTAACAATCTGATCGCCGGCAACACCAGTAACGGCATCAGCGTTACCGGCGACGCCACTCGTAATTCAACCGGCACGCTTATCCAGGGCAACCGGATCGGCACCGCAATCGGTGGAACAAGCGCCGTCGCCAATGCCGGCGGCATTGCCCTGGGGGCGTTCGGAA
>JAAUQO010000226.1 GCA_012032775.1 Oscillochloris sp. | reverse complement strand
GGTTGCGCGGGTGCCGACCCGATCGACGGCTTTCTGGCCCGCTACCGGCGGCGGGGCCGGCGGCAAACTGCGGCGTACGCCTTTGCTGAGCAGCAGCGCCACATTCAGCATAAACAGCAGCGCCGCCGCCAACTCGCCGCTCAGGCCGGCCAGGATCAACGCGTTTGTGGCGCTCAGTTGCCCAACTGCCGTCAGGCTTACACCACTGATGAAGCATGCCAGTTGGGCGCGGATCAAGCCGGCGTACGGGAAATCGCGCCCCGTGAAGACCGGCATGGTGTGATAGTTCACCGCCATGATCATCGCCGTGATCCAGCCGAACAACGTCAGATGCACCAGTGCCGACCAGACCTGTGCGACGCCGAACAGCAGCGTTGTATGCAACAGCGTCGCCGCCACCAGCATTAGCAGGGCGGCGGCGAACCAGTTTCGTGTCGTTGCGTGCATAGAACATCCTTTGGAATGGGTCATTGGCGAAGCCGATGACCCATTCCAAATCAAACCTTAGTTCTTCGGGTCGCCGTCGCCGGCCTGGAAGATGCCCAGGGCGCCGCGTCCGACGAAGTTAAAGGCGTGGGTCACCATTGGATAGGTGCCGTCCTCGGCGAGTTCGAATTCGACAATTGCGCCCTGGGCCGGGGCCAGATCGACCACCTGCGCGCCCCAATTCCCGGCATTGCCGCGCTCCAGTTTCACGCCCTCTTTGATCACGGTGTTGAAGATCGTGCCGACGATATGGAAGGCGCTATCGACACTCGGCCCGGCATTCAGCACGAACACCCGCACGGTTTCGCCGGTCGCAACCTTGATCGGGGCGTCCTTGTACTGGTTCGCCACGCCGTTGAACAGCACGAAGTCGGGGGCCGGGGCGGACGCAGCGGCCTTGCTCAGGTCGCTCACCTCGCCCTGCGGGCCAAGGTACCACTCGCTCTGCACAACCGCGTACTCCTGATCGACCGCCGGCAAGCCCTCGGCCGGTTCGACGATCACCATGCCGTACATGCCATTGGCGATATGATGCAGGGCCGGGGCGGTGCCGCAGTGATACATCCAGACGCCGGCGTACTCCGCCTTCCACTCGTAGACTTTGTCTTCGCCGGGCATAATGTCGGTCATTTCATCGTTATGCGCCACCATGCTGGAGTGGAAGTCCACCGAGTGCGGCAACTCGCTGCCGTTCGGGTTTTTCAGGTGGATGCGAACCACATCGCCGACTTTCACCCGAATAACCGGGCCGGGCACAGTGCCGCCGAAGGTCCAGACCTTCTGGACATAGCCGGGGGCAACAACCATCTCTTTTTCGATCGTCTCAAGCACGATGTCATGCACCGTGCCTTCCAGCAACGGCGGTGCAACCGGGTCGTAGCGCACCGGCGCGGGCGCATTCGGGTCGGCGGCGATCGGCGCGTCAACCGGCCCACTGCCGTGGCCGTCGTGCGCGGCTGCGGGCGCCGCCTGGCCTGCCACCGTCAGATTGCCGACCATACCGGCCTGCTCGTGGCCGGGGATCGAGCAGATGAAGCTTAATCCTTCGGCGGGAACGGTTACTTCGCCCTCAACGGTTTCGCCGGGGCCGGCCACCAGTTTGGTGCCGTCGGCAAAGGCGATATCGTGCGGGATTACGCCGTCGTTGATCAGCCGGACGGCGTAGCGGCCGGGTTCGGCAACCATAACCTGGGCCGGCTCAAAACCCATCTCAAAACTGCGGAACTCAAGCGTATCGATCACCGTTGCCGCTGCTGCCGCCGGTGCTGCCGCTTCAGCGACGGCGACTTCCGGTATAGCCATTGCAATACCGGGGGCAGGCACCGGGTTGCCGCGCATCGCGGCCGGCGTCACATCGGCACAGGCGCTCAGACCGACCGAAAGGGCGAGGATGCCGCTAAGTGCGGCGGCACGGAACGTGGTATGCTTGACGTTGCTTTGCATGATCTCTCTCCGTTGCCCGTCTACGACGTGGCTGTCATTGCGGAACTAGTGTAGGGTACGCCGGGAGTGGGATCTGAGCCGTGACTTTTGTCACAACCTTTGCCGAAGGCCCAAAAAGTTGTCATCTCACAACCATCACAAGCGATGATTAGCGATAGCGATATTTTTCGGAGTGTAAGTTTCGGTGCTGAACTACCTGAGGCGGCGCTGCATGATCTGGCACGGATCGCGATTCAGCTGGAGCGACCGGCGGGCACAACCTTGCAGCTTGAAGGTGATCCGGCCGAGACGATGTATGTGGTGGTGACGGGGCGGGTGAAGATCAGTCGTTTTTCGGCCGGCGGGCGCGAGCAAGTGATGAATATCATCGGCGCGGGCGGGCATTTCAACAGCGTTCCGATCTTCGACGGCGGGCCATGCCCGGCCAACGCCGAGGCCCTGAGCGATGTGGTGTTGCTGGCTTTGCCACAGGCGGCCCTGCTTGCGGCAGTGGATACCCACCCGGCATTGGCGCGGGCGTTGTTGCGCGAATTCACCGCCCGGCTGCGCCATCTGGTCGATCTGGTGGATACTCTGGCGTTGCACACCGTTCAGGGCCGTCTGGCGGGATTGTTGTTGGCCCAGGCCGAGGCCGCCGAGCGCGGCGAGCGGGTGGCGGCGCTCACCCAGGCCGAAATGGCGGCCCGCTTAGGCACAGTGCGCGAGATGGTCAGTCGCACATTGAAGAGTTTCGAGGCTCAGGGATTGATCAGCCTGGAGCGCGGCACAATTGCGATCCAGGATCGGGCCGGATTGGCGGCGCAACGGGAATTGTGAGGGTGGGCCGGGTGCGCCCTATGCCCGCGGAATCGACCGAAACGGCAAAATCCGCCGCCACAAATGGATCACGGCGGCAACCACGGCGATCAGGTAACACACCCCGCCAAGCGGCAACATCCAGATGAGTGCATTGGGATTGAACACGTCTGCCAGCGGGGTGTGCAGGGTCGCCAGCAGCACGCCGCCATTCAGGGCGCCGTAACACAACCAGATCCAGGCCAGATTCCCGCGCCCGCCCGCCGCATCAAAACGCGGCATAATCCAGATCGCCACGCCCAATGCGAATTGCACGGTCCAACCGATCAAAAGAATCTGGATGTGGCCCGGCCGCAGCAGCCAGAGGTAAGGAAAGAATGAGATCCCCTTCTCGGCCAGCAACAAGCCGCCGATCGTCACGCCCAGCGCCAGATGGAGCAGCGCCGTGCGGATCATCACCCGGCTGACCAACGGCATCAGGAACGCTCCTTGCGCAGCCGGGCCGGATCGGGTTTGCCCTTCACACGCGGCCAGAGTGTGAACACCAAGGCCCAGATCGCCAGCACCTGCAACAGCGCCGCCAGGGCCAGCCCCCAACTCGACCAGGCAGTTGGGTTGACATATTGCACCGGCTCGGCGATCGCGCGCAGCAACAGGCCGCTGTTGAGTGTCGCGTAGACAAACCAGCCCAGCCGCTCGTCGCCCCGTGGGCGCTCACGCGAGAGCGGCGGGAACATCCAGAGCGCCACCCCGGCGATCAGTTGCGTCACCCAGCCGACCATCAGCAAATGGTAATAGACCGGCAGCAGGCCGGCGGGGTAAGTATTGAGCCGCAAGCCGCTATCCACCAGCAAATACGCCCCAACCAGCACAGCCAGCAGCAACTGCGCCAATGCCGTTTTAATAAAGACTCGCGCTTGTAGATACATGCGGCCAATGATAGCAGAACATGCGAAACACCAAGGAGCACGATTCTGCGCTACTCACGGCATTGATCGACCGGCGCTATACGTGGGCCTTTTCAGAGCGCACCAGATGCGCGATCACCGAACGCAATACCGCCGGCTCCACCGGCTTCGGTACGTACTGCTGAAAGCCTGCCGCCAGCAGTTGCACCCGATCATCCATGCGTACATAGGCCGTCAAGGCAATGGCGGGAAGATTGCCGCCCGCCTCGGGCTTGCGGGCACGCACTTGCTCGATCAGCCAGTAGCCGTCGTGGTACGGCATCGCAATATCGCAGATCAGAACCTGCGGTTGCCATGTGTTCAGCGCGGCGAGTGCTTCGTGCGCGGCGCTACACAAATACGTGATCACGCCGCATGGCGTCAGAATCTCGTGCAGCAACTCCAGAATATCGCGCTGATCATCAACCAGCAGCACCCGCAGATTCCGCAATTCGGCCGGGTAGGACTCCGGCAGATCTACGATCGGCGTGTCGAATGGAACCGGCCGCTTGTCATTCGCCGCAAGTGGCAGTTGCAGGGTAAACCGCGCCCCCTGATGTTCGCCTTCGCTGGCTACCGAGATCGTTCCGCCGTGCAGTTCCACCAGATGGCGCACAATCGCCAGCCCCAACCCCAGCCCGTTTTGGCTGCGCAGGCTGGTGCTCTCAGCCTGCCGGAACGGCTCGAAGACATAGGGCAGGAAGCCCGGTTTAATCCCCTGGCCGGTATCGCGTACGCTCAACTGCAGGGATGAATCTTGCGCCCGCAGGCTGACATAGATCGCACCGCCGGGTGGGGTGAATTTTGTCGCATTTGAGAACAGATTCCAGGCGATCTGCTGCAAACGATTATTGTCGCCGATAACCGTGCCGATGCCGGTTTTCACATCAACGTGCAAGCGCTGTCGCTTCGCCTCTACACTTGGTCGTATGGTATCGATGGCGGCATGGATCGCATATGCGGCGTCGATCAGTTGCGGCGTGATGCGTAATTTGCCGCTGACAATTCGTGAGATGTCGAGGAGATCCTCGATCAGTTGGGCCTGTGTTTTCGCACTGCGAACCATCTTTTCCAGCGTACGAGTAATGTAGGCCTCATCGCGCTTTCGGGTCAGGAGCAGTTGTGCATAGCCCATGAACGCGGTTAAGGGCGTGCGCAACTCGTGCGAAACCGTGGCCAGAAACTCGTCTTTAAGCCGATTCGACTCTTCAGCCTGGGCGCGGGCGGCCTGTTCCTGGGCGTACAGCAGTTGATTTTCAAGCGCAACTGCGGCGATCTGGGCCAATTGTTGCAGCAGGGCTTCGTCGGCAATGCTGAACGGTTTGTCGGGCGGCTCCCGTAGCCGCAGCAGGCCCAGCATGTTGCCGTCGCGACCGATCAAGGGGATGGCGAGGCAGCGATCGGCCCCTTGATCGTTGTGCCGGGCGATGCCGCGCTCCAACGCATAGCTGCCGGGTATATCGGCCTCAACCTCGCTGACGCCGACCAGCTTGCGTGCCTCTTCGGCAACCAGGTGCAATACCGCCTCCTGGCTCGCGGCAGCATGAATCACCACCGATGCCTGGTTCAATTGCTGAAGTCGTACCGCGTAATGCCGCTCTTCCTCCAACCGGCGCGTCTGTGCCTCCAACAGGGCCGCTTCGGTCGCTTTGCGCTCGGTGATATCCAGGGCGCTGCCCAATATCTGGGTCGGCCGGCCTTGCGCATCGCGGTTAAAGACCATTTCGCGGCTGTACCACCAGCGGTAAGTGCCGTTCTTATGGCAAATACGATATTCGCGCTCCTGAAACTGGCCGTCGGCCAGTTCCAGCAGTCTGGCGACAAAAACCGGTGTTTCCGCCCAATCGGCGGGGTGAATCAGGCTCGGCAGAAAGTTATCGCCCATTGCGGTCACTTCATCCGAGGTGTAGCCAAGCATCTCCCAGATCTGGCGGTTTGTGTAGATATTGCGATTGGCCGTCAGATCAAAAACGTAGATCACACTTGGGATCGTGCCGGTGAGCCGCTCCAGAAAGTACTGGCTTTCGCGGAGTGCCGCTTCGGCGCGTTTATGATCGCTGATGTCCACGGTCGAACCGATCATCCGCCGCAGTTTGCCGTCACGATAAAAGGTAATACTGCGATCAAGCATCCAGATCCACTCGCCGTTTTTGTGGCGCACCCGATACTCGTTGCGGGTGGTGCCTTCGCTGGGCATGGTTGCTGCCGATTCCACCGGCTGCGGCTTGAGATCGGCGGGATGCACCAGTGCCGCCCAGCCGTCGCCGGTTGGTGCGATCTCATCCAGTTTATAGCCGAGAACCCTGGTAAGGCCGTCGCTGCGCTGGACATAATCTTTCACCAGATCCCAGTCGTAGACAAAGCCGTTCGAGGCATCCTGGGCCAGCCGGAAACGCTCATTGGCCAGGCGCAGGGCTTCTTCGGCCTGTTTACGATCCTCAATTTCGATGCACGAGCCGATATAGCCCAGGAACGAGCCGTCGGCGGCGAAGTGTGGTACGCCCTTATCGAGCAGCCAGCGATAGGCGCCGTCGTACCGGCGCAGCCGATAATCCATCGAAAACGGCTCGCGTGCGTTGAACGCCGCAACATAGGTAGCGATGCAGCGTTCCCGGTCGTCGGCATGCAGACCCTCGGTCCAGCCGTCGCCGAGCTCCTGTTCCATTATTCGCCCCGTAAAGTGCAACCAGGGCTGGTTGAACCAGGTGCATTTTCTGGCGGTGTCGGCGATCCAGATTAATGCCGGGGCCGTGTCGGCGATGCGCCGAAAACGCTCTTCCGATTCGCGTAGCGCCAGCTCGGCCCGCTTGCGCTCGGTAATATCCATGTTCACGCCGGTGATGCGCACGACCCGGCCATGGACATCGCGCAGCAGATGGGCCCAACTGCTGAACCAGGTGATTGTGCCGTCGGGTTTGAGCATGCGAAACTCATCCTCGACATATTCACGCCCGGTGCGCAGCGTCTCCTCGGTGCGGGCTTTCAGGCCCTCCCGGTCGGCGGGATGTACCAGCGCAAAGAATGCTTCTACAGTGTGCCGGCGCTGCTCGGTCTTCAAACCAAGCAACTGTTCAAGTTCGGATGACCAGACTTGTTCACCGGTGACGATATTCCAGTCCCAGGTGCCCATTCGACCTGCTCGAAGCGCCAGGGGCATCCATTCTTCGTTCTCCGGGCCATCGTTTCGCAGATTGGGCATGGGTGTTTCTCGTAGATGAGTAAAAAAGGGGTCGCTACAAGGTTTGCAAGAATTGTGCCGCCGGAGTCAACGCGAAATGCGGAAATCCCCTTGACATCTGATATACCGAACGTATAATTATACCGTTCGGTATATTGATTGACACCAATCACAGGATAGTATGGACAACAAGGCACATATTTTGGAACAGGCGCTGCAGTTGTTCGCGGCGCGCGGCTATGATGCCGTCGGTGTGCAGGAGATCTGCGCGGCGGCGGGTGTTACCAAGCCGACGCTGTATCACTACTTTGGCAGCAAAAGCGGCCTACTGACGGCCCTGGTGCAGGAACGAGCGGCGCCGCTGCGGGCTGCATTAACGGCGGCGACGGCGTACAACGGCGATCTGTCGCACAGCCTTGAACAGGTTGCGCGGGCTTATTTCAGCTTTGCCACCAACGAGCCGACCCTGTATCGCTTGCTGCTCATGCTCTGGTTCGGTGTTCCCGCCGGCGAAGCCTTCAATGTGATCCTGGCGCACAATCTTGAGCAGCACCGGCTGGTGGAGGCAATGTTCGCGCAGGCGGTAGCGGATCACGGCAATATGCGCGAACGCCAGCGTATCTTCGCCGCCACATTTCTCGGCACGCTGAACACCTATATCGGCATGGCCGGCGCCGGATTTATGGCCCTTGATGACGTTGCGCTGCGCCAGGCAGTGCGCCAATTCTCGTATGGGATTTACTCGTAATAGTGCGGTTCGAACCGCACCTAGCTTGTTAGGAGTTCCTATGACTCACTGGGCTTGCGATGCCGTGTTTTATCACATCTACCCGTTGGGCCTGAGCGGTGCGCCGCCGCAGAACGATGGTACGAGCGCACCGACGCCGCGCTTAGCCGAGATCCACGATTGGATCGGCCATATGCGTGATCTGGGTGTGAATGCGCTTTATCTTGGGCCGCTGTTCGAATCAAGTGCTCATGGCTACGATACCGCCGATTTCTACCGCGTCGATCGCCGGCTCGGCGATGATCAGACGCTCGCCGATCTTGCGCAGGCCCTGCATCAGGCCGGCATCAGGCTGATCCTCGACGGCGTGTTTCACCATGTCGGGCGGGATTTCTGGGCTTTTCGCGATCTGCAGGCCAACGGCGCCAACTCGGCCTACTGCGACTGGTTCGTCGATCTGGATTTTAACCGCCGTAGCCCCTACGACGATGCATTTTCCTACGCCGGCTGGCACGGGCATTACGATCTGGTGAAGTTGAATTTGAGCCATCCCGACCTGCGGGCGCATCTGTTCGATGCGGTGCGGATGTGGTTTGCGCGCTACCGGATCGACGGCCTGCGGCTCGATGTCGCCGAGAGTATCGATCCGGCCTTTCTGCGCGATCTCGCGGCGCTCTGTCGCGAGTTGCGCCCCGATGCATGGCTGCTCGGCGAACAGATCCACGGCGACTACCGGCGTATGACCGACCAGGGCAAGCTTGATTCGGCCACGAATTATGAACTCTACAAGGGGTTGTATTCGAGCCTGAACGATGGAAACTATTTCGAGATCGCGTATGCGCTGAACCGGCAATTCGGCGCCGGTGGGATCTACCGCAATCTGCCGCTGTTCAACTTCGTAGACAACCACGACGTGGCGCGGGTGGCGAGTGTCTTGACCAATCCGGCCCATCTCTACCCGCTCTATGTGCTCCTGCTGACCATGCCCGGCGTGCCGGCGATCTACTATGGGAGCGAATGGGGCATCGGCGGTGTGAAGCAGCATGACGATTGGCCGTTGCGCCCGCGGCTTATTCCCGATCAGGCGGCGGCAACTGCGCCGCAACCCGATCTTGCCCCGGTGATCACACATCTGGCTGCACTGCGCCACGAGCTTGCGGCCTTGCGCCACGGTGATTACACGCAACTCCATGTTGCGGCGCAGCAGTTGGCCTTCGCCCGCAGCCACGCCGACCAACAGGTGATCGTGGCGCTGAACGCCGATCAGGCGCCGGCATCCCTGGCGATCCCGGTCGATCTGCCCGCCGGCACAACCCTGCGCGACGCGCTCAACCCCGGCGATTCGTTCGTGGTGCAGAACGGACGCCTGGAGCTGAGTGTACCGGCGAACTGGGCGCGTGTGCTGACTTTGTGAGAACCGCGAACCGCGAACCGCGAACTGCGAACCGCGAACCGGGAACGCGAACCGCGAACC
>JAAUQO010000225.1 GCA_012032775.1 Oscillochloris sp. | reverse complement strand
GTTCGGCGACGGTGCGCGCCGTCTATCGGACGCTCGATGCCGAGACGCGCATCGCCGCGCAGGAGTTGCGGACGCTGCGCGGCGGGATTCGCCCGGCTGATCTGGAACAGCGCTTCGGCCCGGTGCGGCCCTGGGCGCAGTTGGCCGCCGATCCGCAACCACGGTCGATCAGCGAGCGCTTGCTCTTGCTCGGCTGGCTGTTGCCCCGCGCTGCTGCGCCACGTAATCCGGCCCATTGGCTGCTGCCGCCCGAGCTGCGCCGCTGGTTGCCGCTGCCGCCACACTGGCCAACCCTGGGTCGGCGCCGGAACCGGCGTTCCCTGCCGCCCTTGCCGCTGCCGAAACGCTGCTGCTGGCATGCGCTGCCCAACCATTTCCTGTGCGGAAACGCGGTACGCTCAGTAAACCTGCCCTCCGGCGACTGCTGCCGCGTCTGGAGCATCTCAGCTTGCAGCCGGCCGATCTCGCCGCCTTCACCTGGAGCCTGCTGCTCGCACAGGGGATGGTCGCGGGGCACACCGGTCGCGCCACGATCACGCCTGCCGGCACGCTCTGGTTGGCGGCGCCCGCCGATGAGCGGCTGGAACGGCTGCGGACCGCCTGGATCGCCTTGCCCGATGTCGATCCGATTCTCGCGCCGCTGCTGGTGGATCGGCGTGGGATCGATTGGCCCTTCCTGCGCCGCCGGCTGATCGCCTGGGTTGCGGCCCTGCCGGACGGGCAGTTGATCGATTCCACTGTGGCGCTCGATACCTTAATCAGCGCCAATGGCCCCCTGGCCGATGCCCATACCCACGGCTTTCGTCGCGTGAGCCGCACCCCCTGGGGGCCGAAGCGCACCCACGCAATCTGGCATGCCGGTCTGTCCGGGCCGCTCCACTGGCTCGGCTATGTCGATTATCTGCCGCATAGCCCCAATGATAGCACGCCGCACGCCGTGATCGCACGGATTGGCTCGCTGAGTCTGCCGGCTGATGATCGCCCCTGGCAGTATGGCGATCCCGGCGAGGTGATCGTGCCGACCGCCGCCGGTGGTGCGGCGTTGGGGCAGGCCGTGGCTGGGATGCGCTGGATGCGCGCCGACACGAATTCAACGATCTATCGGGTTGATCCGCAGAGTCTGGCGCAGGCCACCCGCGCCGCTGTGGCCGCGACCACGATTGAGCAGGTGATTCGTAGCCGCGCCGGGGATCAACCACCCGGCTGGCGCCTGAGTCGCGCCCTTGAACCGGCAACGGTAGAAGTGTCGGCCGGCCTGGTGCTGACGGCACCACCGGGGGTGTTGGAGCAGGCGGCGCGTGCGCGATCGGTGCGCCGCTATATCACGCGCCGGCTGGCGCCGGGAGTGATCACGATTGATGCCGCCGATGCCGAAACATTGACCCGCGTGCTGGAGCGGCAGGGGGTTGCGGTGGTAGAGACGACGACAGACGGCGGACGGCGGACGGCAGCGGTGCGACCGCAGCCAGATACCGGACACAGACACTCCGACCGCGATCAGAAGCAAACGACCGCAGACGACGGACGGCGGACGGCAGTCGGAAAGCGTCAATCGGAACTCAACCTCAACGATGGGGAGCGGGCGGCGTTGGCGCTGGCTTGCGCCTATCTTCGCGCCCAGGCGCCACACGCGGGATTGGCCTTATCCGCGAATCTCGAACGCCGCCTGGAGGCCGGGCTAAGTAACGCCCTTCGGACGGGATTGAGTCGCGCCGCGCAGGAGCTTGGAATTCCCGGCGATCCACAGCAAGCGACGCCGTGGGAACCGCTGCGGAATGTGGAGTACGAGGCACAGCAGGCCGAGCATACCCAGGTGCCGGATAGTGCGTCATGGCACATCGGCCAGCTTACGTCGGCCCAGGCCCAGCGCTGCATCGCCGCCCGTCGTCAGTGCGACATCCGCTATCGAGATGCTGCCGGCGATGAGCAGATTCGCCGGATTCGCCCGCTGGATCTGTATCGCAAAGGCGGAAGGTGGTATCTGAGCGCGTACTGCACATTGGCCGAGGCGGAACGCACGTTTCGGTTGGATCGGGTGGTAGCCGTGCGAGGATGATCGCCAGTCGCAATATGCGACCGCAGACCGCAGACGGCGGCCGGGCAGGCGATCAACTACGCATTCCAGCGCACCGACTGCTTAGTGCAACGGCAGATACACAATCTGTCCATCCCATTCGTTCGCGGTACTCGCTGCTGCCAGAAGGAGTAAATCATCAATAACCGCTCCGATTGGGATGAGCCGACTTACTTCGATCACCCCAGGCATCGGCAAACCTTGGGCAACGCGCTCATACGCATACCGCGTAATCGTTTTCACATCATGCGTCAATAACATCCGTCCCGTATCCGCAGCCCACTGGAGTACGGTCGGATCATCCGCCTGGGTGAGTCCGACATCTTGAATACGCAGAATGTCCAATCTGGGCTGCCGGCGCAGCAGACCCCACACGATATCGTTATTGAAGTTTTCGTCGGCTGCATACCGCAGTAGCATGGCGTTACTGTCCTTCTTGCCGTGCTACTAAGCGGGCGCGAATACCTGCGGGATTGAATCGTCGCTCGTTTTCTGCTCGCACCTGATCAGCTTCCTGCTGTTGCGCAACAAGGTATGCATCCACTTCAGGTCGATGACGCAGATAATAGCCAATAACCGCATACACATTCGCCAAACTGACGGAAGGATACTGCTGGGCGATGGTTTCTGCGGTGGCTCCCTGATGAAAAGCGAGGACAATGGTAGCAAGCGGAACCCGCGTTTCTCGCACATAGATGACACCATCGGGATGTTCCACTAAAGGAATAGGTTCGGTTCCCAACGCTAAGGTCATACGTGCCTCCTCTCGGTACCTGGATCTCCGGTGTGAGTGCTGAATGGTAGTATACCAAGAGAAGCCGGCATGTACATGTGCATCTCGGGTGATCGCGATTCGGGGGTGATGCGTCGCACATCACGGCCCAGCGCAGGGGCGAAACATTCGCCAGTTATGCACATCCTTCAGTGGGATGCACTCGTGGCGAATGCTTCGCCCTTACGTTGATGACCCGGCGACACGCGACGGTAGCGCCGATGCGGCGATCCACAGCCATTACACATGATAGTACGGCGGATCGACCGTCACCCGACCGAGGCCGAGTACGGCGATCCGGCGCACAGCGGCGACATCGAGCATGTACACCCGCACGCTGTCCGCGTTGAGATCGATCAGATCACGCAATTCCAGTTTCAGGCGTTCGATTTGCGCTCGTTCGAGATCGCATTCGAAGACGCTGTATTGCACATGGGTGCCGTAGCCGCGCAGATGCTTCAACACCTTGGTGCGCCGCTTGTCATCGATGATGTCGTAGCTGACGACGATGAACATGGCTACACCACCAGTCCCACATAACGTTCCTGCTCGCCGCGAATGACCCGCGCAACCGCCTGGGCCTGGAGTTCCATCGCTCGACGCCAGGTTGTGCGTTCACCGCCCGGTAGTTGCATGCGGCTGCCCATCAACTGTTCGTAGCGCTCCACCAAGAGATCGCGCCCCTCACGGTTGAGATAGACGGCTCCGGCACGGCCGGCCGGTTGCTCGAACACGCCGGCATGGATGGCGTTGGCGTCGATGAGATTCAGCACCAAGCGATCGATCAGCAGCGGGCGAAACTCTTCAAGCAGATCAAGCGCCAGGGAGGGCCGACCGGCCTCGATCACATGAAACGTGCCGAGGTAGGGATCGAGGCCGGTGATCTGCACCGCTGCCAGCATATCGTTCAGCGCCATAGTGTACCCGAACGATAGCATCGCATTCACCGGATCGGGCGGCGGATAAAAAGCCCGCCCGGCGAAGTTCCAGGTCGGTGAGAGATTCGCCCGCCACACGCCGAAATAGGCGGCGGCGGCTGCACCCTCGTAGCCGCGCAACATGTCCATGGTGCCGGCCGTCATCGCACCGGCGATCGCGGCGTCAATCTGCGCTGTCGCCGCTGCGACCGGTGGCCAGGTAGTGCCGACCAGCACCGCCCGCTGATTCTGGAGTTTGGCGCTGATCATGGCCTTGCCAAGCTCCAGGGCACGGGCTTCGTCGTTCACCAGATAGACCTGCCGGCTACGCAGATCACCGAAGCGTGAGACGCCGGGCGTGAGTGTTGCGTAATGCCGGCTCCCGGTTCGATTGGTGAGTGTGATCGGGATGCCGAGTTCGAGTAGACTGATCATCGCCTGACTGGTCATCTGCACGCCGCGCCCCATCAGCACGACGTGTTCCAACTTATTGATCGGCACAATCTCTTTGATCTCGTTTTCGAGCATCACCAGCACCTGATTGTCTTTTTTGCGCACCACGGCGCCCTGTGTGTTGACGTAGAGTGTCGGCATTGTGTTCTTCCTTTCAGGATGGGTTTTTCGCCTCCGGCAGGGCGGGATTGCCTACTCAGTGAAGAAAGGATACGATGCACCGTCCTGGGATTCGCATGGGACAGGCATGGTTTTCGAGAAATATAGACCGCTTGACGAAATATCTCGTCAAGCGGTCATCAAATACGGAATATAGATTATTTACGTTCGTGCCGGGCGGCGTAGCTACCACCACGAACCACAAACAGATTCTGCCGCGTAAAGTGGCTTATCGGCTGTTACGGCGCTTCGAAGCCGCCTTCCGGCGATAATAGTCGGCACTATTCATATGGCCGAGTGCCGTATAGCACTCGGCCATGAGATCGCAATCGCTCGCCTCGCTGATACCGAGCTTGAACGTTTGCTGCGCCGCACTCAAGGCCACGTTATACGCACTCCGTTGGAGCGCTATGCGGGCGAGGCGATGCAACACATCGCGCTGATAAACTTGCCAGTGTTGTTGGAGATGGGCCAGGCTATATTCCGGGACATCATAATTGGGCAGGTACGGGCCGTTACAGAGGGAGCCGGCCTGTTGCAGATGCGCAAGAGTCTGTTCCGCATCACCGGCACTTGCCGCCTCGGTAGCTGCGCGATCGTGCTTTTCGATCCGATCGGTGTCGCTGATCCAACAGGTATTGCGGCGCAATGTGAAGTAGCCGTTGGCTTCATAGAGCGCTTCTTCGATCTCCCATTGCCGAAACAGGTGCCGAATGCCGGCGGTGAGATTACGCGGTTTGGCCAGCGCATAGGGATCGAAGGTGCGACTGCCGATTGTTGCCAGCACTTCCCAATGAATAGCGCGATCGGCATGAGCAACCAGGTAGCTCACCATCCGCTGCACCTGGCGGATACCAAGTCTCCCAACCTTCCAACCGGCCACCACGCTGCGCTTAACCACCATGATGCCGTTGATCAGATACATTTCAACGATCGGCCGGGAGCCCATCTCCGCATTTTTGGGCAGCATCGTGTCGAGGGACATCAGGGTGCTCCTTCCTAAGACACCGAGAGGGAGCACACCACGACTCGGTGTTACTCCCTCTCGGTTGCGTGCGCGGCAGTGGCCGAGCATGTATGTTGTCTTTTCAAGATAGCACAAATCTCAACAAGAATCAAGTTTTATCGAGATTTGTTTTCTGCCCTCCGATCAGCGTGGCGATTCGGCTTTCCCGGCCTGTTCACGCAATAAATCGATCAAAGCTGTTACCTGATGACGCAGGTTATCGATGCCCGCTCTACCCAGATCGTACAAACTCCGCAAACTCACCACCTTGAGCGCAGGCTGCACCGTGATAAATATTTTTGGCCCGTTACGCCCCGGCAGCGGCACCGGGCTATCGGCGACCTGTTCCACAATCCGATCGATCACATCCTGCGCTTTGGCTTCGCCATGATCTTCAAGCACAAGTAAGGCGTGATCGTTCCCGAACCAGTAGCACTGCGTGAAGTCGGCCGACAGAACCCGCTGAATCGCCTGCCGGACGTGGAGTTGGGCATACACGGGAAACGGATCATTACTGCGCGACTGGATCGTCTCGCGATAATGTTCAATATCCAACACCGCCAGCGCTACATACGCATGCTTCGGCGGCAGATGTTCAGGGCTAAACTGCGCCGCCACATCCTCGGCGATCTTCATGATGGCCGCCAACCCGCGCTGAAAACCGGGGCCGTGGGAATCGAGGCTATCGAGCCAGGTGAGCATGGTCGTTAATTGACGGTGCAGCCGGATATCTTGCTGGCGCCGCAAGCGAGTGAGCCACCAGCGCCCCAACAATTCGCTCAGAATGTCGCCGACAATCAAGGCACTGAATATCGTCGCACTCGCCAGCGTTTGATCGTCGCGCCGCGAAGCCAGATACAACACCCCAAACGGCACAATCCCCCATGTTGCCGCTAACGGCACCGCCAGCGCAACCTTACAATCTTCTTCATGGGCATACTGCACCCGACGCCGATCGGCAGCGGCATCCAGCGAGACAAATGGCTCGCCGGAACAGTACGCCCGACCACTCAGCCCTTGACCCTCGCCCTTTAACGCGATTTTCGCCCGCGCCAGCAGATAATCTTCGTATCCAAAATGCGCCAGGATGGTCAAACTTTGCGGCTGATCGAGGCCATCGGGCACTTGCAGCACCGCCATCGCTGTATCATCGCCGGGAAAGATCACGCCGGCGATGTGTTTGAGCATCTGCGCATAACTATCGCGGGTCAGCGACAATGGAAACCCATCGGAGCGATAGCGATAGTTGCGGCCCTGCGCTGATTGCCGGAAATCGCGAAAGATCGCATCGGTCAATGCAAGTAACTGATCGAGCACGAACGACCGGCCCGCTTCGAGTGTCGTAGGCGCCAACGGCGCTTCCGCTGCGTCCGGCAGCATGTTGCGGAAGGCAATCAAGACATTCTGCTCCGGCGCGTGCGCCGGCACATAGGCGGCAAAACAATGCCCGACGAGATCCACAATCGGACGCGATTCCCGACTGTAAAACAGCAACGTCTGGGCATCGGAGCCGGTCGTTTCCAACAACTCCGGCGCCCACACACGCGGATCGGGCTCATCATCAGGTGGGCAAAGCGCCACCAGTGCGCCGGCCGGAGCCTGGCGCAACGCCTCGGCACATGCGGCAACATCGGCAATACTTGGCGTTGCGGAAGGAAACAAAGCGCGTCCCGGATAGATAAGCCCAACAATCTGCGGCATAGTGGCATGTGATCCATGACGCTGAAAGCGCCGCTCGATCTCAGTCTCGATGGCGGCAATAAGTTGACTGATGATGCGGGTCAGAAAAAAGCCGTCGGCAACCGCATTCCGCTCCTGGTGTAAGGCTGCGGCAAGCGACAATGGCGGCGGATCATCAATAAAGGTCGCATATTGTTGCACCAACTCGGCCGCCTCAGCGGCCTTCCGTTCTTCAGAAAGAATCGCCAGCGTGCGTAACCGCCGCAGATCATGGATACTGTAGAGCCGATTCGCACCGGCCCGGCCGGACGTTGTCACGGGCTGCAACGCGCCAAGCTCTTCATAATAGCGAATTTGCGACTCGCGCAGCCCGACAATCTCTTTCGCGCGACTAATCGTCACCAACAATTCATCGGTCCAACCTTCCGACTCACGACGAACCTGCTCGACAACCGTTTTCAACTGCTGTACTTCGGGACGATCGGGTTCGGATACAAAATCCGTAAGCGGGGCGAATGAAGCAATCATATGAAGTCCCCACAACAAGATGCAGACAGCCAACAATCACAACCGCCGTCAATGCAACCGGGGTAACGCACCAGGCGTGCCAATCAGCCTGTGGTTGAGATCATCTCAAGTATAATCACCAATCATGCCGCTGTCAAGGGTAGAGTGTGTATTATCTCAACAACGCCGCTCTATTTAGAGCATTTTTGTGATGTTTTATCATAAATATTCTGTCATCGCTGCTTTCTTCGAACAAATATGAAACAGTGCATCGAAGATTGGCATTCGCTCAGCGGCATTTGCCAACAGCCTAGGCTATACCTACAATAGAGCGGCGAACTGTGGAGGCATCTGCAAACAAAGGAGCACCCGCCTGATGGTTGATCTGCCGTTGCCCGATCTGGCCTTTCTGCGCATTCGGCTGACCTACCGTTTGCTCGACGATGCCATTCTGCCGGAATACAAAGGCGGCATGCTACGGGGCGGCTTCGGCTACGCCTTTCAGCGAGCCACATGCCCGCAACCATGTTGGGGGCAGGCGGAGCAGTGCGGCGAGGCGATGATCTGCCCCTACCGCTGGGTGTTTGAGACGCCGCATCCGGCCGGTGAGGAGCGCTTCCACGACTTACGCGACGTGCCGCGACCATTTGTGATCGATCTGCCGAACGACCGGCGCACCCGCATAGAGGCCGGCGAGAGCCTGGAATTCGGCTTAACCCTGATCGGACGGGGGATCGAATACCTGCCCTTTTTCCTCTTCGGCTTCGTGCGCTTCGGCGAGATGGGCCTGGGCATAAAGCGAGCGCAGGCCGTGCTCGAACAGGCGGCCACCCTGAATGGTTGGAGCGCGACCGGTACGCCGCTGTACCGCGACGGCGTGATGCTGGCCGACAGCAACGCCCTGCCGTTGATCGACCGTGCTACGGTTAAGGAGCGGGCGGCGGCGTTGCCGGACGATCTGCGCCTGACGATTCGCAGCCCCTTGCGCATCAAGCATCAAGGGGCATTTCTTCAACAGATCGATCCGGCGGCGATTGTGCGAGCGATCTGCTGGCGGCTAAGCGTCATGAGCATCTTTCACGGCAGCGGCCCGTGGGATCACAACTACCGCGACGTCGTATCGGCAGCCGAGGCAGTGCATGTTGAGCGGGCGGAGATCCGCTGGGAAGATTGGGATCGCACCTCCGATCACGATGGCACACGGCGCCGGATGACTATGGGCGGCATCGTGGGACATGGCATGCTGCGTGGGGTTCCGCCGGCAGCCCGGCAGATCCTGGTGATCGGCGAACTCATGCATGCCGGCAAAGCCTGCGTCTTCGGCCATGGTGCGTATCGGATCGAACCGGCGTAGACGACCGCCGACGGCAGACGGCGGAGATCCGACCGCAGACGGCAGACGACGGACGGCAGACGGCAGACGGTAGACAGACAATCGACACTGTCACTCCAGCGGCGGTCAGCGGTCGGTGGTCAGCGGTCACTCCGGGCGGCGGTCAGCGGTCACGG
>JAAUQO010000224.1 GCA_012032775.1 Oscillochloris sp. | reverse complement strand
GCGGCCTCGCCGCGCGTGCGGGGGATGGATAATCTCGCGGCGCTTCAGCGTTCATTGGCTGCCGCTATCGACCGGATCCTCTTCCGGCGCTGACTTTGCATCAGCCCTGGGGAACCATTTTGCCGCAAGGGGAAGCAGCCCGACCAGGGTTGTGCCGGCGTCGACGAGCACACAGCCGACGAGCAGCAGCAGGTACCACGGGTCGCGCCAGCGGTGCCAGAGATAGAGCTCGGCGCGGGAGAGGAGCAGGTGGAAGATGAAGCCGAGCAGGCCGGTCAGCGGGGTGAGTCCCACCGGCGCGGTGACACCGAGCACAGTGAAGATGGCGTTGCTCAGCCAGACGCCCAGGCCGAGCAGGAAGCACAACACCTCGCCGAGCATCCGGTCGCGCCAGGTGGCATGCGCGCGCCGGCGTGGCCGCGCTGATGCAGGCCTGCTGCGCTCCCGCGTGCGGTGGGCGCAGGCCGCACCGGCTCCGGATCGCTCAGTGCCGGGCGCTCCTCAACCACGTGGCTAGGCGATGGTGTCGCTACGAGCGGCTCCGTCGCGGGGAGCCGGGGGCGGCGGCGCAGAGTCAGGGGCATAATCGTCTCCTTCTAAGCGTCAAAGTCGCCCAGCCCGGCGGCGGCCGCCTCCAGCTGGCGTTTCGCGGCCAGCAGCTCGCGCGGGTCAGGCAGCTCGCCTGGGAGCGTCGTCGCTAGCCCCATTGCCCTCGCTGATGCTGAGCCGACCGGTGGTCAAGAGAAAGCCGAGCAGCGCCCACTCGCCGAGCATACGCGCCGCCGGGCTGTGCCGGCCGGTCTATTTCACTGCGGCCAGCACCTCGCGCAGCTCGCCGAACCGCGGGTCGTCGGCGGGCACGCTGGCGTAGTAGCGATCGGGGAAATCCGCCTCGATCATCGTCGGCTCCAATGACGCGTTCCTGCGCCATTCTGCGGGCGCGGGCTAGTCTGCAACGTTATCCCAGCCAGCCCGCGCCCGTGCTATTCATCGTCCCAATGCGGAAAGGCGCTGTTTCGGTCTATCCAGCCGAATGGCGCAACGATGGGTCGTTCAGCCTTAAATAGGTCGTACGCCCAGCTGAAACACCTCTGAGCTCCGTGGTGGTGCTGAACCTCGTGTGGTATCATGTGTAAAATTGCTATTGGTGAACACTCGGCAAACAAACTGACGAGGCGGCACATGACTGGCGATGAACTCCAGATGCGCGCATTACACGACCGCGCGACGCGTGGGCACACGCTTACCGCTGATGAGCAAGCCCAGCTTGACGCCTGGTATGCCGTCCAGGACGCTGCCGAGACGGTGATGCTTGGCAACCTGAGCGCGCCCGATGACCTGCGCGACCTCCAGGCGGGGGTGGAGCAGGCGATCACGCACATTCTCGCCACGAGCAGCCGGATTCGGGAGCTAGACGCTCAGAATACCGGCCTGCGCTTCGAGATCGCCGAGCTCCAGCAGCGCCTCCACCGCCTACCATCTTCCCACGCGGCATGACTGTTTCGCCTGATCTCCGCCTTGCTGTGCGCACCCGTGCAGCCTTCGCCTGCGAGTACTGCGGCGTCACCGAGGCGGATACTGGTGGCAAGCCGCGATCGCCAGCGGAGAGCGGGCCCTTGCCCTGGCGCGCGAGCTGAACCTGACGGAACAACTGGCCTATATCTTGAACGACCTGGGGAGCCACGGCTCTTTCAATCGGGTGGAGTTCACCACATCCGAAGCGCTGCTGCGCGAGGCGGCCGAGCATTGGCGCCGGCTGGGCAATCAGCCGATGCTCGCCGACAGCCTCTCGACGCTCTGCCGGTTGTATGTCATCTGCGGCGAATACGATCAAGCGCTTGTCTGTTCCGATGAGGCGTATCGGATCGGGACAGCGATGCACAACTTGTGGGCGCAATCATACAGTCGCCTGCGGATCGGGCGAGTCTATTGGAACCAGGGACGGCCCGACCGCGCGATCGCCAGCATGGAGGAGTGTATCGAGACGGGCAATCTGGCGGGGTTTCGCGTTCCGCAATCCCAGACCCTATCCGATCTCGGCGCGCTCTATGCCGGCCTCGGCGATATTGCACGTGGTGTGGCGTTGGCCGAGACGAGCCTGCGCCATGCCGAGACCTTATTTCCTTTCTTTTGCTCAGCACCATCGAGGGCGACCCGGACTGCGCTGAACAGATCCGCCTGCGGGTGCGCAGCCTGGTTGCGGAGATCGCCGCCTATGTCCCAACCGCCGATCTGCGCACTTACTTTCGGCAGACTAATCTGCGCCAGATCGCCCTGTGTCACAGAGATTGAGCCTCGACACACAAAAAATGAGGTTCGTTTTGTGCGTGCGAGCTTCGCTCGCACGCACAAAACAATCTTCAAATAGCAGATAGAGATCACACGTCGCTGATGTCTGCGAACCCGTAGCGCAGACCCAACAAGGCTGCCTGTGTCCTATCGGATACATCCAATTTGGCAAAGAGCGCGCTAATATAGTTGCGGACTGTACCTTCTGATAAATGGATCGTCGCGGATATTTCTCCATTGGTATAACCGCGCGAGATTAACCGTAGGATTTCAATCTCACGGTCGTTGAGTTTACTCAAGAGTTTGCTATTAGGAATTGGTGTCCGCCGGGCAACTTGATCGAACATTCTGCGGGCGACTTTAGGATCAATGTGAGTGTTTCCAGCAACTGTGCTACGAATTGCTTTAAAGAGTTCTTCGTGTGGAATATCCTTGAGCAAGTAACCATCAGCACCACTGCGAATCGCGTCAAATAGCCATTCATCGTCGCCATATGTGGTCAAGATCAACACTTTCACATCGGGAAAGCGCTGTTTGATCGTCGCAGTTGCTTTGATGCCATTCATGATTGGCATTTTCAAATCCATGAGGACGATGTCAGGTTGAGCTTCGGCAACGCGATCAACTGCTACCGAACCATCGGATGCGGTAGTTACTTCAAAATTATATTGCGACTCTAAAATCAGTTTCAGTCCCTCAGCGATAATATTCTGGTCATCACAGATAAGAATGTGCATCAGGGTTCCTTTGGAGATCCACGTTGATCGTCGTTCCTTGTCCGATTTGACTGATGATATCAAGATCAGCGCCAATGATCGCGGCACGTTCGCGCATCCCTTGAATCCCGAAATGTTCTTGAGGGTTACTCGTGCCAGGCTCGAACCCAACCCCATCATCACGGACAGAAACCTTGAGTGTATCGTTCTTCACATCCAACAGAATATGAATATGTTGCGCTTGCGCGTGGGTCATGCTGTTAAGTAAGGATTCTTGGACGATGCGATAGATGATATGCTCTTGTTCGCTGGATAGCCATGTCGAGTCGCCATTCGCATCGATACTGACACTAATACCATAGCGCGCCTGGGTGGTTGTTGCTAATTCATGGATCGATTCGATGAATCCAATGCTTTCTAACGTTTCGGCACGCAGGGCCTGTAAGGCACGGCGCGTTTCTTGCAAGCCGCCTCGAACCGTTTCTGCCGATTCGTCTACCAGTTGTTTCGCTCGGTCAGGCTGCATATCCCAGATGACTTTCACGGCTTCGAGTTGCACCATGACCGCCGCCAATGAATCCGCAAGGGTGTCGTGCATTTCACGAGCGAGGCGGTTGCGTTCCTGGCTGGCAATTAAATGTTCGCGGGTCGTTGCGTAATCACGCAAGTGGGCATTTGCGTCACGTAGATGCACATTCGCTTCGTGTAAGGCTTTTGCTTGGGTGCGCTGCACACGTACGAGTTGATTCACAATGATGCCGACCATGCCCAGGATGATTAAACGAAATCCGATGAGTGTGAATGCAAGAATAAATCCAAAACGGCTCAAGGGAACAAATACAACCATCAAGGCAAAATCGAGCAAGCTGGTACCCATGCAAAACCACGCCACCTGTTGCCCTGTGCCGCGCCAACTGATCACCAGGAGCGGAATTAAGAGTACCGGCAACGTCTGCGCAACATTACTCAGGACAACAAAATTCTCAATATTTTCAATATTGGCTACACTTTGCAAGTCAGGCGGTATGGGCGTGATGAGAAAGAGATACATTGAATAGGCCGTGATGAACAGTGGAATGACGGTCGCCCACAACAATGCAATCGGTAGGAAGCGCTGTTTCAGCCAGCGATGAAGTGGATTCGATAGGAGATAGATTGTAAGGACCAAGGTTTCCAGAATGGTGAGCAGTCTGACAAGCGATAGCCATTCAAATGAATATGGTGCAAGAAAATAGACATTGATTGCTACCACCAGACGACTAAAAACGGCAATCCGGAAGATGGCAAGCAGATTGTCATCTGAGAGTATGAGTATCTGTTTGTCTTCCTGTTTGAACGCCCTGATCGCAGCTATCCATAGGCTCTGCACACGTATTATAGCGGATTTGAGCATTCTAACTACCTCTACAATCAGATCTTCCTACTACGTTGGGTAGCTGACTCACGCTGGTCTGACTCCTACTACGCCTCGGTAGCGGCTCAACCGCAAATGGTTTGTCATTCTGAGTACCGATGGCTCGGCGGTCAATGGCACCGGGGACAAACAGGTACCTGCCATTCTAAACCCTTATGAAGAATCCCGTTCCGGGATTCTTCGCTTTCGGTCGGCATGACATGGTATTTCGATGCCGAGCATGGTTGGAAAACTGTTTTACTCACCGATTCGCACCGATGCGGTCATATTCCAGCGCAACCGGTCATCCCAGCTATTGGGCGTAATCGTGACGCTGTAGACAATGTCGCCCTGGCGGTTCTCGCCAATCGGCTTGATTGTCGTGACGGTGCCGGGCAGTTCAAAGTCGTCGATGGCGTCGAAGGTAATGATGACCTGATCGCCCTCGCGAACCTTGACCACGTCCAGCTCGGTCAAGTCTTCGGTCTCGATCTTCCAACTGCTCAGATCGGCGATCACCAGCGCATCAGCGCTACCAGTGGATACCTCGCCCACTTTCAGGTTCAGTTCGGCCACAGTGCCGGTGATTGGCGACAGGAGCATGGCTTTCTCGAAGGCCAGCTCCGCCTGCTTGAGCGAAACCTCGGCACCCTTGATGCGAGCCAGGGCACCCGCAAGTGTAGCATCGCTCGGCGTCGCGTTGATCTCGTCGAGGTTGGCCTGGGCACTGGCCACGCCTGCCTCGGCTGCAGCGATATTGCCCTCACGCTCGCCGCCGGTCAGCTGTGCCAGCCTGGCCTGGGCGTTGGCTACCTGGGCCTGGGCGGCGGCAATCGCGTCGGCGTCAGCCGGACTGAGCAGACTCTCCAGGCGGGCCTCGGCATCGCGCAGCTGGGCCTCGGCATTTTCGATGCCGGTTAGCTCGGCCTGGCGCGCCTGCTCAAAGGACAATTCGGCCTGCTGAAACGCTGCCTCACTGTCATCAACGGCGCGCAAGGCGGCAGCCTCGGCGTCGATCAGTTCCTGAGGCAGATCGCCGGGCAGGCGCTCCTTATCGCGGTTGTCCCAGTAGATCCGGCTATACTCATCCTGGGCATTGCGCAGGGCGTTGGCAGCCTGGGTCAGTTGGAGCTCGGCATTGCTCTTCGTCTGCGACAGTGCGTTGCGCTGGCTTTGCAGGTTGGCCCGTGACTGATCGACTACGGCCTGAGCTGATTGGATGTCGGGATTCTTGGGGCCGGCCTGGAGTTCGGCCAGACTCGCTCGGGCGCTCGCAAGATCAGCCTGTGCGGCGGCAATGTCGGCCTGGGTCACACCGAATTGGGTAGCCTGGAGGCTGCCCTCGGCACGGGCGATCTCGGCCTCGGCGGCGGCCACCTGCTCGGGCGTTGCTCCCTCAAGCAGCTTATCATAATCGGCCTGGGCCTGGTCGAGGCTCACCTGGGCCTGCTCGACCTGGAGCACCAGGTCGCGGGTATCGAGGCGGGCCAGCGCTTGCCCTTCGGTAACCATGTCGCCCTCAGCGACCAGGATCTCGGCCACCGTGCCCGGCATCTCGAAGGCCAGGCTCACGTGCTCGGCGGGCAGCACCCGCCCCTCGGCGATCACGCCACTCGGAGCCGTGACAGGCGGTATCGTAACGGTAGGTTGGGGTTGGAAGGGCCGATCAACCTGAACCGGCTGAACCGGGTTGTTGCTACAGGTTGTGATTCCGGCCAGGGCCAGAGCCAGCAGGCCTCCGATCATGATCTTGCGCATCGTGAAAATCCTATCTCTAGAGTGTCTGTGCGGCATACGACTGAAGTCGCGCCGTTATGGCCTGTGGCCGATCGTCCGCCTGCGTGGGTCGCCCGTGCTATGCGATAATCGCCTTTATCTTTTCTGCCGTATCCTGAGCCCAGGCGCGGTTATGTTTGAACTGACCGAGTAAAATCGGCTTTTTGTAAACAAAGTCGGATTCGCTCCGGGTCGGATCATTCAAATGAATTTCCAGCTGAACCGTAAAAACAGTATCGCCCTTGCTGACGAACGAACGATCTCGCTCCACGCGCACTGCGGAAATCGCTTCAAACGGGTAATGGGCCACCTGAGGCCGGAAAAATCGATCTGACTCAACCAGGGTAACGTGCCGACTGGTCTTGTCGAAGGTCATGACTGCCCGGGTTTATATCCCGCCAACACGATTGCCCCGGCAATGAAACTCAGAAAGCCCAGACCCACGACGAGTCTGGCCCCACGGGTAACGGAGCGTACACCTTCATAACTCAGCCGCACCACAAATTCACCGGCAGACGACACTTGTTCGCTTTGGGCGGGAAGAGGCAGTTGGATCAGTTCATCGGCGAGCAGTGTGCGTAGTTGGATCAGGCGAAAAAAGACGGCGAAAGCAACCAGCAAGCCAAACACAAGGAGGGTCAGACCAATAATCAGCCGCCGTCTTTGGGCGAAAGATTTGATGATCAGGTGATTGGGAGTTTCTTGAAGAGTGGTCATGCCGGCATCCCTGTCTTCATTGCCGTCTGGTCGATCCGATGATCTCCCGTTATATGGCCATCGTAGATTTCAATTTTGCGGGCAACTCGTTCGGCTAATGCCTTGTCATGGGTGACCATCAGCATCGTTTTGCCTTGGGCTATCCAGCTTTCGAACAGTTCAAAGCACAGGACGGCGCCTTTCGGGTCAAGCCGACCGGTCGGTTCGTCCCCGATGATCAAGGGCGGGTCGTTTGCCATCGCTCGGGCAATGCCGGCCCGCTGTTGCTGTCCGCCGCTCACCTCGGACGGCAGCTTTGCGGCTTGATTGGCTAAACCGACTTGATCCAGGAGGTGCAAGGCTCGTTCACGCCTTTCCTTAGGCGTGTACTTGTCGGCCAGATCCATCGGCAAAATGATGTTTTCGGCCAGGGTAAGCGACGGCAACATCTGAAAGAATTGAAAGATGATGCCGACATTGTGACGTCGCCACAGCGCCAGTTCATTTTCGCTGAGACTGGTTAGTTGTTGACCGACCGCCCTGATATGGCCTTCGCTGGGACGGTCGATCCCGGTAATCATATTGAGTAAGGTTGATTTGCCATTGCCCGATGGCCCAACAATTGAAACAAATTCCCCGCGCTCGATTTGAAACGAGATCCCTTTTAAGATGGTGACGTGATTATCCCCAACCGGAAATCGTTTGATCACATGTTGTGCATCGATGAGACTTGAACCTGATGCATTGAGCGCGGTATTCGAACTATTCATACGATAAACTCTCCCGAACACTCACTTGAATCGCTTGCCTGGTTGGCGTCCAACTGGCAAAAACGGCCAGTACGGTGACAATGACGAACCAGTAGAACAAACTCAGTGGTGAATAAACATAGGTAAAATCAGCACCCAACGCCGACTCAACCGCTTGAGTCAAACCATTTCCGATGGCGATACTGAAGGGAACGGCGATGAGCCAACTCAGCCACCCGATCAAAATGCCCTCAGTGATGAACAGCGTCACGATGGCGCGATTACCAGCCCCAATTGAGCGCAAAACCCCAATTTCGCGCCGCCGCTCCAGCACATTAATGCCCAGGGCGCCACTTAAGGCAATGCCCCCCACCGCTGCAATAATGACGGCCAGAATAAAGAGCAGCAATACCAGCACGCTCAGCGAATCGACCTGACTGGCCGTCTGCTCCGTCAACGTATCTTCATCGGTAATGCTTGGCTCAATGCCCGCAGTGGCATAGATTGCACGCAGGTTGGTGGCGTGCTGGCTCGTTTCGATTGGGCTTGCAGCGTCGATTTGTATCCAAACCTGATTCGCCTGATTTGTTTCACCCATTTCATCTTGCAAGGTTCGCTGAGGCAGGTAGGCGATATTCGCATTGCCCACAATTGGCTCATACATAAAGCCGACAATCTGCAACTCAAGCTCGGATTCACCCGAAATATCGAGCGTAATCCAATCGCCAATCGCTACATTGAGCTTTTCTGCAAAGGCATTGTTGACAACAACAGCGAAACGATCCTCCGGCAAGAGCCATCGTCCGCCGGTGATATCGGGCTGATAAATGGAAGAGGGCACTGGGATACCGGTGACGCTGGTTGTTTCTTCTCCAGCATCGGGATCATTGGTTGCACTGGCCGTAGCCTGGGCGTTGAGGTGCGTTTCAACCGCATCGACCGCTGCATACCCAAGCGTAAGGCTGTTCATCTCGCTAATAAGCTCTGGTTCGGGTAAAGTAAAGGCAATGTCGGCTTGAAAAATCTCTAAATAAATGTCATTAAAGGTGCGATTGATTGAATTTTGCACACTCAGCACACCAATAAACATCATCCCCGCACCAACCAGCGCGACCAGCACCAGACTGACGCGCATTTTTTTTCGAAAGGTATTGCTGATAGCCATGGTAATCATCCGTGACAGAAACTCCAGCCTGGCCAGCAAGATATCGAGCCAGCCACCACCGCCGGTGAGACCGTACGAGGAAATCGCTTCCCGAACAGTGATGCCCGATCCCTGCAATATGGGGCCAGTGGCAACCAGCAAAGGGGCTGCTAATGAGACCACGATCTGGACGATAGCGGCAGAGGAAGAAAGGGTCAATCGCCCAGGGACAATACCTAACATGCTCGTTAACAAGGTACGCAGCGCGTGGGCAGCCAGCGCCCCAAACACGAGCGCCAGAACCATAGCCAGCAGGCCATAGATGAAGGTAAGCGTGAAGTAAATGAACAGAATCTGG
>JAAUQO010000223.1 GCA_012032775.1 Oscillochloris sp. | reverse complement strand
GGCTCGGTCGTCGGCGCCGGCTGCTCCGGCGGCGCTTCGGTCGGCGGCGGCCCTTCGGTCGGAAGCGGCTCGGCCGTCGGAAGTGGTTCAGCCGTCGGCTCATCCGAAGGCGCCGGCTCAATCGTTGCCGCCGACGTACTCGACGGCTCTGCAGTTGGCGGAACCGATGTACTCGACGGTTCTGCCGGTGAGCTGGTGAGCGTCGGAATCACCGCCACAGTCGGCGAGGCGGTCGGCACCGGAGTACTGGTGATCGGCTGCAAATCAGTCGGTGTATTCGTCGGTGTGCTTGTCGGCGGCGGGATTGTCGGCGCAGGCGGGATTGTCGGCGCGGGCGGGATTGTCGGCAAGAACGTCGCGTCGGCGCCACATTAGTTGCCGTCGGCGATGGCACATCAGTTGCGGTTGCTTCAACAATCGTCGGCGACAATGTCGCAGTGGCCGTATCGGTCGGCGCAATTGTCGGGCTGGATGTTGCCGTTACGGTAGCCGTTTCCGTCGCAGCCGGCGCCACTACCGGCGCAGTCGTACCGACGGGCGGCTCAGGGCCGGAACCGCCAAAAAATCCGCCACCGCTCACCAGACCAAATCCGGCAAACGCATAGACCGCCAGAATACCGGCGAGCAGCACCAGCAACGCCAGATAGATCGTTCGCTCGCGGCGCGGCAAACTCGTGAGCCAGCCACTCAAACCGGCTGCCGCCGCCGCAGGTTCGGGCTGCGTCAATACCGGAGCAGGCATCGTTGAAGGCATGCCCGCTCCCGTGTATAATGGACACTTGATATGGTCGGGCGATAAACAAAATGCCGATTGGTAATCGGACGGCGTTTGCGGAATATCCAACGCCTGACCACTAACAAAGCAGCGATGCTCGGGCGTCGGCGATGCAAAGCGGATCGCCTGATTTTGTTTCAGCCCCAAATATGGGCAATGACCCGACGGCTCGACCATGAAACGAAGCTCCTCAGCTGTACAGTCGGCTTCAATTATAGGCAGCGGGCGAACCAGCGTCAAAAAGGCAACATAATCGTTATGCGCATCCTGATTATTTCCGATATCCACTCAAATCTGGCAGCAATCGAGGCTGTCTTTATCGCGGCCGGCTCGTATGATGCGCTCTGGTGCCTGGGCGATACGATCGGTTATGGGCCGCGACCTAACGAATGTATCACGCTGATGCGCGATCGTGAGGCGGTTGCGATTACCGGAAATCATGATCTGGCCTGCCTCGGTAAGATCGATCTGCACGATTTTAACCCCGATGCACGGCAAGCCAATATCTGGAACGGCGAACAACTTAGCCCCGAGAATCGGGCCTGGCTCGAAGAACTCAAGCCGAACCGCGATATCGATGGCCGCTTCACAATGGCCCACGGCAGTCCGCGCCAGCCGATCTGGGAGTATCTGCTTATGCACGATCAGGCCATGGCGAATTTCGAACTCTTCAACCAGCAAGTCTGCTTGATCGGCCACTCGCATGTGCAGATGGGCTTTCGGCTCAACCACGCCGGCGAACGCTGTGAGCGCTTTCTGGCTGATAACGGCCAGACGATCGATCTGACCGATCGCCATGTGCGCTACTTTATTAACCCCGGCAGTGTCGGCCAACCCCGCGACAAAGATCCGCGCGCTGCCTATGCTATCCTCGATACCGCCGCCGCCACGATTCGCTACCATCGGATCGCCTACGATATCACACGTACGCAACGCGAGATGACCGAGGCCGGTCTGCCGGTGGCCCTGATCCGCCGGCTCGAATATGGGATTTAGCAATGCTTGAAACGCGCTACCGCGAACGCTTCGCGCGCTCGGCCGCTCTGGCCGCCGAAGCCGCCCAACGGTTCCCCGGCGGAGTCACCCACGACGGCCGCACCGCAGTACCGTTTCCCCTGTATATTGAACGCGCCGCCGGCCCCTATAAGTGGGGTGTCGATGACAATCGGATGATCGACTACTGGTGCGGCCACGGCGCGCTCTTGCTTGGTCACGCCCATCCTGCCGTTACCGCAGCCGTGGCGGAACAACTTGCCCGCGGCACGCACTACGGCGCCGGCCATGCCCTGGAGTTGCGCTGGGCCGAGTTGGTGCAGCAACTGGTTCCCGGTGCCGAACGGGTGCGGTTCACCGCCTCAGGCACCGAAGCCACCATGCTCGCGATCCGGCTCGCGCGCGCCGCCACCGGTCGGGCGACGATTGTGCGTTTTGCCGGGCATTTTCACGGCTGGCACGACGGCCTCGCCCCCGGCGCCGATCCCGATGATCCCCACGCCGGACTCTTGCCGTCACATGTTGGCCATGTACTCACGCTCCCCGCCGACCTCGCCGTCGTCGCCGACACCCTTGCTACTCGCGATGATATCGCCGCCGTGATTCTGGAGCCGACCGGCGCGGCGTATGGCGTGGTGCCGCTACCCGATGGCTTCCTGCCCGCATTACGCAGCCTTACCCGCGACCACGACACGCTCCTGATCTGCGACGAGGTGGTGACAGGCTTTCGAATCAGCCCCGGCGGCGCTCAGGCCCGTGCCGGCATTACCGCCGATCTAACTTGCCTGGCCAAGATTCTGGCCGGCGGGCTGCCCGGCGGCGCGATCGTCGGGCGCGCCGATCTGCTTGAACGCCTCGCCGCCGACCCGCAACAAGGGCGCAATGGGCGCATCCGTCATCAGGGCACCTACAACGCCAATCCACTCTCGGCCGCCGCCGGCGTTACCGTGCTGGAATTGGTTGCGAGCGGCGAGCCGACAACGGTTGCCTCGACAAGCGGAGCAGCCTTGCGGGCAATGTTGAATGATGTGCTGAGTGCCCATAAACTCCGCGGCTGGACGGCCTACGGCGACGAGTCGATCTTCCATCTGTTCGCCGATCCGCAGTCGGCGGTGGAGCCGGGCCAGGCGCCGGTCGATGTGCCACTGGCCAGACTCAAGAGCGGCGGCGACCCGAAACTCGCCAATGCACTGCGCCTGGCGCTGCAACTCAACGGCATCGATCTGATGCGTGGGCGCAGCGGTTTCGTAAGTGCGGCCCATGGCCCCGATGAAATCGCCGGCACCGCCGAAGCTCTCGACGATGCGATCGGCATGCTTCAGGCCGAGGGGATGCTCTAGGATACGGGGTACAGCCGGGCAGCGGCGGAACAATGATTGGGTATAGAGCAGGTGGCACACATTGGCGAAGCAGCAGTTCCCTGCCAAATACGCTCCAGCCCGACGGCACATATCAGGCTGTACGCTCCGACGCCGAGGGCTGGTATACTGCCACGGCAATTTCCGGTCTGCGGGTTCGTATGGCCTGGCTTCTCAACAGCGACCGGCCCGATCCGCTCATGACACCGGCTGAATTACGCGGCCTCGATACATCAGCCGCCAAAGCTCTGCGCCGAACACTGCTCGGCCCGTAGTTGAGTTTAGCCGCAACCCAGCATAAACCATATCTATACCATGTCAAATCAGACCACCAGCGCTCCGCTCGCCACTGCCCGCCTGCCAATCCCGTTCGTTATCGCCGCGACCGTCCTCCTCCTGATCGCCCTTGCCATCACGGTACCATTCAATCCTGAATGGTGGAAGATCATCATTCTCGGCGTTGTTCAAGGCATCACCGAATGGCTGCCGATCTCGTCCACCGGCCACTTATTGATTACCTCCAAACTACTTGGTTTTGAAGGTAGTATCGGCGGCACGTTTGAGATCGCGATTCAGTTCGGCACCGTGATCGCCGTGGTGGTGTTTTATCTGAACGACTTGCTGGCGCAGGCCCGTGCGGTGATCGGACAAGCCGATACCGACGACGTGATCCAGGCCCGCCGGCTCTGGTTGAGTATTGTGATTGCCACAATCCCGGCGGCAGCGATCGGGATCGTCTTTCGCGAACAGATCAAGGCCGTGCTGTTCGATACCCCCCAACTGATCGCCGGCGCCCTGATCATCGGCGGCGTGATCTTTCTGCTGCTGGAATTACTGCCCACGCGCGAAGCACACACCGGCGAACTCGGCGATGTAACCTTGAAACAGGCGATCGGGATCGGCATCGCTCAGATCTTCGCCCTGATCCCCGGCGTCTCGCGTTCGGGTGCCTCGATCGTCGGCGGCCTCCTGGCCGGTCTCGATCGACGCACCGCCACGGCCTTCTCCTTCTACCTCTCGATCCCAACTCTGGGCGGGGCTACACTGGTCGATCTGCTCAGTAGCCTCGATCAGATCACCGCCGGCGACTGGGGTAATCTCTTGCTCGGCGCCGTGGTTGCGATGATCGTCGGCTACCTGACGATCGGCTGGCTGCTACGCTACATCGCCAACCACAGCTTCGCCGCCTTCGGCGTCTACCGCATTCTGGCCGGTGTAATTATCTTCGGCCTGGTTGCTGCAGGATGGCTTGCGTAGCAAAACAGGTACCTGATACCATCGCAGTATAAAGACGCGACCTCCGGCGTCTTTATATTGCGTTCTCTTCCCCTATAGTTATCGGATCGATTCACCCTTCTGGCGTGGAATATGGTACACCTACGGTGGGCGCATGGCCAGGCGTTGCTATGTCCGGCGTGGGCCTTATTCAATCCAACCGGAAAGGAGTCAGCGATGCTCGACAGAACCACATGGCGGCGCTTCGCAGCCCTGTTCGGAGGGCTGACAGCGCTGCTCCTGGTCGGCACAGCCCTTGCCCAGACCGGCGGCGAGATCTATCGTCTGCGGGCGGACGAGGTGGTCGCGGATGATCTGTATATTGCGGCGCAGGAAGTGTACATCGATGGGACGATTCAAGGCGACTTGATCGCAACCGCCGCTTATATCGAGATCAGCGGCACGGTCGAAGGTGATGTCAATCTCGCCGCCGGAAGTGTGCTGATCAGCGGTCAGGTGAACGATGATGTACGTGCGGCGGGCGCCGGTATTCAGGTGAGCGGCACGATCGGCGACGACCTGTATGCTGCCGGCGGCGGCGGGCCCGGCGGGAGCTTCGTACCGGATACCGGCACACCGAGTGTACCGGCCGGCGTACGGATCGGCCCTGAGGCAACCATCGGCGGCAACGCCGGCCTTTTCGGCGGCGAAGTACGACTCGACGGCGCCGTTGACGGCGATCTGCTGATGGGCGCCGAAATACTGTCCCTGAATGGTCGGGTCGGCCAGGACGCCGAACTCTACGGCAACCAACTGTTCTTCGGCTCGCAAGCGTATGTGAACGGGCAACTGGCCTATACCAACGAAACCCGCATTGATGTGCCGGCGAATGTCAGCGAAGACGTGGTGTTTACGCAGGCCACGAGCCGGCCGGCGCCATCGGCAACAGCGCTGTTTGCGCGCGATCTGTGGCAAACCGCGATGACTATGCTCGGGATTGTGGTGCTGGGGTTGCTGATTATACGCTTCGCTCCACGAACGATCACGCGCCCGGCGGACATGATCGGCGCGCAACCCGGCCAGGTAACGCTATATGGAATCGGCGCGGCGATCCTGTTGATCTTCCTGCCGATCCTCTCGGCGCTGCTCGTCTTCGTGATGGTGTTGTTCTGGGGCTGGTTCCCCGGCATTACGCTGCTGCTGTTCCTCTTCGCCGGGCTTACCACAATCTGGTACTTAAGCCCGCTGATCAGCGGACTCTGGCTCGGCCGGCTGATCTTGCAGCAGATGGGCCGCGATGATTCGGCGATGGTGGCCCTGGCCCTGGGTGCGGCGATTATTCTGTTGCTCAGCCTGATCCCGTTCCTCGGCTGGCTGGTGGCCCTGACGAGCTTTATCCTGACATTGGGGAGCCTGGCCTTCAGCCGGCGCCCGGTTGCGGTCGAACCGGCGCGCCTCGATCAACCGGCGATGAACCCGATGTAAAGAACCTTGTGGCGGCGTACAGGGTGCGCCGCCACAAGAATTCTCTAGCTGCGAATAATCGCGAGCACCTCATCGCGCTTCGCCGCCATCTCCTCAGGCGAGGCGATCGACTCCAGATTCAGGCGGATCAATGGTTCGGTGTTCGAGCCGCGCACATTGAAGTGCCAACTGTCATAGCCAACCGAGACACCGTCCATGCGCTCGATCTTCGCGTCGCTATAGCGCCCGGCGATCGCCTTCAACGTCGCCGGTACATCGGCCACACGCGAATTGATCTCGCCGGAGATGAAGTACTTCGCCTCAAGCTCCTGCAACACGTCGCTCATCTTCACATTGCGCTTCGAAAGCATCTCCATCAGGTAGAGCGACGGAACAATGCCCGAATCGGCGTAGAAGAAATCCTTGAAGTAGTAGTGGCCGGTTACTTCACCGGCGAAGACCGCATCTTCGCTGGCCATGCGCTGCTTAATAAAGGCATGCCCAACCCGCTCCATCAGCGGCGTACCGCCCTTCTGCTTGATCAAATCCGGCACCGCCCAGGAAGCGCGCACATCGTAGAGGATCTTGGAGTTGGGGTACTTCTCAAGCAAGTACTCACCCAGGATGGCGGTGAGAAAATCGCCGGAGATAAACTCGCCACGATCGTCGATCGCGAAGAAGCGGTCGCCATCGCCGTCGAACAAAAACCCGATATCAAAGCCTTCGGCCTTCACACGGGCCTGCAATTCGGCGCGATTTTCGGGCTGGAGCGGATCAAGCCCGTGGTTGGGCAGCGTGCCGTCGGGATCGAGGTACATACCTTCAAAGGTGATCGGCAGGCGGTTGTAAATCTCGCTCAGAATCGGGCCGACCATGCCGTTGCCGGTGTCGGCGATCACCTTCAGATTCTTAAACGCGCTCACATCAACCAGCGAGAGTACCTTCTGCACGAACTGCTCTTTGAAATCGTAGCTCTTCACCGTGCCCTTGCGGGTCGGCGTCGGGAAGTTCTCACTCTCGACGAGTTTGCGCAGATCCTGGATGCCCTCGTCGCCGCTGAGCAAGTAGGGCATCTTGCGCACCATCTTGAAGCCGCTGTACTCCTTCGGGTTATGCGAGGCCGTCACCATCATCCCGGGCAAACCCAGCTCCGAGCAGGCGAAATAGTACTGGTCGGTGCTAACCATGCCGATATCGGCGACATCGGCGCCCTGGTCGGTGATCCCGCGCTTGACGGCGTCGAACATGGTTGGGCCGGAGATACGCATATCACGGCCGAGGATAACGGTTTCTGCGCCGACAAACGTCACAAAGGCCCGCCCGATCAGATACGCGACATCTTCGTTCAAATCAGTTGGATGAATCCCGCGAATATCGTACGCCTTGAAGATCGACGGATTAACCTGCACGTCTCCCTCCTCGCGATTTACGGCGGCACAGATGCTGGCACACGCAGCAGGCTCGCCGCCTATCGCCGCTACGCGCCGGATAACCAGATGGGTATACGGCTATCGTACCACAAGCTGGGAGGATACAGGATACAGGCTGCGCAGGGCGGAACGTGCGCCGCCCTGCCAATCTTACTCAGCCCAAACCTTACTCCGCCAGCAGCGGCAGGTACAGTTGTTCCAGGCCGTGAAACAGCGCCGATAGGTAGAAGGCTTGCAGGCCGTCCAGGCCGGTTATGGTAAACGCAGGAAGTGTAATCAGGATTTACTGAAAAAAGCGAGGAGCGAGCGATGGATTTTGATAAGTCTTTGGCGGTAACAGTGGCCGCTGAGTATAGCAATGACCAAGGCGATGAGGCCGGTCTTGTAGAAGCATTTGCTGAAGTTTGCAACTTTCTTGCTGACAATCCAAATAGTTTGTCTTGGCGTTCCAAAGGTAATATTCCGTCAGTTTTTACAAGCTCGGGCCTACAGATTTTAGCTCAAAAGTATTTTGCAGGATATCGCAAGTCTGACTTACCAGGTAACCCGCGTACTGTCCCGGATGAAATCGTAAGCTTGGCAATGATGGAGGCATTTGGTTATGCAAAGCAGGAAGTTGAACGTATAAAAATTGAACACCAATTGGCAATGAGTGCAGAAAATTGTGTTGGAGCCTTATTAGAGCGTTATCTTGACAAAGAGTTGCGACCGTCTGGATGGTATTGGTGTTGTGGAGGTTTTGTTAAAGCCGTTGATTTTATACGACGAGACCGGCAGGAACAATGGCTTGCCCTGCAAATTAAAAATAGAGATAACTCTGAAAATTCATCGAGTAGTGCCATTCGACAGGGTACAATTATTCAAAAGTGGTTTCGCACTTTTTCTCGAACCGGTGCTACAAATTGGAGTAACTTGCCTTCACTCATGCAGGGGTATAACCTAAATGAGCAAGGTTTTGAAAACTATGTTCGATCATATATTTCTAGCGAAAGGCTGAGAAGCTTACGTGATCCAGGTGACATCCTTCCTTTAGAATAGCGGGTTTTGAACTACGCGTGTCCGTTTCGCAGTGGTTGTGAATTTGTTTAGCCATTCATGATCACTCGCATCACGGTAGCGAGAATACGTAAAGCCCGGTAGATTACCTACTTCTTCACCTCTGAGGAGTTGGACGATTAACCGTCCAATAGCTTGCCCTAGGCTTGCTGGAACAGCGTTGCCAATCTGCCGATACTGCTCTAGAATCGGCCCGGCAAATTGCCAACTGTCAGGAAACTCCTGAAGCCGTTTGTACTCTTCGACGGAGAGTGGCCGATCTTCTACAGGATGTGCTAAATCGGTTGCTGGCATTGCAGGATGTGTAACAAGCGTAGGAGTAGGTTTATCCCAGTAAATTCTTCTCAGGAACCCTGTTTTTCCACCGCCCGCATAATACGCATTACCTAAAGCCTCTTTTTGAAGTGGCTCAGGTAGAGAACGCCAATTCTGGCCCTCTGAAAGCATACGGTAAAATTTTAGTCGCTTTTCTGGAAAGTTAATATGAGTATGAATAGTGAGATCCAATGTCGCATCACGGAATGTCTTCCACTTAGGTAAATCGTATTCTCCATTTTCAGCGTGGGTCGGCGTAAGAAAGGGCGGTTTTTTCCATCTCGACTGCAAATAATAACAACGCGTTCTCGAATTTGAGGGCTTCCAAAATTTGCTGCATTATAAAGATGAAAAGAGTACCCGTAACCTGCTTGTTTAATGAGATCAAGAACGAGATATAACGCACCGCCCGGCATTTCATCAAAAGATAGTTCGGGATAGGTGTCGCCTCGCAAATAGTGAGGGCGATGCTTGAGAGGGGCTGGAAAGAAGCCCTCTTACATTTTCTATAACGAAGAATTTGGGACGTATATTGAGTGCAATATCTAAGTAG
>JAAUQO010000222.1 GCA_012032775.1 Oscillochloris sp. | reverse complement strand
CGGGATCGCCATCAATCTGACCCGCTTCGTAGCCTGGCTGGACGATACGCCCAGACCTGGTCCCTATCCTCGGCGCTCACGGTTTCTCGCCTTGGCCCTGAGCGGTGTGCCCTAACTCGTAAAAAAAAGGTTTAACCAACAGAGTCCTCAAGCTGCTGGGCTTCCGCCCCTGAAGGGGAGCAATCTGTGAGATGGGCAGGGCGTTCTCGTCAGGGCCAAGTCCGCGGCTAAAGCCGTGAATTTATGACATCATCTGTGCCAGTTCGTGTTGCATTCCAAGCGCCCGAAATGCTTCGCGCGATGCTTCCCAGAGCAAGACCGCCTCGCTCCCGGAGCCGTTGTTACGCAGGTGCAGCGCCCATGCCCGCAGCGTACGTGCATGCTCACCGGCGGCGCCCGCAGCCTCAAGCAGGCGCACACTTTCGGCGAAACAGGCCAGCGCGCCCTGCGAATCGTCGAGTTGGCTGATCACCGAGCCGAGCGCCCGCCAGGCCATGCCGGCCTCGCGGCCACTCTCTGCGCGCCGGGCCAGATCGAGCGCCTGTTGGGCGGCCTCAAGCGCCTCGTCGATCCGCCTTTGCCCCAGGCAGGCCAGGGCCAGTTCACGATAAAAATCCGAAAACACCGCTGCACGGGTGATCGCACACAACCCGATCCCGCGCCGGCTCTCGCCCTCAGCTTCCTCATAAAGACCGAGTCCATTCAACGCGGTGCCGAGATTGCTCAGCGCATAGATTTCGCCGATCCGGTTCCCGATCTCACGGCACACCCGAATGTTTTCGCGTAGTTGTTGCAGCGCCGTTGGGTAATCGCCGCGGGCATTCGCCAGATAGCCGAGATTGTTCAGGTGGACACTCACCTGCCGCAGATCGCTATGCGCCTGGCAGACCCGTAAAGCATCGGCGATTGCGTGCGCCGCCCGCTCATAATCCCCACGATGTTCGTAGGCCAGGCCAATCGCACCTTTGCTACGCGCTATACCGGCCGGATCCGCACCTGCTTCCGCAATCATCAATGCCCGCTGCCCAAGTTCCAGCGCACGATCGGGATCATCAAGCCGCAGGGTTGCCCAGGCCATTCGCACCAATCCGGTACTGAGCGCGTCGCTGTCGCCGATTCGCTCCGCCAATGCAATCGCCCGCTCGGCGCTTTCCAACGCCATTCGTGGTTCAACCCGGTTGTCGTACACAGCGGCGATACCATTCCATGCCCGGGCCTCGGCCGCACTATCACCCACCTGCGCCGCAAGTTCGGCCATGTGCTGGAAGTCTTCCAGGGCGTCGCTAAACCGCGCCTCAGCCAACCGGCATTCGGCCAGGCCCAGGTGAACCGCGATCCGGCGCCGCTGATCGTGCTCCGGCACCAGGCGTAATGCATGCCGCAAAAGACCGGCCGCATTGATGGTTGCATGGCGTTCCAACGCATGCTGTCCCGCCCGCAGATACCACCCTCCGGCTTCCGCCGCTGCACCGGCCGGTTCAAGATGGGCGGCGATCTGGCCGGCGAAGATGTCCGATTGGCCGGCGCTACGCTCAATCAGCCACTCGGCAATCCGGCGATGATATTGTCGGCGGCGCGCAGGGTGAATATGCCGATAGACCACTTCGTGCAGCAACTCATGCTCGAACGAGCATTCAACTTCGCCCGGCAATTGCGAGACAGAACGAGTGATAATCAGGCGCCGCAATGTCAATTTCGTCAGCAGATCTTCCGGTTTGGGCGGCAATGGCGCACCTACCGCCAGACTCTGTTCATAAGTTGCCAGGATCGCCCCCGACCAGAACGTGTGCCCGACAACCGCCGCTCGCTCCAGCATGCCGCGTTCCGCCGGGCTAATCAGTTGTAGCCGCGCCTGCAACAATTCGTCGAGTGACTTGGGCACCTGTTGCTGCTCCAGCCGATGGCGATGGATCAACCAGCCGCTCGCTCGCGGTTCAATCACGCCGTCGCTGAGCAACATACGCAACAATTCTTCGACAAAATAAGGATTGCCGGCCGAGCGTCGCACCACGATGCGGCGTAGCTGGGCCGGAATTGAGACTGCCTGGTGCAAGATCGCATTCACCAGTTGCCTGGTATGATGCGCACTCAGGGCCGGTAGCGAGATCATGGCCGCGCCCTGCTCGGTGCCCCAACTAGGACGACGCTCAAGCAAGCGTTGGCGCGCCAGACACACGACCATTAGGCGTAGGCCAACTCCCTCGCGGCAGACCCGCGCGATCAGATCGAGCGACGCATCATCGGCTTCGTGGAAATCGTCGAGCAACAGCACCAGTGGAATGCGCGCACTCAGCGCAGCCAGACACTGTACGGCATAGTACACCGCACGATCACGGATCTGCTGCGGATCATTCAAAATCCCGCGAATGTGTGGGCTGTGGCTGAAATCATAGCCGACCAGTTGGCCGATCACATGGACTTTGGCGATCTGATCACGGCCAAGCAGCCGCATAATGCCGCGTTCGAGCCGATTACGAACCTGGGCAGGCGTGTGGGTAGGGCTGATTTTGAACAAGCTGACAATCAGCCGGCGCAGCGTGCTGTATGGCTGCGCATGGGCGTGGTAATCGGCGTCCAGGGCGTATATGGCCGCATCTTCAGGCAGACGGCCGATCCAGGCCCGAAATTCGTCGGCCAAACGCGATTTGCCGATCCCGGCATCGCCGACAATGGTGATCAGGCGCGGCGCATTGGTTTCAAGCACCGCATAATAGCTTTTGAGGAGTTGCTGGAGTTCGTTGTCGCGCCCAATAAACGGCGCCTCGATCAGTTGAGCCTGGGCGACATCGCTGTGCAGCCAGACACCCTGATCGCCGCCGGTGTCGATCGGCTGTGCAGAAAGCTGTGGCTCTTCTCCATTCACGATCTGCCCCCTGAATCGATCTACCCCTGCGCACCTATGAACGGGTGAGGGTAGATTTTCTCCTCAGGCGTGAATGACAATTCTTTTATCGAAGCAGGCCGTCGGAAACGGGGAATAGCTGCCTGGTGAGGATCTGAGCGCAGAAAAACGTGTGGCACGGATTCGCGGGGATTGCAGGCGCGCCGTTGCGCCTGCGGCGATCAGGCGCTAAGTTCGGCGTCGATGGCGCGCAAGGCGATCTGCAGGCGGCGCTCGCGCTCGCTAAGGGTGGTGAGCATGGCCTGAGCAGCAGACAGTCGGGCGGCACGGGCTGCCGTTGCTCCGGCCGGCACCGGCTCGCGCTCCAGGCGCTGCACGGCCTCGTAGGCGCGTTTGATGGACGGCGACAGGCGATCAAGTTGATCATGCAGATGATCGCGGCGACTCAGAAAATGGTTGTTCATCGCGGTAAATCACTCCATAGAATAGCCCCGCCGCAGGTGCGACGGGGCCGGTTACACTTTTCCGGCGAGGCCGCAACCGAGCGGCCCTCTTTGAATTTCTTAGTTCAATATACCATGAGTTTTTAGTGGATCCGACCGACTTTTGATGGAGTGGCCCATAGACTCTGGTTGTTGATGGTGTGCCGGAATTGCGGCACGCCACCAACAACCGCTGCTTATGACCGGCGCCGATCGGCGGCATAAAGCCGCTCGTTCAGGCTGGTGAAGAAATGGCGCACCAACGCCTTCCACAACTCGCGCTGCTCCTCGGCGTCGGGCAGATCGGCGCTGCCGCCGCGCCGATAGCGTTCGGCCACATATGCGGCGCTGATCCGGGCGATTGTCTGGCGCTGCCCAGGTAAAGCTGCGCCAAGTTGGGCCGCATACTCCAGCGGCGTTCGCGCCGCCGACTGACTCAGGCCCGCCCACGAGGCCAGCAAGATCATGCCGCCATAGGCCTGTCCAACCGGGCTCAGGCCCCGTAACTCGTAGCGCCAGTAGGCATAGAGGACTCCGCCGGACAGGGCCAATAGGGCCAGCAGGCCGCCGATCAGCGCCGATAAGGTTCCGCCGGATTGATTCGCCAGGCCACCAAGGGGTTGCACGCCGCGCTCGACAATATCCAACCCATCGTCCAGTTCTTCAAAGCGGCTGGGATCAGGTACTGGCCCGCCCGCCAATTGGCCGTTCTCGCTGGTGTCTTCACCAAAGATCGAGGTAAGCGGGCGCTGCGGCAGGCTGGTGTAGGTCGCCGGCGTCGGCTCGAAGCGCTCCCAGCCGACGCCGGGAAAATAGATTTCGGGCCAGCTATGGGCGATGTTCTCACGCACGATGTATACGCCCTGTTCGGCATCGAACTCGCCGCCGGCGTAGCCACGCACCCAACGGGCGGGAATGCCTTGCGAACGCAACATCACCACCATCGACGAGGCGAAGTAGTCGCAGTAGCCGGAGCGCTGATCGAACAGGAACCAGTCAACCGGCTCGCGATCGGCCGGCGGCGCCGGAATGGCTTCGTCGTAGCGAAAGGTGCGCAGGTACTCCTGAATCGCGATTGCCTGATCGTAGGGTGTGACTGCGCCGGCATCATTCACGATTTGGGCTGCGCGCTCGCGGGTGCGCTGGGTCACTGTGTCGGGCAGTTGCAGGTAGCGCTCACGCACCCACTGCGGATAATCGGCCCCGGCCGCGCGCAAACTCTCCACATCGACCTTCGACACCAGAGCCGTCACGGTGAATGTGGTGCCCGCACGTAACTCTTCTTCGGCCACGATCAAGGCGGTCTCATCGTAATTCGGCTCAAGTTGCGCCCCAACCTGCTGATAGTTATGTTCCACCAGGGTCGGAATGCTCACCCGTTGCGCCATCCCACCAACAAGGATAAGATCATCCTGGCGATCTTCAGCCAGTTGGAACGACTGCTCGACCTCGATTCGCCCGCCGACATCGAACAGCGGCAAGCCCTGGTCGGGTTCAAGCGGGGTACGGGCCTGCTCGGGCGTGCCGACGCCAAGTGCGGCACGGGCCTGCTCGCCGACGGTGTTCTGCCAGCCCTCGCTGGAATAACGATCGAAGGCCACCGCCCGCCAGTAGTCGTACTCGGTCGAGCGCACATACATCACCAGCCGATCGCTGAGTTGGCGTGCGCCACCGAAATTCGCGCCGCGGGCGGTAAACGCGCCGCTGCCGGAGCCGGGCTGGGCGTTGATCGTGCTGAATAGATCCTCCCAACGCTCGCGGGCCAGCTTGAACGGCCTGCTGATCGTGTCCCACGTCGCTGTGGCCCGCTCGATCGTGACACTGCCCGCAGCGCTGCCGTGATCAGAATCAGCAACCCACAGACCAGCGCCGCCGACCAGACAAAGCGCAGCGGCAGCAGGTCGGGATATTCGATCCGCTGGGCATCCCACTGGGCCTGTCGCTCGCGAACATGCTGATAGACCAGCAACAGCAGCGCCGATGAAAGAAATACAAAGAATGCGCCATCGGGCTTGGGTAATACATAGGTGTAGTTAACCAGAATCACGATCGCATTGAGCACCACCGGTCGCCAGGTCCAATTGCGCCGGAAGACCATCCAGGCGGTGCTGTAGGCCAGCAGCCAGCAGAGCAAACAAAGCGCCGCCACAAACAGCAAAATGTCTTCGCCGCGCCCACCGCTGCCGATCACGCGGCCCCAATTCAGGGTGCGCAGCAGTAAATCGGTGGCCTGATCGCGCCATGTATCCAGGCGCGCATCCATCAAGGTGCCAAGTAATTGTACCGCCCAGGTCAGGCTCAAAACCGCGCTCAGCAGATGGGCCAACCAGGCAGGCAACCAGCGCATCCGGGCCAACAACACCCCGACGATCAGACCGGGCAAGGCCATCGTCGGCAGAATATCCAGGCCGGGCGCCCAGCGGGAAATCGACAGGGTATACACAACGGCGCCGCTCATCAGGCCGGTTAACAAGGCACCGGGCAGCAGATCAAGCAGTTCCGTGCCGAAGGAGCGGCTTTGCTGTTGTCGGGGCAGAGAAATTGCACTCATAAGGGTAGGATACAGGATATTAGGATACAGCCGGGCAGAATGGACGACAAAGGATATGAAGCGCACAAAGGACACGAAGATGGGGGAATTGGTCGGTATGACGCCTTTTTACCCCGCCACCGGGTCACGCATTCTTGGAAACACCCGTTCGGCATTGGCCCAGACCTGCGCCGCGACTTCGGCCAGCGGCAGCCCACGCAATTCGGCCAACCGCTCGGCAACAAAGCGCACATACGCCGGCTCGTTGCGGCGCCCGCGATAGGGATGCGGCGTCAGATACGGGCTATCGGTCTCAGTCAAAATCATCTCGGCCGGCGCAAGCCGGGCAACTTCGTGCATCGCAGTGGCTTTGCCGAACGTAACCGGCCCGGAGAACGAAAGTAAAAAGCCGATCTCCAGGCATGCCTGAGCGTAGAGCCAATCGCCGGAGAACGAGTGCATGATACCGGGTTGAGCGCGTGCAGCAGCGGAAAGAATGCGCAGCGTGTCGTCCTGAGCTTCGCGGCTATGGATAACAACCGGCAGGTCGAGGCTACGAGCAAGGGCCAATTGTTCGCGAAAGGCGCGCTCCTGCAACTCGGGCGGCGCCTTCATCCAATGATAATCAAGGCCGATCTCGCCGATCGCGACTACTTTCGGATGTGCGGCGAGCCGGCGCACCTGATCGAGCCAATCGTCGGGAGCCTCGGGGATGTGATTGGGTTGCAGGCCGACAACGGCGAAGATATGCGGATAGTGCTCGGCCAGGGCGATCGCGGCCGCAGATGACGGCAAGTCGTAGCCGATCTCGATCTGGCGTACGACGCCCGCCGCCTGGGCGCGGTCAATCACCGCTTCGCGATCGGCGGCGAACTGATTCAGCGCCACATGGGCGTGGGTATCGATCAGGCGAATGCTGTCTTCCATAGCTGGGGCATTGTAGCATAGGTGCTGCTCGTTTTGCCCGAAACGAGCAACGTGAGCCGCACCGAACCCCAGCGCGTATTTAGTAGTGGATCGAGACCGTTGTACCGATATCGGCCCACTCATAGAGCCACTGGGCATCGTCGATACGCAGATTGATGCAGCCGTGAGACATGCGCACCCCGCTGCCGTGGGCATCGTGCCAATAGGTGCCGTGTAAGGCAACCCCACCGACGACATATTGCACCCAGGGCACATTCGGCACATCCCAGCACTCGCCGCCCGCACAGCCGCTCATCGACTGCATCGGCAGCCGATAATAGATCGCGTACTCGCCGGTCGGCGTATTAAAGCCGTCGCGGCCGGTTGCGATCGGCGCCTGATAAACCACCAGATCGCCCTCATACGCAGTGAGCCACTGATTACTCAGATCGACATCAATATGGCGCTGCCAGATCGCCGGGTGCCAGACAGCCGAGCCGGCCAATTGCGCTACCGGTGCGATATCGAACCCGCGCAACAACGCCAACCGACGACCGATATCGCCGAGCCGCACCTCGAAGAGCGTGTCGAGATTAAAGCCGTTGTAGCGCTCCATACTGCGGAAGAAACCGATCATATCCTCGGGATGGTACTCCATCTTCGCCCGCTCGAAGTACTGTACCTGGCGCCCGTTCTCATCCACGACTTCACTGAGCGGGTAGCCGAAACGATCCAGACCGCCGCGGCGTTCCCAATACTTCAGAAATTCACCCCAAAGGGAATGTTGGGTTTCAGGAAAGTAGCGCGCGCCGTTCTGCGGATCGGGGATCCCGGCCGGCATACCCTGATAGGCCAGGATCTCGTGACCGATCAGGCCCAGCCGCACCTGGGCCGGCGCGGCGCCCTGAGCCGGATGGTATTCGAAACGCGCCCGCTCGAAATACTGCACAATCCGCCCGTTTTCGACGATCTCTTCGCTGACCGGATACCCGAAGATCACCGTCTGGCCATTGGCACGCCAGTAATCGAGGAAACCGCTGCGATTACTCAGGTGATGGCCGGTCTGCTCGAAATAGATCGTCTGAACTGCAGGCAACACCAGGGGATTGGTCAGGCCCAACTCGCGGCCGATCAGCGCCCGGTCAACTGCGCTACGGGCATTTGCCGCTGCGACACTGGCCTGACTCATGCTTTCAGATAACGGCGGGGCAAAATCATGCACTTCGCGGGCATCGACGGGGCGAGTCCAGACAGCGATCACAAGGATCAAGACCAACGGCAGCGTAACAAGTGTAGCAATCTTCACTAAGCGGGAACTCATGCTGCTTCCTCTAAATTCGCGCGAAGAGGATCAATCTATTGTCTATTATAGCCAGCGCGACGCGATTGCATAGAGGCATTATGCCTAAAGTGTGTCAAAATTTCCTTACGATTCGCAGGGCAGTTCGCTGTTTTCGGCCGGGCCAAAAAATAGCGAACCGTACAAATCTTTCTGAATCGCACCGTGCTATAATCGAGGTACGAATTGTCGATTGAAGGGGGCTATTATGGAGCGAACGATCCGTGTGCTCGTTGGCAAGCCCGGACTTGACGGCCACGACCGTGGCGCCAAAGTGATTGCACGAGCGCTGCGCGATGCCGGGATGGAAGTGATCTACACCGGTTTACAGCAAACCCCACAGATGATTGTCGAAGCGGCCCTGCAGGAAGATGTGGATGTGATCGGGTTGTCGATCCTTTCCGGCGCACACATGACGTTGCTACCGAAGGTGATGCAGTTGCTGCGTGATCACGGCATGGACGATGTGTTGATTGTCGCCGGCGGCATCATCTCCGACGCCGACGCCGACGTTTTGAAGGCCGAACACGGGATCGCGGCGGTATTTGGGCCAGGCTCCTCAACCCAGGATATCGTCAAGTTTATCCAGGAGAATGCCGGCGTTTCACACGAGTAATGTATGCCGATTCCCATTAATCAACTCTTCCCACGGCTGCGCGACGGCGATCGCCGAGCGGGTGATCACACGTGCCGCCAGCGAACGGATTGTGCGCGCCGCATTCGAACTCGCCCGGCAGCGTGCGCGCCCCGCCGGCCCAAAAGTAACCATCGTCCATAAGGCGAATGTCCTGCGCGAGACATGCGGCCTGTTCCGCAGCGCCGCCTTCGACATCGCCGCCGATTACCCGGATGTCGTCGCCGACGAACTACTGGTCGATACCGCCGCGCTGCGCCTGGTGCAGCGTCCGGAAGCGTTCGACGTGATCGTCACCACCAACCTGTTCGGCGACATCCTCTCCGACCTCGGTCCGGCGACTGCCGGCACCATCGGGATCGCGCCCTCGGGCAACATCAATCCGGAGCGCACGGCGCCCTCGATCTTCGAGCCGGTGCACGGTTCGGCGCCGGACATC
>JAAUQO010000221.1 GCA_012032775.1 Oscillochloris sp. | reverse complement strand
CGCGGGCGGCCGGCGCCATGCCGCAGCAGGAGCGTGCCGCTCTCGGCGATCGCGAGGTCGGCGCCGGAGATGCAGACCGGCGCCGGTTCGAGGTTTTGCAGGCGCGGCTTGCGCTCGTCGCCCTGGATATTGCCTTGCAGCAATGTGATGCCGCGCTGTTGCAGCAATTCGCCCAGGCCGGGTAGCCCAATCGCGTCCAGATCCCATGTATTGATCTGAGTAGCGTTGCGTTCGTCCAATAATGTCCCGATCTGTTCCAGCGCGTCCTCGTCGTCGCTTACCAGATAGACTCGACCTTCGAGTTTGCCTAACTCTTCAGCGAACTGCGTGGCGAGATCATCGGCGGGCGGCAAGACGTAGGCCGGCGGCGTATGCGGCGCGCGGCCGGCTTCGTGCTCAAGCCATGTGCGGCGCGAGGCCAGTGAACTGCGGAGGGTGTTCAGAATTTGTTCGCGGCTCATACGATTGTTCTCAGTTTGATGCAACATCTAAGGTTTGGCCCAATGATCACATTTCGTTGTGCGCGATCTGCTTCTCCATAAAGATACTGCGTGGATCGTCGCGATAGCTGCCGAAGGGGCCGCAGATCTGAAAGCCCCAGCGCCGGTAAATCGGCTTGGCTTACCTCGCAAGCATGTATCAGAGGATAAAATCTTCTTAACCGTTGCGGTTTCGCTCTTCCCAGAGCTCCGAAAAACTCTTCGCAGGTAGCGCCGGAAAATCACGCATTCTGGTCCACAGGTGCAAAGGCGGCGGCAGGCGACGGATGCGGCCTTTGCGGCCGATCAAGCGTGAGGCGAGGCGACCGGCGTTGCCGCTGGCCCGGTACAGGGTCGGGTTGCGCATGGTGATCGCATAGCTCTGGATGGCGGCCTTCTCGGCCGGATGATACTTTCCGGCCTTGACGGCATCGGCGCGCAGGCGCAGCAGCATATCGGGGATTGCGATCCGCACCGGGCAAACTTCCTGGCAGGCGCCACAAAGCGAACTGGCCTGGGGCAGCATATGGACATCGGGCAAATCGGGTTGGAGCAGCGGCGTAAGCACGGCACCGATCGGACCCGAGTAGACGCCGCCGTAGGCATGGCCGCCGATCGCCTGGTAGACCGGGCAGGCGTTGAGGCAGGCGCCGCAGCGGATACACATCAGCGACTCGGCGTATGCGCCGCCGAGAATCCGCGAACGACCATTATCGAGCAGCACCAGGTGAAACTCTTCAGGGCCGTCGGGTTCACCGAGGCGGGCCGGGCCGCTGATAATGCTGGTGTAGACACTGAGCTTCTGGCCGGTGGCCGAGCGCGCCAGCACTTGCAGCATCACGGCGAGATCGTCGAATTTCTCGACGATGCGCTCGATCCCCATGATCGCCACATGGATGCGCGGCACCGTGGTAGATAAGCGGGCGTTGCCTTCATTCTCGACAATCACGATCGCGCCTTCGTCGGCGACGCCGAAGTTCACGCCGCTGATCCCCATGTCGGCCTGCAAGAAGCGTTGGCGCAGGGTGGTGCGGGCGGTCTGCGTCATCGTCGGGATGTCGTCGGTCTTCGGGACGCCGAGATGTTTGTGAAAGAGATCGCTGACCTGCTCACGGGTTTTGTGGATCGAGGGTGCGATGATATGAGACGGTGTTTCGCCGGCGAGCTGAATGATATATTCGCCGAGATCGGTCTCAACCACTTCGAGGCCGGCCTCTTCGAGCGCCTCGTTGAGATGGATCTCCTCCGAGGCCATGGATTTCGATTTGACGATGCTACGGACGCCGCGCGCGCGGGCGAGTTCGCTGATATAGCGGCGGGCTTCGGCGCCGTCGGAGGCCCAGCAGACATTACCGCCGCAGGCTTCGACATTGGCGGCAAGCCGAACGAGCAGTTGGTCGAGGTTGGCGAGGGCATGGGCGCGCAGGGCACGGGCCTGATCGTGCAACGAACCGGCGTCGCTCAGGGCGCCGATTGCGCCGGCGCGATTACCGATAAAGCGGTCGGTGGCCCGGCTGAGTGCCGTTTTCAGCGTGTCGTCGTGAAGGGCGGTATCGACGCGATCATAAAAGGAGATCGTGGAAGCAGCCATGGTCCCCTCATCAGGATTGGTGAATCACGAAATCTGGTGATGGCAAGCATCAGGTGGTGTGGCTCTAGTGTACCACAGGTGCAGACATAGGGCGTGGGGCGTCGGGTTTGCAACTCCCCAGTTTGCCGCTGTTCCAGCAGCGACAGCTGCGATGTGGTGTTGGTGGCTAACCGCCAACACCACGCCGGACATGGGCAAGATGTTGCGTCGCTACGGCGCAGCCTACGGCCGTGCATCGACCATGTTCGCCAACAACTCGGCGATATGGCGGGTTTTGATACGGCTGTTCCGTCGTGAAAGGCCGCCGGCGATCTGCGTCATACACGAGGCATCGGCGGTAACAACCAGATCGGCCTCGGCGGATGTGATGCCGTCGAGTTTGCGCAGCATCATGGCCTCGGAGATCGCGGCTTGCTTAACGGCGAAGAGCCCGCCGAAGCCACAGCACTGATCGCAGCCGGGCAGCGGCTTTACCTCAGCCTCGGCCACCTGATCGAGCAGGGTACGGGCCTGCTTGCCCAGACCAAGGTAACGCAGGCCGTGGCATGCATCGTGGAAAGTGACGCTGCCGGCAAAACGGGCGCCGACATCGGCCACGCCAAGCACATCGACCAGGTATTCAGTCAGTTCATAGGTGCGCGCGGCGAGTTCTTCGGCCGGACGGGCATAGGGCGTGCCGTCGAACAATTCGTGGTAGAGGTGACGGATCATCGCGGCACATGAGCCGGACGGCAGCACCACATCACCCTGATTGCGCAACACCTCGATCGTACGCCCGGCCACAGCATACGCTTCGTCGCGAAAACCGGCGTTAAACGCCATCTGGCCGCAGCATGTCAGCCCACGCGGCACTTGCACTTCCACCGCCTGAGATTCGAGCAGCGCCACACTGGCCTGGCCGATCGACGGGTAGATCTGATCGACGATGCAGGTGACGAACAACGTAGCGCGGCGCCGGCCGGGTTGATCGCTCATGATACGTTCCTTTGTAGCGCTTGACCAATAACGTCGGCCAGGCGCTACAAAACATAACTTAGAAGAACAGCTTTGCAACCTTCAGGATGCCCTGGTTCCAGGGCACGCGGTGCGAGACACCGGTGGCATGGCCGAATTTGTCCAGATTCTCGACATACCAGCGATAGTTACGCACCAATGCGTCTTTGTTCGAGAATCGGGGTGTGAAGCCGAGTTGCTGCTCGGCCTTCTCAACTGCGACGAACGAATCCTCGGTGACGGTGCCGTAGGCCCACTTGTACACCGGCGAGAGCTTCAGTTGCTCCAGCACGGCGAGGGCGGCGGTCATCGGCGCGGCGGGGAATGTGATGATCTTTTTGCCGAAGCCGGCGGCGTCGAGCACCGCCTGAAAATCCTCACGAATGGTCGTGAACTCTTTGGCGCCGACATTAAAGGTATCGTTGGCCTGTTCGGGCGGCAGCGTGGCGCAGCGATAGATCGCCTCGCAGAGATCTTCGACATCGAGCAGTTGGTAACGGTTCTTGCCGCTGCCGGGCAAGGGGAAATTCTTGCCGTCCTTGGCCCAATCATAGAGCATTGCGAAGATGCCGAGCCGTTCGGGGCCGATAAACGACTTGGGCCGCAAGATCGGCACGATCATGCCCTGATCGCGATAGGCGACACAGAGTTGCTCGGCCTGCACCTTGGCCTCGCCGTACGGCCCGACACCACTGAGCTTATCGTCCTCCAGCAGCGGGTGATGGTCGGGGATCCCATAGACCGCCGTCGTCGAGATATAGACAAAGCGCTCGACCTTCTGTTGGGCGGAGGACTGGATCACATTGCGGGTGCCGTCGATATCGGTCGAAAAAATATCGGCGGGTTTGTAGAGCGGCAGCGCGGCCGCAGTATGCACCACCAGATCGGCGTCCTTAACCGAACGATCGACCACAGCGCGATCACGGATGTCGCCGGTGATCTCTTCGATCTGATTGCGCTCAGGGTAGTCGAAGGGTGCGATGTCGAGCGAGCGCACGCGCCAGCCTTTATTGAGCATGTAGCGTACGAGATTGATGCCGAGGAAGCCGCGCCACCGGTAATAAGCACTGTTTTTGTCATAGTCGTTGGTGTAGGGTGACGGCGCAGATACAGCAGCCGTCGCTATTCACTTTGTTGCATAAGGGCGCGCACAAGGCCGCCCCGCGTTATTATACCCAACAATCGCTGTTCGGTGCTCAGAACCGGCGCCCGTTCAACGCCAAGTTCGAGCAGCCGGCGGGCGGCATCGAGAATAGGCAATTCGGGGGCAAGCCCTGGCGGCGGGGCTTCCACCATGTGGTCGAGGGGGCGGTCGCTGCCGGGAAGTCCGGCGAGCGGTGTGGGTTCTTCACGTTGCAGCGCTGCGAGCAAACGTGCTCGTTCATCACCGCTGAGGTTGCTCAGGGCATGGTGGGCGCTGATCTGGCCGATCAGTTTGCCGTCGGCATCGACAACCAGCACCCGGTGTTCGCGATCGGCCAGGAGCGCTGCGAGGGCCAGGGCGAGCGGTTGCCCAAGGGCGACACTTATGGGCGCCGCACCCATCACCAGTCGCACAGTCGCCGGTTGTTCGGCGTCGCGCACAGCCTGATTCGCCGCACTAACCTGTTCGACGGCGGCTTGCAGCACTTCGGCGGCGCCGAGTGCGCCCACAAGCCGCTCGCTACGATCGACCACCGGCACATGGCTGTAGCCCCATTCGATCATGGTCACCAGAGCCTCGGCGATCGTCGTATCGACAAGCACACTGCGTGGATCACTGCTCATGACATCTCGAACAACCCGCCCGATCAGCGGGGTCAAGATTGGATCGCGTTCGCCGGGCGTGAGCAGATCGAGGGTGGCGAAATCCAGCCGCAATCCGGCCCGCCAGGCCAGATCGCGTGTGGTGAGCAACCCGATCAGGTTGCCGGCATCATCGACGATCGGCAGTGCGCCAAGCTGCTGACTGGTCATCACAGCCAGGGCGGCGCTCAGTGGTTGTTCGGCGCTGACGGTGGGCGGCGCGGGGCGCATCACATCGCCGACGGTGCGATCGGCGGCGAAGGGGCCGCGCGCGCGCAACACCGCCCGATGTACCTGCACATCCTCGCGGGTTACCAACGCATCGTCGAGCATGGCGTCGATCAGCGGCAGCAAGCGCTCGATCCGCTCGCTATGATCGATCCACTCGATCACCACCGGTACCTGATCGGCGGCGGCATTGGCCAGCGGCCTGAGGCGCCGGCGCGGGCCGAAACCGGCCAGACCGCTCAGGGCGGTGGCTCCGGTGGCCCCGCTGCGTTGCAACTCATCGAGCAAGGCCTGATAAAGTGTTCGATTCTCCCAGCGATCATTGCTTTGTAGATAGATGCGAACCCGCTGGATCTGATCGCCTGCCATAGATTCCTCCGGCGGAGTAGGTTTGCCGATCAGAGTATACCATCCCGGCTGCAACAGCATCGCGATCCAAAGATCTGCCCGCCGGTACTGGAAATCGCTTCAGGTTAGATCTTGACAACAGTGGAGTGAAATGGTACTACTAGCTACTACATACACACGACGCAGCCCGCCCGCTGCCCACAGACCAGGCGAAAGGAAGATGCAATGGCGCAGGAGATGACGCTGGTAGGGGTTACGGGCTCATACCTTGGAAAACCACTGACAGTGGCGCAACGCATATGCCTGATCGGTAGTTCCGCCACCTGCGATATTGTTCTCCACGATCGTCAGATTCTTCCGCGTCATGCTGAAGTGCGTCAGGCGCTCGGCGGTTGGTTTGTGGCGCCGCTGGAAGCCGGCGCGCTTGTAGCCGTGAACGGCCAGCGCGTCAGCAGGCAGGGCCGTTTGAACGAGGGCGATCTGCTGACGATCGGCAGCGCCACCTTTCGTGCTTCATTTCTCAAAAGCCGGGCGGTGAATGTTTAGGATATTACAACAGCCGGGCAGATGCGCTGCCAAGTAATCGGTTTGATTGCCGGCGAGAATTTGAAGGCCGCGACGAATACTATTTTCGTCGCGGCCTTGTGATCTGCTCCGGTAGCCGGTTGTGCTCACCGCTCTATATTCGGTCGTCTACCCGCTGGTAACCCAGGCGTGAAAATCGCTCTCGACGCCCTGGGTGAAGCCATTGACCATCTGGGACATTTTATATTGCATTGCCCGTTCGCCGAGGCCCTGGAGGAATTGGGCCGGCATCAGGCGCAACACCGACGGCACCGGGATACTCATCTCGATGTGCAACGCATAATCGACGACGGTGTTTGCTGGATGCGGTTGAAAGATCGCTTCGGCAGCCAGAGATCCGGGAAAGACGATCCCCGGCAGATCATTCGGCGGGCCGTCTTCGGTGGGGACAATGCTGATATGGCCGGGAGCAAAGATCGCCTGCAGATCGAAGATCGCCGCCATGGTGTGTCCATGGCCGTCGCTGGCACCGATGATCAGACGGTAGCGGTCGGGGCCATAGGCGTAGACATCAAGTGCATCCGGCAATAACCGGAAAACCGCCGGAACATCGCAGAAGTACTCGTACGCCAGGGCTACCGGGGCCGCGAAGCGAAAGACATGGTTCGCCTGCCCATTCAAGTCCACAAAGCGCGTATGGGCCGAGACGCCCGAAAGGGATCGCGAGGCCGTCATCGGCGCCTCCTTGCATGCACAGACGACCGGCGCAACTCCTCCGACTGCCTGCGCTATTGCATATATGAAATCATTCGTTGGCGGAATTATAGCATTCTCCTTGTGTAATTGCAACGCTATGCCGTCGGTGCTACGTTGACTTTTTGCTCTATGAGTAATAGAATACGCATAAGGTGTGAGACACGAAGGAGCCTACCATGAGCGAGCTGCCTCCCGGTAAGACGACCGGAATTTTTGGGCTGTTCTTCCGCGAAGCCGGGCTGTTCTGGGAGCAGGCCTGGAAATGGGCGGAGGATCAGGCGCGTGAGGATCGCTTGTTTGAGCAGGAATATGAGCAGCGCCGCCTGACTGATACGCAGACCCGGCAGACTGAAGCCGAGGCGCGTTTGTTGGAGCAAATTCGCCTGGCGAAAGAGGCCGGCCTCGACGTTGACGATATTCTGCGCCGGGCCAGGGGTGACACGGTGCCGGTTGCGGCGCCGGTAAAGGCGCCGAAACTTCCGCCGCGCTAAGAACGAAAACCGGGTCGGCGAGACACAGGTAGAGATGCAACAGCTTGCGTTTCTACGCCGGTCGCCGGCCCGGTTTTTTATACCAAAAATCGCGCCGCCAACAATGGCAATTGCGCCAACGGCCCCGTCCGCACGCGGGTGTTCGGCAACGAGCCAAGGAACTGGTTGCCGTATTTCTTCGTCAGCAAGCGCTTGTCCAGTACCACCACAATCCCGCGATCCTCGCGTGAGCGGATCAGGCGCCCGAAGCCCTGCTTGAACTTCAGAATACTCTGGGGCACACTGAACTCGCCGAATGGGTCGGCGAATTGCTCCGAACGGGCCGCGAAGATCGGGTCGGTCGGCACGCTGAACGGCAGTTTGGCGATCACCAGCACCGAGAGCGCTTCGCCCACCACGTCTACGCCCTCCCAGAAGCTGCTTGTCCCCAACAACACCGTGCGCGGAAACTCTTTGAAGCGTTCCAGCAACGAACGGCGCGAGCCGTCGAGGCCCTGGGCCAGCACCGCGATCTCTTCGTTCTCCAATGGTTCCTGAATTGCCGCGTAAGTCTGGCGGAGTGCGCTATTCGCCGTGAATAAGGCCAGCGTGCGCCCGCCGGTTGCCGTGCAGAGATCGACCAATGCCTGCTCGATCATCTGCTGATAGCCGCGCTGATTCGGCTCGGGGATGTCGTTGGGGATATAAACCAGCGCCTGGCGCTCGTAGTCGAACGGCGATTCGAGCATCAACTCCTTGGCCTCCGGCAGACCGATCCGACCCTTCATGAACTCAAAACTATGTTCGATCGTCATGGTTGCCGACGCCAGCACCGTGGTCTGCTTCTGGGCGAAGAGTTGCGCCTGCAACATCTCGGCCACACTCAACGGCGCCGCCGTAAGGGTCAGCACATCGCGCAGCCGGTCGTGGGTAAGCCAGCAGATACTCTCCTCGTCGCCGAAGATAATGTGGCCGCTGCGCACACATACATCAGTGGCGAAGCGACGCAGAAACTCGATCCGCAGCAGCAACTCGTCGAAGCCGGCGATCTCGTGATCTTCGGCTTCGCGCAGCAGCATCTCGATCTTCGCAATCCCGTCGCCGATGGTCGTCATTGCGTCGAGCAGATTCGTCCAGGCGGCCTGCACTTCCAGCCAGGCCGGCTTATTGCGCACCCCCGGCGTAAGCCGCAGCCGGGTATCGTACTGATTGGCCTCAACCTCGCGCACCACAAAATGGGTCAGCAGATTGAAGCATTCATAAACATTGGTGCGGGCGCGCTCGATCGCCGGGCGGATCTGCGTGCCGATCGCCTCGATCCGCTCGCCGACAGCCGGATCAAGCCCTTCGCGCAGCAGATTCGGCAACTCGGAGAGCAGACCACTCACAATCTGCACCCCGCCGGTCGCATACAGATCGTCGAGAAATGTCAGCAGCGCCGCCTGATCAACCTTGAAGCTCAGTTGATCGGTGGCGACATCTTCCAGATTGTGGGCCTCGTCGATCACCAGATGATCGTAGGCCGGCAACACATTCGACTGCGCAGCCAGATCGGCCAGCATAAGGGCGTGGTTCACCACGAGCAGATGGGCGGCTTCGGCCTGCCGGCGCGCCTTGAAGAAGAAGCATTCGCGGAAGAACGAGCACCGTGGGCCGGTGCATGTTTCCGGCGTGACATTCATGCGCGACCAGGCCGCATTTTCGCGATCCATCAGCAACAGTTCCGACTTATCGCCGCTTGCGGTGACGGGAATCCAGAGCTGCACTTTCAAGAGCGTGCGGACTTCGTCGGGGTTATGATTGTCGTTGCGCCGCAGATCGTTATAGCGTTTGAGGCAGAGATAATTACCGCGACCTTTGAGCAGGGCGGCGGTGAAGGGCGGCTCGTCGCTGTTGTTGCCGTTCGCCATGATCCGTTGCAGGTCGGGAATATCTTTGAAGAAGAGCTGATCCTGCAAGTTGATCGTATTGGTCGAGATCACCACCCGTTCGCCGCGGCGGGC
>JAAUQO010000012.1 GCA_012032775.1 Oscillochloris sp. | reverse complement strand
CCGATCGCCACCTCCATGCCGACCGGCAGCGTCGGGCGAATCTGGTCGAGCTGCGCGCGCACCCGATTGGAGATCCCGATGGTGTTGGCTCGTGACTGGCGCATGACACCGAGGCCGACCGCCTCGCGGCCGTCGGAGCGCACGATGGTCTCGTCGTCCTCGACCCCGCGCACCACGCGCGCGATGTCGGGATACGTCGCGGCCGCGTCCGAGCCGCGCAGGCGGTACTCGACGGAGAAGTGGTTCTTCTGGGAGACCGCCGACTCGATCCGAGCGTCCTCGACCATCGAGATCGCGTGTGCACGTGGGGCCGGTACCAGCAAGGCGTTTATCAGGCGAGACTGGGACCTGGTTCCGTGCCTGTAGAGGTGACCGGCCATCCGAGATTCGATCTTTACCTCCAGCCGATGCGTGACGTGCTGTTCGGCAGCCTGGCCCGTGCGATCCGGCACCGCGTTGGTCGGTTCGTTCTCTTCAACACCAACCTCAGCATCGCCAATCACGGCCAAGGTGCGGCGTACGTTTTCACCGCCCGGCGGGATGACCCCGACCGGTGACATGCCCGCCACAGACACGGCACCTCGAATACTGGGAGTATGCGACGCGGCAGTTCGTTGCGTTCGCAAAGGCCGCGCACCGCGTCGCCGTGGAGCGGCCGGACCTACACGTCGTCGTGCGGCCGCACCCCTCAGAGGACCCCGCAGCCTACGAGCGAATCCTCGGCGGTCTGCCTAACGCTACCGTGACACGGGAGCACGCGGTGGGGGCCTGGATCCTTGCTGCGGAGGCTGTGGTGCAGCATGGCTGCACCACAGCGCTGGAGTCCGTGCTGGCGGACAAGCCAGTCGAACGGCCACATACCCAGGCCGAAGGCTGCATCGTTACTATCCCTATCCCTCCGGGGAAGACAAGAATCTGACCTATGAGAAAGACATTCGGCCAGTCATGGACGAGAAGTGTACGGCCTGCCACCGGGGCCGGGGCAGCGCCCCGAGTAACCCCTGAAATCACCCCGCCGCAATCCGCCGAATCAACGCCTGCCGGGCAACCTCGTCGTTGATCAAGTCGAGGTTGTCGGTATCGATGGTGAGCAGCGGGCAAAGACTCCATGCACCGACCCAGGCTTCGTAGCGCTGTTCCAGGCTATGCAGGTATTCGGGGCGGATATGTTGCTCGGCCGGGCGGGCGCGCGCGGCGATCCGTTGCAGGAGCACGGGGATACTTGCCCGCAGATAGACCACCAGTTCCGGCGGCGGGAGTTCGTGGACGATCGCCGTATAGAGCTGGCGATAGATCGCGTAATCGCGGTCGGAGAGAATATGTTGCGCATGGAGCCCGGCGGCAAAAACGGCGGCATCCTCGTAGATGCTGCGATCCTGCACCACCGTGCCGGGAATCGCGCGCACCTGCTGGTGCTGCGTAAACCGGCGGGTAAGAAACCAGATCTGCGAGTGAAAGCCCCAGCGTTGCGGATCGGCGTAAAACTCGTCGAGGTAAGGATGCGACTGCTCAAGTTCGTAGATCGGCGTCCAGCCGAGTTGCTCGGCCAGCATGCCGACAAGCGTGCTTTTGCCGACGCCGATATTGCCTGCGATGATGATGTGACGATTGCGAGCCGCTTGCATGAGCCGATTCACCTTCTGTGATAGCCTGGGCTGTGCTTTTACCTTGCAAATGCTGCAATTTTGCATTTGCATTCTGCATTGCCCAGGGCCGGGTTATGCTACCACAACCCCGGTCGCTGAACTACACCATGACAAAACGCCGATCAGAACGTACAGTAACGTTACTCAGCATGACAACCTGTTGACGATAGGGAATACGTGGTCGAGATACCTGTCGAGCCGCATGCGGATGTGGCTCTGCCGTTTCAGCACAGCGGTTGCAACGACAAGGAGGGCGGCGATGTACCTGATCGTGAGCGGCACGGGCAGAATCGGCGGCGCGGTAGCGCGAGCGCTGCTGGCCGATGGCGCACGGGTGCGCGTGGCGGCGCGTAATCCAGGCCGGATGGCTGAGTTGCAAGATCTCGGTGCAGAGGTGGCGCGCTTCGATTTGACCGACGCCGACACCTTCAAGCCGGCGCTGCAAGGCATCGATCATGTGTTGGCGACGGCCCATGGGATGATCGGCACGGGCGCGAACAGCTCGCAGCGCGTGGATCTTGATGGATACCACGCCTTTATTGATGCGGCAAAATGGGCCAGAGTCGGCCGATTCGTTTATATCTCGGCATTAGGCGCAAGCTCCGACCATCCGATCGACTTCTTCCGACACAAGTTCGCAACCGAGGAGTATTTGCGAGCCAGCGGCCTGGGACATACCATTTTGCGCCCGGCGGCATTTATGGAGATCTGGGGCGAGTTGATCGGCCGATCAGTGCTGACGCAGGGCAAGACAACCCTGTTTGGGCCGGGGACAAACCCGATCAGTTTCATCTCCGAGCGCGATGTGGTTGCCTTTGCGTTGCTGGCCTTGCAAGATACGGCGCTGCGCAATAAGACGATCGATCTCGGCGCCGAAAACCTGACACATACGCAGGTGGCCGAGTTGTATGCCAGTGCGCTGGGCAAGACAGTGCGGATCAATCATGTTCCGCTGCCGGTGCTGCGGTTCATGGCGCTGCTGATCGCGCCGTTCAATGAAGGTCAGGCGCGTTTAATACGCACGGCGATCCATATGGCCACCGCTGAGATGCGCTTCGATCCGACAAGGTTGCTGCAAACCTATCCTCGCACTCTGGTGTCGTTTCACGACGTTGTGCGCGAGGCAATCTTGACCCTGGGAGTGGTGCAGGCGGCGTAGGCTACAGGAGCCAGGAGCCAGGGACAGTCGGGCAGAGCGGCGTGGGCGATTAGCCTGCGCCGCTCTTGATTTGCTTACAATCAAGAACTGGGCCTATGCCTGGCGCCAGATGATCTTCTTCCTGGCGCTCCTGCCCGACGCACAGGTGACGGCGTTCACCGATTGGGCCGAAGCCGAGTTGTGCAGTCGGCCGCAAGCGTTCCAGGATCGCTTCCAACCCGCCTACGACGGCCTGATCTATGTGGCGGCGGGGTACGCGCTCGCGCGGCAGAGCGCGTTGCTTGAAAAGCTGGATCGCCGGCCGAGGTGGCGCGGCTGCAGGAGTTTCTCCAAAGCCTCCCCTAATGATCCGACAACGTGATCGTGATGCCTACGACTGATCGGCGTAAGGGCGACCCAACGTGGTCGCCCGCCGAAATGTGGTTCATCGCCGTGATAATACGCACCACCAGAGTTCGGCGACCGTGTGACGATCGCATGCGGCGCCCACCTTATGAGAGGGCCGCCACTGCCCGCGCGACGCTGTCGGCCGGCTTCACCTTCACGTCAGCCTGGATGATCGTCCCTTGCTCGTCGATCACGAAATGCGAGCGCTCGACGCCCATGTACTTTTTGCCGTACATGCTCTTCTCAACCCAGACACCGTAGCTCTCGGCGATCATATGGCCGTCGTCCACCAGCAACGTGAACGGCAGGTTATGCTTCGTCTTGAATTTGGCGTGCGACTTCTGGTTATCGGGGCTGACGCCGAGCACCACGGCGTTCTGCTCCTCAATCGTCGGGTAGTTGTCGCGGAAGCCGCAGGCCTGGCTGGTACAGCCGGGCGTGTCGTCCTTCGGGTAGAAGTAGAGCACCACTTTCTTGCCGCGAAAATCGGCCAGGCTGACGGTTTCGCCGCTATCGCTGACGGCGGTGAATGCAGGCGCCGGAGCACCCACGCTGGGAGTATCTGCCATACGACGTATTCCTCATTCTCGGTTCAAAACAGCGACCCTTAGCATTGTATACCGAGAACAGGGTACGCCATGACTCGCGCCGGGTTGCCGGCGAAATCGGCAACCCGGCGCCAAACGCCGTCACTCCTTGAAGTACGTCTGCTCCCAGACCCGGTCGTTCAGGTAGCCCTGCACCCGGCCGATATAATCCTGCGCCGGCTGGGTGTACCAGCGTCCGGCGAACCAGCGGCCCATGCAGCCCCAGGCATCGCCGGCGGCATATGGCCGGCCCTGCTCCACCTGGTTCAACCACCACTCGTAGCCTTCGTAGCAAGATCGCCAGATCGCGTAAGTCACATCGGCGTTAAAGGCGGTTGAGTCGTGGATACCCGGCCAGGCCGATTGCTCGTACGGGTAGCGATTCTGCAAGATCCCGAAGCTCTCCGGGCACTCGCCGGGGCGGCCATCGACCCCCAGGCCATGGCCCGGCGCACAGCGACTCGCGTCGGTCGTCCAGTCGCCTTTGGTATCCTGGCGCCACCACGACTCGATCGCGGCCTGGGCACGCACCATGTCTTCGTCTACGCCCCACTTACAGGCCGCCCACTGCAAAATCTCGTCGGTGGTGCCGCTAAAATTGCCGGTCACGCGGGCGGCGAACTCGCTGTTGGCCCGCGGATCGCTGCCGCCGAAGAAGTCGCTCGCCAACTGCTGATTGCCGCTTGTCGCATTGGACGTGGCGTTCATGCTCTTCGTCTCCGGCCGGGCTTCACCATCGCCGCGCATTCGGCCTCGCTCGGCAATTGCGAACCGGGCGGCAAAGTGCTGAAGTAGCGCGCCTCCGGCTCAGTTGTCGGCGTCGGCAGCACCGGCGTCGGCGGCACCGGCGTCGGCATATTTGTCGGCTGGGCTGTCGGCTGCGTGGTCGCTGTCGCCGTGGGCTGCGGCGTGGCGGGTGGATTGGTCACGATCGGCAGGAACAGTTGGTTTTGCGGGATGATCTGCTTCGGCTGGCTCGGGCTCGACCAGGCCAGCGAAATCTGGGCGCGGCCGCTGCTCTCGAAAAATTCCAGCCGAATGTCGTAGCGCTGGCCGGCCTGTAACGTAATCCGGCCCTGATTCTCGGTCGGCGCGTGGCGCGTCCAGTTGTCGATCACCTTCTTGCCGTTCACCCACAGCCGCACGCCGTCGTCGGAGACGGTATAGAATGTGTAGCGCTCGGAATAGCGCGGCTCAACTTGCCCTTCCCAACGCACCGAGAAGGTGTCGGCACCGATCGTGCTATCGGGCGAACCGGCGCCCCAATTGAAGTCAACGCGCGTATCATCGCGGGTGATCGTCGAGCCGCTGAAGTTGGTGTTGTTGAAGTATTGCGCCCGCAGGCCGTTCGCATCGTTGCCGGCGCCACCCACCGAAAGCGACCCGGCGCTATTATTCCAGTGGTACATGGTGCCCCAGCCGGGCGAGAACAGCCCGATCTTCAGGGTATAGTCGCCGCTCGCTGCGTTGGCCGGTATCTGCCAGGTGGTTTGCAAGCTACGCTGTTGCCCGGCACTAAAAGACTGGTTATCCCACCATTTCTGGCCGACTTTCTCGCCGTTGGGCGCGTAGATCTCCAGATCGACCAGCAAACTCATGGCGCTGTCGCTACGGACTGTTACCGTAAGTGCGAGTTCCGTGCCCGGAGCGGCGCTCGCTGGTGTGGCCGCAGCACTGGTGGTGAAGCCGGCCGCCGCCGTAGAACGCGGCATACCGGCCAGGAGCACAAAGCAAAGGAGCGCAAAGCGCACGATAGATCGTTTCAAAAGAAACTCCTTGGGGTTGAGCAGGCATCGACTGCCTGCCTTTAACCGTTTTTTTACTATTGTCTGAGCAGCGGATCAATGGGCCAAAAGTCCGGGGTGCTGTGGAGGATCGGTCGTATGTACATCCATCGTTCCGGCGATCATGAACGAATTTAGCTCATTGGAATGCACAAAGGTAATTCTGCATTCTGCATTCAGAATTTGCACGAGAGAAGGGAAGATCCGTGGCTGAAAACGGTTCCACTGCGACGAAACGCACCGCTCTGGTTGTCACGCAGGATGCCGACGCCATAGCTGAACTGGTAAATTTGACATGTGATTTAATCGGTGATGATGCGTGTGTAATCATCGTGCTTTCCATATCGCTTGGCGCAGTCGAGGCCGAAGACGAAGCGATCGCGGCGATCGAAAAACAGGTAAAGCATATTGCCGACGAGAAGCAGATGCCGGTGCGCTCAATGACCGTCACCAGCACCAGTATTGCCCGCGGCGTCCTCGATACCGCCCGCGAAGAACGGGCCGATCTGATCGTCGTCGGAACTTCAGCCGAGGCCAATACGACCCGTTCGATCGGCAGCGTAGCCGAAAATATCGCCGCTACCACGCCCTGCCGCCTGGTGATCTATCGCCGCGGCGTCGATCGTGATCTGCATCGCGTCGTGATCACCACCCCGATCGACGAGCCTTCTGAAGAAGTTATTTGCGCCGGAGTTGAGCTGGCGTCTCGTCGCGCGCGCCCGGCAACCCTCATCACCATAGGACCGGACGCACTCGACGGCCGGCCCGCCGCCAATTCCGTAACTGGTTGAATGAGATCGATATCGATCCTGATCTGGAATGTGAGCATGTCGATGCCAGCGACCCGGTCGGCGCGATCTTTGCGCGGATCGACAAACACGATCTGCTGGTTACGGGGTATCGCGGCGATACCGACGAAAACGATGATTGGTTCTACAGCGATGGTGCCACCGCCTTGCTGCGCGATGCCGACGGCCCGGTGGCGCTGGTGATCGCACCTACATCGTCGGAAAGCGTGCGCCGGGCGCCCTCACCCCTGGCGCGGATACTCGTCTGGCTGCGCCCCGTACTTACTCCGGCCGAGCAGCGTGAACTGGTGGCGCGCTCCGAGCAGACCGCCGGGCCGACGCTCGACTATCTGGTGCTGACATTCATCGCCGCATTGCTGGCTTCATTCGGCTTGTTGGCCAGCAGCAGCGCCGTGATCATCGGCGCAATGCTGGTGGCGCCGCTGATCTCACCCCTGATGGCCTTTGCCGTCTCCGGCGTCACCGGACGCTTCCGCTCGATCGGCCGGGCCTCCAATGCGCTTATCCAGGGCTTTGTGATCTCTTTCGCGGTTGCCGCCATCATCGGCTATCTCAGTCGCTCACAGATCGTCACCCCCGAGATGGCGGCTCGCGGCAATCCAACCCTGGTCGATCTGGGGGTGGCCCTGGGGGCAGGCATGGTGGCCGCCTATGCCAATGCGCGCAAAGGCATTCCGGCGGCACTGGCCGGAGTCGCGATCGCCGCCGCCCTTATGCCGCCGATCTGCACCGTTGGCCTGAGCTTCGCAATGCGCGATTTCGCACTGTTCCAGGGTTCATTCTTGCTGTTCGCCGTCAACATTTCGTCGATTGTGATCGCCGCCTGGCTGACATTCTTCTACCTTGGGATGCGCCCGCGCTCAAAGGATGAGGCCCGCCATCTACCGTTTGCTTCCGGCTTGATCGTGGTTGTCTTCGGCCTGGTGCTGGTGCTGGTAGTAAGCCTTGTGCTCACCCCAATCGCCACCGCCCGGATCGAAGGCCAGTTACGTGATGCCTTTGCGGGCGAACTTGTTGATGTCGAGGTGCGCCGCAGCGAGCCGCTTGAAGTGATCGTGACGATCCGCCGCGATGCCGACAATCCGCTCAGCGACTCCGTAGTTCAGGAAGTCGAGCGCCGGTTAGCGGCGAATCTCGATCGCGATCTGCGCTTAAGCGTGATCGTCCAACCGGTGTTCGGCGCCCCGATCGAAGATCCGGACTAACTCGTTGGTTACGAGTTCTTGGCAAAGCCGAGAACTCGTAACCAACAGCGATATTCCGCATTCGAACGAATCACGTGTGCTACAATCAGCCGCGAATCCCCGGTTATTCTTTGCTATTCACGCGGCGTACGCCAAAGGAGTCGTGATTATGTCTGAGTTCCGGATCGAGAAGGACTCATTGGGCGAGATGCAGGTGCCGGCCGATGCGTTGTATGGCGCGCAAACCCAGCGCGCCGTGTTGAATTTCCCGGTCAGCGGTGCAAAACCGTATCCCGCCTTCGTATGGTCGCAGGCCGCCGTTAAGCGCGCCGCAGCCGTTGTCAACCGCGATCTCGGCCTGCTCGACAAGCAACTGGCCGACGCGATCGTCCAGGCTGCCGACGAAGTGCTGGCCGGTCAGCACAGCGATCAGTTCGTGGTCGATCCCTTCCAGGCCGGTGCCGGCACCAGCCATAACATGAATTTGAACGAGGTGATCGCCAACCGGGCCAACCTGATCCTCGGCTTCACCCTCGATGACCCGCAGAAGCCGGTTAGCCCGAACGATCACGTCAACATGGCCCAGAGCACCAACGACACGATTCCGACCGCGATCCGGCTGGGTTGTCTCTGGCGGCTGCCGGAACTGCTCGCCGCGATGACGACCTCGCCGATGCACTTGAGGCCAAGGCCCAGGAGTTCGATGATGTCGTCAAGTCCGGCCGCACGCACTTGCAGGATGCGGTGCCGGTGCGGCTCGGCCAGGAGTTCGGCGCCTATGCCCAGGCCGTCCGCAACGATCTGGAACGGATCATGGTTGCCTCCGATCGGCTGCGCCGGCTCGGCATCGGCGGCACCGCCACCGGCAGCGGTTTAAACGCCCATCCCGCGTACCACGAGCGCATGGTGGTCGCGCTCAGCGATCTGACCGGCCACGATTTGCGCTCGTCGGGCAACCTTTTCGAGTCGATGCAGAGTATGGCCGACGCCGCCGATTTCTCGGCCAGTATGCGTACGCTTTGTATCACGCTCACCCGGATCGCCAACGATTTCCGGATGCTCTCGTCGGGCCCGGCCACCGGCCTCGATGAGATTCGGCTGCCCGCCGTACAGCCCGGCTCCAGCATTATGCCCGGCAAAGTCAACCCGGTACTGGCCGAGATGCTGAACATGGCCTGTTTTCATGTCCAGGGCAACGATCACACCGTGGCCCTGGCGGCGCAGGCCGGCCAGCTTGAGTTGAATGTGATGATGCCGATCATCGCCCATAATCTTTTCGAGATGATGCATGTGCTGATCGGCGCGATCAACGCATTCACCACCAAGTGTGTGGTCGGCATCACGGCCAACCGCGAAAAGGCCGAGGGCTGGCTGGCCAAGAATGCGATTCTGGTTACTGCGCTCAACCCGGTGATCGGCTACCTGAACGGCGCCGCCGTCGCCAAGGAGTCAATGGCGACCGGCAAAACCATCCGCGAAGTGGTGGTCGAGAAGGGTCTGCTCTCCGGCGACGAGGTTGACAAACTGATCGACGCCCGTAAACTCACCGAGGGCGGCATTCAGGGCGTCGGCGCGGGCGGATAATGTTCGGTTGCGCTGGATTGGCGGTTTCGCCGTCAATCCAGCCTAATTATGCAGAAAGGTTATGCTGCGCGCACGCACTACCTGGAATGCGTGATGGGTTGTCAGCCGCAGGCAGCCCGAAGCAACAAACAGATCGATCAACAACTGCAACGAGATCTGCGGCGCGGCACAGAGGTAGGCCGGGCGCCACTGCGGCGCGAACTTGGCCTTGAAGTGTTGCAAGCCGGCGGCATTATAGGCGCCGTGCAGCATCATTGCGCCGGCCTGAATCAGCCGTTCCCAACCACCAATATCTGCCGCCTCAAGCTGAAACGGCACCTCGTTCAGGCTCAGTGTCCGCACGCCCTCGCTGCGTAATCGCGTTGCAACGCTCCGAAACAGGCTTTCCATCACCCCGCCGGGCGCACTCGGCACCCGCAACATCAACTCTGTTACCGCCAGTTGCGGCTGCGGCTGCGAGATCAACAGCGCACCATGGCGCGCACCGTTCGTGCCGTCAAAGACGAACAGGCGCGTATCGGGGGTGAATGCGGTGCGAAACAGATGCCGTAGCTGTGGCCGTGCGCCGTAACGCGAGCGTTGAACAAGTTCCTGCAATGCAACGGCGGCCTCTGAACTCCAGGGCAGTTCGTGAACATGGCCTTGACGCGCAGCCTGGCGCACCATCTTCTGAACGGCATGGCGTTGCATGCCGGGGCCGTGTAGATCGACCAGAGCCTCACAGCCAATCCGGGCCACCCGCACGCCCTGAGCGGCGAGAAAGTGGGCCTGGGCCGGGTTGCAGCCGCGAATCACAAAACCGCCCCTAAGCGGGCGGAGATACTCGTGATAGAAACGCTTGAAATCGTAGTGCTGGGGCAGGTTCGCCTGCGTAATCCACTGCAAACCGGAGAGCGGCAGCGGAATATGGTGTGCGGTTGGTTGTGCCGCTGTGGTGCGGCCCCAACTCAGCGGAAGCGCCGGGCCGATCGCGGCTCCCGACTCATCGCGTCGGCGCAAGAACCCGGCTTGCGCCGACGCCTGTGCTTGTTCCACATGCCCACCTGACATAACGCCGTTGCCGCCCATGGCCAGATGCAAGCGGCAAGCAACGCGTAGCGATGCGAAGTCTTCTTATTGTAGTGTGGGCAGATACCGCGCCGTTGTCAAATCTGCGGATTCAGCCGGGCCTGCAATTCCGCCTCGATCCGGGCCACCACCATGTCAATTGCGATCCGGTTACTGCCGCCTTCAGGGATGATCACATCGGCATAGCGCTTGGTCGGCTCGACAAATTCAAGATGCATCAGGCGCACCGTGCTCATATACTGATCGACCACCGATGTCAGGCTACGCCCACGCTCCTCGATATCGCGTTTCAGCCGCCGAATAAAGCGCAGATCGGCGTCGGCATCGACGAACAGCTTGATATCCATGCGCCGGCGCAACACCGGCTCGGCGAAGATCAAAATCCCCTCCAACAGAATCACCGGCTGCGGATGCACGCGCTGCGTTTCGGGGAGCCGCACATAGGTGGCGAAATCGTAGCTCGGCACATCGATCGCATGGCCGGCGGCCAGCGCATCAAGGTGGGCCACCAACAGAGCATTATCGAGCGCGTCGGGGTGATCGAAATTAAACCGGGCGCGTTGCTCCATCGGCAAGTAGCTCAGATCTTTGTAGTAAAGATCATGCGGGATATAGGCGATCCGGCCTGCACCGACCCGACGCAAGATCGCCTGGGAGACGGTGGTTTTGCCACTGGCGCTGCCACCGGCCACGCCGATGATAATCGGTTTACGATCCAATGCTGCTTCCATGCTCTGTAATCTGAAGAGAGAATACCTGCGACCCGTTGTCGTGTGTTTGTCTGCCAGCATAAACGCCGCCCGTACGGCTTTTCTCCCGGTTTCAGCCACCGGTGGCGCGACGGATCAGGAACGTGGCAAGATGGACAACGAAGCCGCAGATCTCCCTGCGGCTTCAAGAACGCGGTTCGGTTTACAAACAGGCCGGTTGCCGGCGGGCGAACTACCCCTGCTCAGGTGCGCCAAGGATCTTGTTCGTCAGATAGGTTGCCAGCCAGGCCGCTGCAAGACTCAAGGCGAGACTGATCAGGCCATGAATCATCCGGCGGCGCATATCGTCTTCCATCATTTCCTCCCACGTCACATCGGCTGTAACGGTTATTGCTCGACTGAAACCTGCTTACAACGGCGATCGGCTGCCGCGATTGCGGATCAAGTCGTCGGCGCGATCCTTCAACTCCAGGCTCCGCTCGCGCAGCAATTCACGGGTGGCCGCACCACTGCGCGGCGCCGCCAACGCCATCCCGATCGCTCCGGCCAGCATGCCGAATACGAGACCATACCAGAGTTCTTTGCCCCGACGCGGAAACAGCGCCGCAACCTCATTCGATACATCGGTCATGCACTCTCGCTCCACTATGAAAAACGCATCAGAATGCGCTGGGTTTAGTATACCACAAGCCACCCGCCGGGCGAAAGTTTTGGGCGCTGTTTGGCCGCTTCACCAACAAACAGTGCCCAAAAAGATCAGGGGTAAATGCCGCGGGTCGTCACCGCCTCGGCAACCCGCTGGATCGCCAGGGTATAAGCGGCGGTTCGCATATGCACGCGATGATGCTGGGCTGCCGTCAACACATTATGGAACGCATTGACGATCACCCGCTCAAGCTGCGCATTCACCTCGCGCTCGGTCCAGAAGAATTCTTGTAGCCCTTGCACCCACTCGAAGTAGCTCACCGTCACGCCGCCGGCGTTGGCAAGGATATTCGGCAGCACAAATACACCTTTATCATAGAGAATTTCGTCGGCGGCGGGTGTCGTCGGCCCGTTGGCGCCCTCGGCCACCACGCGAGCACGCACCTGATGGGCGTTGGACGCGGTGATCGCGCCACTCAGGGCGGCCGGGATCAACACATCGACATCGAGGCCCAGCAGATCGGCATTTGTGATCTCGTCGGCCTCACGATAGCCCGCCACCTGGCCGCTGGCCTGTTTGTGGGCCATAACATGGTCGATCTCCAGCCCGGCCATATTCAACAGGCCGCCCTTGCTGTCGCTGACGGCGATCACGGTGGCGCCGAGGCTTTCGAGCAGACGGGCGCAGGTGAATCCGACGTTGCCGAAGCCTTGTACCGCCACACGCAACCGGCTCAGGTTCAGATCGAGGTGGCGCGCCGCTTCGCTCAGCAAATACACCAGGCCGCGGGCGGTAGCCTCGTGGCGCCCGTGCGAACCACCAATATTCAAGGGCTTGCCGGTCACAATCGCGGGAACAGTGTAGCCCTGATGCATCGAGATCGTGTCCATAATCCAGGCCATGATCTGCGGATTGGTGCCGACATCAGGCGCGGGAATGTCGCGCTCGGGGCCGATTACGATGCTCATCTCGGTTGCGTAACGGCGGGTCAGGCGCTCGATCTCACTCAGCGACAACAGTTTCGGATCGACCACAACCCCGCCCTTGGCGCCGCCGTAGGGCAGATTGGCCACCGCACACTTCCAGGTCATCCACATTGCCAGGGCGCGCGTATCGTCGAGGGTCAGCGAGGGGTGATAGCGGATGCCGCCTTTAGTCGGGCCGCGGCTGAGATTATGTTGCACCCGAAAACCTTCGAACACAATCGTCTCGCCGTTGTCCATCTTGACCGGAAAGGTCACACTGAGTTCACGTTGGGGGACGCGCAAAATGCCACGCAGATTCTCGGACAGATCAAGCAGATCGGCGGCAATATCGAATTGCTGCTGGGCGATCGCCATTGGGTTATCGTTTTCTACCACTGTTGTCATTGCCTATGCTCCTCGACTTTGAGTATGCAACATATGTGCCGCGACACCGCTGGCGCGACGCACAGATTGTACCACGGAGAACGTGCTCTGGGGGCTTCGCCGCACAGAGTACATTCTACCCATGGCGTAGCATCGTTTTAGCGCGGAATGAATTCGTCCTGGCCGCTGATATCACGTACAAAGGCCGCGATCAGGCGCGCGGCGTGCTCCACATCTTCGAGCTGGATCATCTCGTTGGGCGAATGCATGTAGCGGTTGGGAATCGAGACAACGCCGGTTGCCACGCCGCCGCGGATCTTGTGGATGGCGTCGGCGTCGGTGCCGGTGTAACGCGGCGCAATCTGAACACTGTAGGGGATATTGTCGCGCTCGGCGATCTCGATCAGGCGCCGGTAGACCAGCGGGCTATTAGCCGAACCACGGGCGAGTACCGGCCCGCCGCCGAGTTTGACATCGCCCCACTGGTTCTTGTTCGACTCGGGATGATCGGTGGCGAAGGTAACATCGACCGCGATCGCGATCTGGGCAGCGAAGCTATAAGCGGCCGTGCTTGCGCCGGCAAAAGTGATCTCTTCCTGTGCTGTCGCCACGGCGGCCACGGTTGCGGCAGGCCGTTGCTCGGCCAGCAGGCGCAGCGCCTCAAGCACCACAAATGCCCCGATCCGGTTATCGAGCGAGCGGCTGACGATCCGGTTGTTCGGCAGCTCGTAGAGCGGCGCATCGATCACGCCGACATCGCCGACCCGCACCAACTCCAGAGCCTCGTCGCGGTTCGCAGCGCCGATATCGATCCACATACGATCGATCGTGCTGGCCTGGGTGCGCTCTTCAGGCTTCAGCAGGTGAATCGGCTTCTTGCCGATCACGCCGACGATCTCGCCGTTACGACCGAGCAGTCGCACGCGCTGCGCCACCAACACCTGCGCATCCCAACCGCCGATCGGCGAAAACGACAGGTAGCCGTTTTCATCGATGTGGCTGATCATCAACCCAATCTCATCAATATGGCCGGCTAACAGCACCCGTGTGGCATTCCCCTCAAGCACGGCGAAACTGTTGCCGCTCACATCGGCATACACCTGATCGGCAAACTGTTCGGCGTTTTCACGCCAGACCCGCGCCGCCGCCGCCTCATCGCCCGATGGACCGGGGGTGGTAAGAAGGCGCTTCAAAAATTCAACCCGCGACTGATCCATAGAGCGGTTCTCCTGTGAAAAGTAGTGAGGATCAGGGGTTCGGGCGCAGCCGCAAAACGTGATCATCACCATGGATCTTGTGTGAAACCGGCGCATTATAGCATGGCTTTGTTCGCGCCTCGGTTCCGTGGTATTCTACAGACCTACGCAGATATTTTGCCGGGAGACGCCTTATGCGACGTGTCGCTGTGCTCTACAATCCGCTTTCCGGGCTATCGGTTCAGCATTCGGCCGATCTGACCGCATGGCTGAGTGAGCGCGGTTTGCATGTCTGGCGCGGTAGCTCACAGGAGTTTCGGGATCATCCCGATCAGCTTGAAGAAGCCGATCTGATGGTGGCAATGGGCGGCGACGGGACGGTATTACGGGCGGCTCGCCTGGCATTCCCGCGCAATATCCCGGTGCTTGCCGTCGCACTCGGTCACCTCAGTTTTATGGCCGAGGTCGGCCCCGAAGAGTTGTACGAGGGCATGGATCGGCTGCGCAGCGGCGGCGGTTGGCACGACGAGCGCGCCCTGATCACGGCTTCACTCTGGCGTGAGGGTACCCGCGTCGCCGAGTTCACGGCGCTGAATGAAGTGGTGATGGCCCGCAGCGAGATGAGCCGGGTGATCGTGGCCCATGTCATGATCGACGACTCGCCGCTTACCGAGTATCACGCCGATGGCGTGCTTGTCTCGACTGCAACCGGCTCCACGGCATATGCACTTGCCGCCGGCGCCCGATTGTCGATCCCCGCTCGCGCTCGCTGGTGCTTGTGCCGGTTGCCGCACATCTGACCGACATCCCCTCAATGGTGCTGCACGAAAATGCCATGGTCACGATTAAGTTGCTTTCGCGCCAGAACGCGAACCTCGCGATCGATGGGCGCGAAAACCTGCCGCTGTTTGAAGGCGATGAAGTGGTGGTTCGACGCAGCCCGCAGGTTTGTACGTTTGTGCGCCTGCGGCCAAGCAGTCAGTTCTACACCCAACTTGTCGCCCGTTTACGCCGTTGATGAATCAAGGCGTGAGCGGAGAACGGTATGGTGTGCAGCGTTACTTATGCCGCAGGCCCCATATCGTACGCCCCACGCCGACCGAAGGAGTTCGTATGTTTCGCTATGCCGGAGCCGCCGCAAGCGCGCTGATCGCTGCACCGGTAGAGGCTGTCTGGGAAGTTGTCAGTGATGTGTTGCGCCACCCTGAATTGGCCGGCAGCAAGAGGTACGCGCCATCCGGGTGCTCGATGACGCGCCGCTTACGCAGGGCGCGGTTTTCGAGTCGCAGCAGTGTATGCGCGGCATTAATTATGTCACCGCAAACAAGATCGTGATCTGGCAGCCGCCCTATCGATTCGCCTGGCGCGTCGGCTTGCCCGGGATGCCTGGGATCGCGCAGATCTGGATGTTTGATCTGCAGCCGGCTACCGGCGGCTGTCGCGTGACGAACGGCGTAGCGCTGACGCTCTACACCCTGCCGACGATCCCGCCGCTGAGCATGCTGCGTGATTCGATCGGTCGCGGCTACGCCGGTTCGATCGTGCCGACATTGCATAACCTCGCGGCAATGCTGGAAGTTCCTGCGCCGACTGAGATCAGCAGCGTGAGTGAGCCGCCGGCCGAATTGGTCGGATTGCTGCCGCCGGCAGATCTGCTTGGCGGCGCCGTTATGGCCGCTGCAGCCCTTGCGGCGGCGGCTCTGAACCGGTTGGCGCGACGCTCCTAGTGACACAAAAGTAGCCGCGCACGTGTTGCGCGGCTACGGTATTTCACGACCGAATCAACTACGGGAGCGGGAAGCCGAGGATGGTTGCACCACCACGGGTGCCGCCGCCGGGATAGATCGAACGCTCGGCGACGATCGGTTGGGTGCTGCGGACAATCGCCGTCACACTGCCCTCATCGGGGTAAATTTCATGCACCGCCAGGGTATAGCGGGCATTCCCCGGCACCACAAAGCTCTGCGAGCCGCTGGCCCCGTCGCCGAAACTGAGTTCAACGGTGACAAATGCCGGCAAGCGGTTCGGATTACTGATCGCCAGATAATACGCGGCGTCGGTTGTACGCCCATCGACAAAGGCCCAGCCGTAGCTCGGCGCAGTTGCGCCCGCGCTGATCGTGCCGGCGGCGCCCTCGTTAAAGATCATCGCGCGCTCCACCGCCACAGCCCGATCGGAGCGCACCGTGGTTGAAACCCCTTCCTCGGGCACCACTTCGTCCACATCGATCTCCAGTTGCGTACGCGGCGGAATCGCGTAACGGCGCAGCGTGCTGTTCCCCTCCGGATCGAGGAAGGTCGCCGCCACATTCGCCGGCTGATCGTTCGGGTTTAACACCAGCAGGCGCAACTCAAACTCGCCCTCGGTCGTACCCTCGGCGAAGTACCAACTGCGCGCGAGATCCGTGATCCCGCGGCCGGTGTGCAAGCCGGCGGCATTCGGTCCAAAGCGCATTGTCCGCTCGGCGGCGATCGGCTGAGATGTGACCACCCGCATCCCGAACTCGGCGTTCAGCAACGGGCGCGTGCCGTCGGGCAAGGTAATATCCTGCACTGCGATCACCAGGCGCGCCTGGCCGGCAATCTGAATATCCTGCTCCAGTTGGGTTCCATCCTGGCGCATATATGTCACCGTACCGCTAACCGCCGCCGCATTCGGGTTGAATAGAATCAGGTAGGTAGCGGTTTCGTCAGTGGTGCTGCCCTCGGCAAAATACCAGACCCGCGACAGTTCGGCGATGCCGGGGCCGCCGTCGATATCGGTGGTCAGGCCCATACTGCGCTCAACCAGCAGCGGCGCACTGGACTCGACAACCGCCGGTAATGCATCGGTGTTGCTGATAATATCGTTCACATTCAGATCGGCGCGGGCCTGCGGCGGCACCGGCACAATCTCAACCAGCGGCGCAGCCCGCCGGGACGCACTAATGTCACGCGGGCGGCGGCTTGTTGGTCGGTCGGGTTGTAGAAACTCAGGCGCTGGCTGTAATCGGCAACATTCCCCTCGGCAAAATACCAGCGCGAACGGATCATCGATTCGTCGGCCTGTTCACGCAGAGTCGGGATCAGGCTTTCCAGCGGCGGATATGGATCGGGGGCCACGGGCGAAACCGTGTCGTGGCCGACGATACTCGGCCGTAGATCACCGCCGCGCACCACGCGATACTCGCCGGTGGGCGCAATATCAAAGGCTTCGCCAAGCCATGCCAGCAGATTAACCAGCACCGCCTGAGCTTGCGCAGAAGGCTCGTCGTCACGCGGCAGAATCAGCGCAATATGTACCGCCGGCCCACCGATCGCGAAGCGATCGACCACTGATGTCGGGCCACCCAGGCGCCCCTCGAACACAGTGCCGTCATCGCTGATCAGGTAGTGATAGGCCAGATCATCCCAACCAAGCACTTCGGTCTGGAAGGCCAGTTCGGCGCGCAGAATATCGAGGGTGGTTGTAACTGCCGGCGCGGCGTCGATCTGATGCAGCACAATCCCGCGCGGATTGGCCCGCCCCGGCTGAGCGGCGGCGGTGCGACCGCTCCAATCCGCACGCGGCACAACGGCAGGCCGCGGCGTGCGGGTGGTTGGCCCAAAAAAGATCGGCCGGCGCGGTAAACCGGTTACCGCGATCGGGGTTGACTGTGCCGTGGCGAGATAGGAGATCGTGGCGGAATTGAGGATGGCCGAGGCGCGATCGATGCCGCTGGTAAAACCGACCCGCACCTGAAGGTAGCGCGAATCGGCCGGCAACTCAACCACATCAACCGTGGTGCGCGTCTCATCGTCATCGGCAACTCCGGCCCCGCCGGCCGGCAATGGTTGCCAGGGACCCCATCCGGCATCATCAGCAGGATCATCGCTGCGCCCACGCACCTCGAACAACAACGTCGTTCCACTGATGATCTCGGCATTCCAGAGCGCGCCGACCGCATTTGCGGCGAAACTCGTCTGGAAGGGCGCCGAGACGAATGTTCCGCTGGCGCGGCCTGCGTCCATGCGCAATTCACCGCCGGCATTATTCGTCACCAGCAGGCCGCTCAATTCGCCGGCCTCCCAATCGGCAACACTGGTCAGTTCCCAGGTGCCGATCCGGGCGCCGGGGCCGGTTTGCGCGATCGGCCGCGCCGCATAACCTATTGCAGGGGCAAAGGGCAGAAGGACGGCGGCGAGCAGAAGTGCGGCGATGCCGACTGCGAAGCGCATCTGTTTCATAGGATCCGCCAATCTTCTAGTACGCTCAAGCGTACGTACGTTTACGGCGCACAGCGCACGGTGACGGCCTCAAGGCCGTTACAAACCCGCGACGGACGTAGGCCGACCGGTACGAGGCGAAGATAGTTGGCCCGCGACGGCGACAAAACGCCGACCCGGGCCAACATCAGTTATTCCTCGGGGTCTATCCCACCGTTAAAGGCGCCGCGGTAGGCATTCGCCGAGTCATACAGCATCCAGCCGCCGGCGCTCGGAACTTCCTCGACCGCACGGATCTGGGCGCGCAATTCCTCGGGACCATACGTAACCACCACCGGCGCCCAGGGGTCGGTATGATCTTGCAGCCAGGGGCGTTGCAAACCATAGGTATCGGCCATCAATTCCGCACCAGAGGCCGTCGAGCCTTTCAGGACTTCATACGGATAGCGCACCGGCACATCAACACCGAACACACCGCTCCACCACAACGACGGATACGGCATTGGCGCGACATAGTCGGTATGCTCACCGAGCAGCGTGATGTCCTGCGCAATTGTGAGCGAGGCGCCAAGCACGGTGCGCCCAAACACATCGAGCGATGTGTAGGCTCCGGCGCCGTTGACAGCCCGGTGCGCCGTTTCGGCAAATTCCGCGATCACCTCGAACATGCGGGTCGGATTATTCACCGGATCAAGCGGCTCCGAAAAGAGCAGCGTATCGGTAAACGATTGCCTATCGCCGTACCAATCGGGGAAACGCACATAGTCGTAGTTGATCTCGTCGAAGCCCATCAGCGCGGCCTCGACACCCAACTGAATGTTGTAATCCCAGACATTCTTGTTGGTCGGATCAAGGTACGCATAGCGAATACCGGGGCCGGGATAATCGGCATACACCTCGCCGGTCTCCTTCAAGCGGATCGACCATTCGGGGCGGGCGTCGGAGAGCACATTGTCGTGCGAGAAGAGTTGAATGCGCGCGATCGTATAAATCCCCCGCTCGTTCAAACTCTTCACCAGTCCGGCCATGTCGATATAATCGGCGCTCAGGCCCAACTCTTGCGCCAACGGCACTTGCGTATCGTAATACACCAGGCCGAGATCATCACGCAGGTCGCTCTTCAGATCGATCACAATCGCATTCAGCTCGGTGCGCTCGATCAGATCGACATACTCTTCCACCAGGCTCGGCACACTGGCGACGGCCGCAGTGATGTAGAGCGCCTTGACATAGAACGGCTCCATGCTGATCGTGCTCGGCAACTCGCCGGGCTTGATCTCCAGCACCGTCTTTAGATAACCGGGCGCCAGCACCTGCAAATAGCCGCTCTCGGGCAAGCCGTTAAGGGTGAAGCTCCCGTCGGCGCTGTCATCAACCCGCGCAAACGCCACATCAGTGCCGGGGTAGGTTGCCGTTGCGATGATCGTCGCATTCTGAACCGGCGCGCCGGTTTCCGCATTCACCAATGTGCCGCGCAAGGTATCCGGGCGTAACACCGCATCAAGGGCCGTGGTGCGCTCCAACTCCTGCAACAGGCCGGCGTAGCCATCGGCGCTGATCTCGACATTCGTCGCATCGGCCGGCAGTTCCGTCAGCCGATAGCGCCCTTCGGCGTCGGTCACGGTTTGCTGTGCGCCGACACGCACCGTCGCGTCGGCAACCGGCTGGTTGGTATAGCGATCGATGATTGTACCGGTGAGAATATTCGGGCGCAGCACCACATCGTGGCTGATGGCACGGTTGAGTGTTGTTTCCTCGGCGGCGTAATCGGGCGCCGTGATCTGCAGATCGAACTGCTCCGGCACGCCGTTCAAGCTGTAGCGGCCTTCGGCGTCGGTTACAGCCTGCAACGTATTGCTGACATCAAGCGTAACCGCCAGTTCCGCACCGGCGATCGGTTCATCGGTAAAATCGTCCCGCACGACGCCGCTGATCACATTCGGCCGCAACACCGTATCCACTGTGATCGTCAACTGTTCGCTGGCGGCAATCTCCGGTTGTTCCTGCAAACTCAGATTGAACGGTTCATAGTTCGGCGCGCTGATCGCAACCGTATCTTCCGCAGACCAATCGATTGTACTGAACATGCCGGCGGGGTCGGTCGTAACCGTGGTTTCGCCGATCACAATACTTGCCTGGTTGATCGGTTCACCAGTGTACGCATCGGTGATTGTGCCGGTCAGAACCGGCGGCGGCGAACTGCTACACGCGGCCGCAAAAATAAGCACAAGTAGGAACAGCAATGCGCCGGGAATACGTCGCAACGGGGAGACGTGTCCGGGCCGGAAAGCGCGCGCCATCAAGTTTTCTCCTGAACCGTGTACTGAGTGCCGATATCGCACATACCTGTTTGGTTGATGCAGCTACGGGTATATGCGAAGCATGATAAAATTTTTACAGCCCATTGTCAAGACTGCCTGAAGACCGGCATGAAAACGACGCAAATGTCAGGACATTCAGTGTTATTTGCGCTGATTTGGCGACTTCGCCGTCAAACCGGAGCACAAGGAAAGGAATAATGATGTTCGATTGGCTCTTTGGCTCACGTAAGCAGGCAGCGTCGCAATCACGTTCGCTGCTGAGCGGCGATCGGTCGGCGGAAGCTATTCCGCTGCGCGTACTGATGATCACCCACGATCCGATTCTCGAAGCCCATGGCGGGCGGCGTCTGCACACGCATTTCGGCTGGCACGATCCCGACACCCTGGCCGAACAGTATCGCGCCGATCTGGCCGCATGTTCCGGCGGCGCCGCAGCCTACACCATCGTCGAGCGCCATGTTGTGGATGGCTATCCGGCCAAGATCGACGGCTTTCGCTACCACGACACAAGCTACCTGGACTGTTGGCAGCGCCGGGGCGGTTTCCATGATCCGGATAGTGCCGATTACGAACGCTTGCTCGCCGAGTTTGGGGTGGTGGAACAGATTTTGCGCAACGCGATCGACGAGGTCTGGTTGTTCGGCTTTCCCTACGCCGGCTACTACGAGAGCCGCATGATCGGCGCCGGCGCAGTCTGGTGTAATGCGCCGCCATTGAGCCTGGGCGCGGCCTGTAGCCGGCGCTTTGTGGTGATGGGCTTCAACTACGAGCGCGATGTCGGCTGTATGCTGGAGAATTTCGGGCATCGGGTCGAATCGATCATGAGCCATGTGTATCGCAACCAGCGCGGCGAGCGCAACCTTTGGGAGCGCTTCACCCGTTACGACCAGTCCGCGCCCGGTCGCGCCGAATGCGGGAATGTCCATTTTGCACCCAGCAGCATGCGCGATTACGACTGGGGCAATCAGCGGGTGGTGCAATCAAAAGCCGACGCCTGGTACAACTTCCCGGATCTGAGCGCCCCGGCCCGCCCGATCGCGGCCGGCGAATGGGGCCACGGCGACATGCGCGGCCACCATCTCTGGTGGCTCGATCATCTGCCGCGGGTCGCCGGTAACAGCGATGGGATCGCCAATAACTGGTGGCAGTATGTGTTACGCCCCGATCGCTACCTGGATTGAAGCCGGATCTGACCCTGGTGATGCGAGGCGCACAACAGGTCCGCGAAATCGTCGTTGCCGTCGTTGCCGTCTGTAACGCTAGGCCAGGCATCGTTCACGGCCACAATCGTCTCGTCTTCGTCGGGCACGGCAATATGGTGGTTCAGCGAAACCGCCGCAAACACGGAACCGGATACTAAGAGGTATGGGCAAGGGTATCTTTATAGTATCCCGTCGGCACACGGCGCTGTCAGGTTTTCCGTAACTGCAATTTTACAAATGACACGCTGTGAGATGCGAATGCGGGCTACAACCCTGCGCCCGACACCTTAGGCCTGTTGTTGTAATCTTTACACCCTTCCAGCATGGGATCCGTGTGCTATAATACGTTCTGCGCCGGTCACATCCCCTGATTGCATTTACTTATGTCGATCCATGCCATTCCAGCGCGCATGTTCTGACAGCAAGCATGTGGAAAACGTTCGTTTCATTCCAGTGTTGCGCCGAATTGCAGTAGTAGTGGTGTAAAGCATTTATGAAAGACTTTGTCCATCTGCATGTCCACTCCGAGTATAGCCTGCTGGACGGATACGCCCCCACCAAGGCGATCGCCGCCCGCGCATCAGAGCTTGGGATGGATAGTATCGCCCTGACCGACCACGGTGTAATGTACGGGGCGATGGAGTTTTACGACGCTGCGAAAAAGGCCGGCATCAAGCCGATCATCGGCATGGAGGCGTATATTGCCCCCGGCTCGCGCAGCGATGCGATGACGAAGGGCTCGAAGAACTATTATCACCTGCTGCTGCTCGCCAAAAACGAGGTCGGCTATCGCAATCTGGTTCGTCTGACGACCCGCGCGCACCTCGACGGCATGGGTAAGGGGATTTTCGCCCGCCCACGCATCGACCGCGAACTGCTTGAACAGTACCACGAGGGCTTGATTGTTACCTCTTCGTGTATCGCGGGCGAGGTGATCCAGAAGGTGCAGGATCAGCAGCGCAAAGCCGCAATCGAGACTGCCGCCTATTACCGCGATCTGTTCGGCGAGAACTATTTCCTCGAATTGCAACTCCACGATAATACGCCCGAACTGGAAGGGATCAACGACGAACTGGTGCGGATCGGCCGCGAACTCGGCATCCCGCTTGTCGCTACCAACGATACCCATTTTATTCGTGCCGAAGACCAGCAGACCCAGCATATGGTGATGGCGATGGGCATGAACCTGACCTATCAGGAGTTCTGCGCCAAAGACTTCGCCATGGATGCGAGCTACCATATTATGTCGGGCGAGGAGATGTGGCAGAAGTTCAAGCGCTATGGCACCGACGCCCTTGAGAATACCCGCCGCATCGCCGACATGACGAACCTGAAACTCGACTTCGGCCGCGTGCAATTGCCCGAATTCGACATTCCCGCAGGCCACGATGCCGCGTCGTACCTGAAGCTGGTGTGTGAAGAAGGGTTGATGAAGCGCTGCAACGGCGCACCGCCCGATCACTATATGCGCCGGCTTGAGGATGAGTTGGATGTGATCAATGCGACCGGCTTTCCCGATTATATGTTGATCGTCTGGGATTATGTAAAATACGCCCGCTCGCGGGGCATCCCATGTCTGCCGCGTGGTTCCGCCGGCGCATCACTGGTACTCTATTCGCTCGAAATCACCGATGTCGATCCGGTCGAGAATAAGCTGCTCTTCGAGCGTTTCCTCTCGCGCGAGCGCCTGGAGATGCCCGATATCGACACCGATTTCGCCGACTCGCGCCGCGGCGAGATTCTCGACTATATCGCCGGGAAGTACGGCCGTGAGAATGTGGCCCAGATTATCACCTACGGCACGCTCGGCGCCAAGGCCGCCCTGCGCGATATGGGCCGTGTGCTCGGTGTCCCGCTCAACGAGGTCGATCAGGTTGCCAAACTCATCCCGCCGCTGCCGGTCGGTACGACGATCTCGCAGGCACTTGAGAAGGTGCCCGAGTTGAAGCAGATCTACGAGACTCAGCCCCATCTGCGCGATCTGATCGATAAGGCCAAAAAGGTCGAAGGCCGTATGCGCTCGGTCGGCACCCACGCCTGTGGGGTGGTGGTTAGTCGCACGCCGCTCGAAGATATTGTGCCGCTGCAACGCACCACCAAAGACGAACATGCCGTGATGGCCGCCTTTGAAGGCCCGACCCTCGCCAAGATGGGCCTGCTGAAGATGGACATTCTTGGCCTTACCAACCTGTCGGTCGTGGCCGAGGCGCTGAAGTATATCGAGCAGACAACCGGCGAGAGCATGTGGCTCTCCGATATTCCGACCAATGATCCGAAGGTGTTTGCGAGCCTGAGCCGCGGCGAGACGAAGAATGTGTTTCAGCTTGAGTCTACGGGGATGACCCGCTATCTGATGCAGTTGAAGCCGACCCGCGTCGATGATCTCTACGCCATGGTGGCGCTTTACCGGCCCGGCCGCTTGAGCAGATCCCGTTTTACATTGCGAATAAGAATAACCCCGCGCAGATTAAGTATCTGCATCCGATTCTCAAGCCGATCCTGGAAGATACCTATGGCGTGATTGTGTACCAGGAGCAGATTATGCAACTGCTCCAGACGGTCGCCGATTATACGCTCGGTCAGGCCTATGTCGTGATCAAAGCCATCAGCAAGAAGAACAAGGAACTGATGGCCGAGAACGGCGCGATCTTCAAGGAGGGCTGTCGCAAGAAGGGGATCAGCCAGGAGATCGCCGATCAGCTCTGGGAGCTGATTCTGCCCTTCGCCGGTTACTCGTTCAACCGGCCCCACGCCACGCTCTACGGCTTGCTCAGCTACCAGACTTCGTGGCTCAAGGTTAACTACCCGGTTGAGTATATGGCGGCGGTGCTCTCTGGCGCCGGCGGCGTAACCGAAGATGTGAGCAAGGGTGTGCTTGAGGCGCGCCGGTTGGGTGTGTCGGTTCAGCCGCCAAGTGTGAATGCTTCGCAAAAGAGCTTTACCCTGGAGGAGGTAAGCGGCAGCAAGTTCCCGCGTGGCGTGCGCTTCGGCCTTGCCGCAATCAAGAATGTGGGCGAAGGTCCGGTTGATGGGATTATCGCCGAGCGCGATCAGAACGGCGCCTTCGAAAGCCTGGAGGATCTGTGCGCGCGGGTCGATCGCCACGCGATCAACAAGCGTACGCTGGAAAGCTTGATCAAGGCCGGCGCACTCGACGGCCTGCCCGGCACCCGGCGCCAGAAGTTGGCGATCCTGGATCAGGCCCTTAGCGCCGGTGCCGAGGCCCAGAAGGCCCGCGAGATCGGTCAGGTGAGCCTGTTCGATATGTTCGGCGAGAGCGGCGGCGATACGGCCAACGCCATTATCAGCCGCCTGCCGCTGCCGTTGCTCACCGAGACGCCTGCCGACAAAAAAGAGGAACTGCTCTGGGAAAAGGAACTGATCGGCCTGACGCTCTCGGAAGATCCGGTGGCTCAGGCATTAGCGACGGTGGATATGACCGGCGTGAGCGAACTGAGCGAGATCAGCGACGAGTCGATCGGCCAGAAGATGACCTTTGTGGGTGTGATATCGGGTGTGCGCCGGATCACCACCAAAAAGGGCGATGCCATGCTGGTGGCGCAGCTCGAAGATCGCACCAGCGTGATCGAACTGGTCTGTTTCCCGAAGGTTTTGGCGAAAACCGGCGATCTCTTCCAGGACGACGCAGTGATTAAGGTGACGGCGAAGATCGACAATCGCCGCGACACGCCGCAGTTGGTGGTGGAGGCTGCGGAGGCGCCGATATTTGGCGCGGTTGCCCTACCGCCGGCAGCGGTGCAACCGGAGATGGATATCGAGGGCGTAGGCGAGATGCTGATCGAAGGCGGGCCGGAGATGGCCGCCGCCGAACTGCTGAGCGCCCAGGTTCCCGCACCGCCGGAACCGGCGCCGGTTACTGTTGCAGCGCCGGTGACGGTGCGCACGCAGGTGAAACTGAGCAGCAACGGCAACGGCAACGGCAAAACCCAACGTAATGGTTCAGCCTCGAAAGGAAGCACAATGAGCAGCGCACCCGCAGAGCCGATCGCACCTGCGCCGTTCACAGGGCGCATCCTGCGGCTGTACCTGCCGCGCACCGCAGACTACGACGAAGATGTGCGGCGCATGCAAGATGTGTACAGCGTTCTGCGCGAAAGTGTCGGCGAGGATCATGTGACGCTTTACCTGCCGAACGGCGTCGGAACCGTTGTGTTGCAAAGCCAGCACACAATCGCCGTGAATAGCGGGTTGCTCAGCGAACTCAAGCATGTTCTCGGCGATGAGCGGGTTGTTGTCGAAGGATAAAGCGCGATAGAAGGATAAAGCGCGATCGTGGGTTGTCGGCTTCGCCGGCAACTCACGATCGTTTTAGCGCACAAAAATACGCATCCTCGGCCGTTGGGGCCAGGCGCTCCCAGCGGAAGCGTTCGGCGGCCTGGAGTGCGGCATTGGCGATGGCGGTGCGGCGGGCGGGATCGGCGAGTAAGCCAAGGGCCGCAGCGGCGAGTGCGCCGGGATTGCCGGGCGACACCAGCACACCGGCGCTTGTGCCCAGGTAATCGCGGGCCGCGCCCACATCCCCGGCGACGATCGGCAGTCCAGCCGCCATTAATTCAAGCAGTTTGGCCATGCCGCGGGTGCGATTGATCAGGGTATCGCTGATGGGCGCCAGGGCCAGGTCGGCTTCGGCCAGCACCGCCGGGATCGCCTGCGGCGCCAACCAGCCGCGCATGTCGAGCATTGCGGCGCACCCGGCCCGTTCCATTAACCCTTGCAGCGTCCGCTCCTCGCCATGTTCGCCGCGTCCTATCACAATCAGCCGGGCATCGGGGCGAGCGTTATGGATCGCGGCCAGGGTTGCGGCCAACTCCGCCACGTCCAACTCCCAGAAGCGGGTGTACAACAAGAATGTCGCATGATCACGCGCGGCAGACGGAACCCGATCGGCCGGCGGCGGCGTACCGTTCGGCAGGTAAAAAACGCGCTCCGGCGGCACACCCATCGCCCAGACCAGGCTTTCTAATGTGCGTGAAGCAACCGTGACGGCGGCGGCACGCCGGGGCAAATCGCGCTCCTGCCAGGCGAAGAGGGTTCTGGCGAACGGCGGGTAGGGCAGCAGTTCATTCCAGCCGCCCGGCCCCTCCCAATCGTCGCTGTCGAGCACCAGGGGCAATTGCGGGCGCAAACCGGCAGCCGCCAGGGCCGCCAGGCCGCCGAAGCCCTTGGGTTTGAAGAGATGCAGAACATGGGGTTTGTGGGCCAGGGCGGCCCGCAGCAGTGTCGTGCTCTGCGCAACAACGGCGGCCGGGCCAAACAGGCGCGGGGCGGCGGTATGGATCACCGGCACGCCGTCGTACACCACCGATGTGCCGGCATCTTCGGGGTTGTGAACCGGGGGTGCGACGATCGCCGGCTGGTGGCCGCGCGCCGTGAGCGCCTGGGCCAGCGGTAACATGCGCGCCAGCAAAGTGCCTTTCGGGCGAATCCCGAACGGCGCGATCATGGCAATGCGCAACGAACCGGCCATTGTGCTCCTGTGCCATAACTGTGGAAGAAATTCTTTTCGGTTGGTTTCGATGAGGCGCCGAAACCAACCGAAAACCAGATTGGAAGAGTACGCAGCGACCGCCAGATCACGACCGCCCGGACTCGATGATCTCCAGCATCTCCGCAACCCGGGTCACTTTCACGCGCGGGCGGCCCTGTTCGCCGCCGCAGCTCGTCTCGTGGGTATCGAGGATCTTCCAGTCGCCATAGCTCACATACGGCACCTGGCGCGTACGCAGCAGCGCCGGGATCGCATCGGGATCGGGGGCTTCGGCGCCGGCCAATTCCGACAGATCAGCAAGCAAGCTTTGTACCGTTGCGGCAGCATCGGGTTTGTTGGTGCCGATCACCCCTGAGGGGCCGCGCTTGGCCCAGCCGACGACATATTCGCCGGGAACCACTTCGCCGCCACGCTGCGTCGTCACCCGCCCGGCCACATTCGGGATGGTGCCGCTGGCCTCGTTGAACGGCACATTCGGCAACGGCACGCCGCGATAGCCCACCGAGCGCAGGATCATGCCGCATTCCAGCGTCTCGAATTCACCGCTGCCGCGTGGGCGCATACTGCCGTCGTCGCTCTGCACAAGCCGGTTGCGCTCGATCTTCACAGCGCCAAGCTTGTCGTCGCTGCCAAGCACCTCGACCGGCGAAACCAGAAAACGCATCACGATCCGGCGTGGCGCGCCACTGGCGCCGCGTTCGGCGTAGTTGCGCAACAGTTCGACATTGCGGGTGGCAATCTTGTCATCGGCCATGGCGGTGGCGCTCTGCGGATCGAGTTCAAGATCGGCGGGATCGACGATCACATCGACGCCGGCCAACTCGCCGAACTCCTTCAACTCAGGCGTGGTAAAAGCCGCCTGCACCGGGCCGCGCCGGCCAAGCAGCACAACCTCGCGCACCTTACTGGCCCGCAACCCCGCCAGAGCATGATCGGCAATATCGCTCTTCGCCAACTCATCAGGGTCGCTCACCAGAATGCGGGTCACATCCATGGCAACATTCCCATTGCCAACCACCAGCACCCGCTCGTGGCTCAGATCAAACTCCAGGTCGCGATAATCGGGGTGACCATTGTACCAACCGACAAAGACCGTTGCCGGAAGGCTGCCGGCCATATCTTCGCCGGGAATGCCCATCTTGCGGTCGGACTGGGCGCCGACGGCGTAGATAATCGCATCATAGTGGCGTTTCAGGTCGGCGTGGAGAAGATCTTTACCGAATGTGACATTACCGAAATAGCGGATATTGGCGGCGGCGGCGAGCTTGTCGTACACGCGCGTCACCGCCTTGATCGACTGATGATCGGGGGCGACGCCTTCACGCACCAGCCCATAGGGTGTAGGCAGGCGATTGATGAAATCGATCCGGCAGACCAGTTCCTTCTGCTTGATCAAGGCTTCAGCAGCATAGAAACCGGCCGGGCCGGCGCCGACAATTGCGACATGCAACGGGCGATCCGCAGTTCCCAGGGTCTCCGTCACGGGACACTCCTTTGTGTGCGCGCCGCGATCACGCGATCCCGGCACATAAGCTGCGACGATAGGCCACAGCGCCGCTGACACTGAGCCAAACGCCCCCTATTGTACCTAAGGCCAGGATACCGGCAACAGATACAGCCTGTGCTGTCTGGATTGCCGCGAAACCGTCAATTCATGAACCGTGACTCACGGGCTGGAAACCGTGAGCGGGATTGGGGTAAAGACGAGGATAAACACAATCAGGCCGAGCACAGCCAGCCAGCGCCAGCCGCCGCGTAATGGAGTGATGCCGTTCAGCAAGGGGCTATGCTGCTGGCCCATCAGCGCCACCAGGATCGCCCAGATAAACCAGCCGTTCCAGAGAAATCCAAGGGCAACCAGGCATCCCGCCACCAGCATACTCATAATCGACGCAGCCCGCGCCCCAAAAAGCGCATAGAAGATGTGGCCGCCGTCGAGTTGGCCGGCGGGCAGCAGGTTCAGGCCGGTTACCAGTAACCCCGCCCAACCGGCCAGCGCAACCGGGTGCAGAAACACATCTTCGCCGCCGCTGGGCAGAAAGCGCCCAAAAACCAGGAGCTTCATGGCGGCATAGAGTAATGAATTTCCTTCGGTGAAACTGCCTTCCGTCGGCACAATCGTCTGCACCGGCGAAATACTCAGGCCGAAAAGCAGCACCGGAATCGCAACCACCAGGCCGGCCAGCGGGCCGGCAATACCGATCGCGAGCAGGGCGCGCCGGTTCGGCACCGGCTCTTTGATCGAGATAAAGGCGCCCATGGTGCCGAGCAAAAAGATCGGCGCCGGGATAAAGAACGGATAACTGACCGCCACGCCTTCGCGGCGCGCGACAATATAATGGCCGAGCTCGTGGGCCAACAAAATGCCGAGTAAGGCGGCGCTGTAACCCAATCCCTGCCAGATATCGAAGCCGGTTTGGGTAAAACCGCCGATAAATGTGGTCGAGGCGATTGTGAGCGCCAGCAGCAACAATGCCACCCAGAGCCGCGAGGGTCGGGCGGCGGGCAGGGCCGGCAAAACCAGCAGCGCCGCGCCGGCCCGATCTTCCTGCATCATCAGCGTGCGCCCGAATAGGCGAAACTGCGGCGCAAGCCGGTTATACGCCGTCTCGGCATCAACCAGCAAGCGCCCGCGAAAGCGCACCCCCTGCAAGCGCCGTGCCTCCAACTCATCCTCGGCCTCGATCTGCATCACCTCGGACGCCAGCGAACGCAACTCCTCACGCTGCCGCTCGAACTCATAATTGTGAATATCCGGTTCCATGTGTAACCTTAGTATAGGCGCACTGCGCGGCCCTGTCTCCTGTCTCCTTCTTCATGGTACCACGGTCGGTTCACATGCGCGGAATATGCTATACTACAGCAACTACCGCATAGATGGCATTGATAAGCCCTACGCGCCATAGTAGTAGTCGGCAAACGCGCACAGTCAGCGCCAGGCAGCCTTTGTGCCGGCGCTCTCTTTCCGGTATGGTCGAACCGGCCAACATCCTGATTGTCGACGACGACGCAACTATCAGGCGCATGTACCAAAGCGTCCTCGAACGCAGCGGCTATCGTGTGTCTTTAGCCGCGAGCGGTGAGGAGGCGTTGGCATACCTGCAACTAATCACCCCGGATCTGATCCTGCTCGATCTGCGGCTTCCCGGCGTGAACGGGCACGATGTGGCGCGCCGGCTGAAAGCCGATCGCAACAAGCCCTTCATCCCGGTTATTATTCTTTCCGCCACCGACGATCCGGCTACCAGCGTCGCCAGCCTTGATGCCGGCGCCGATGACTTTCTGGTCAAGCCGATCGAGATCGATGAACTGCTCGCGCGCATCCGCGCGATGTTGCGCTTGCAACGGGCGCAACGCGGATTGCAGGCCGCGCAACTGAAAACCGAACTGCTGCTTCATCTTACCCGCGATCTGGGGGCAAGTATCGATCTCGATGTCTTGCTTACCCGCTTCCTCGATCATCTCGCCGATGCGGTTGGTGCGATCCGCGCCAGCATGATTTTGACCGAGTTCGACGAGGATCGCCTGTTGCTCTTTTCCAGTAGCCGGAATCCGGCCGGGCCGCAGTTACTGGCGATCGTCCAGCAAGGGGTGGCCGGTTGGGTGCTGCGCGAACGCGAGCCGGTTGTCATCCACGATACCCGCCAGGACACCCGCTGGTATACCGGCAGCGATCTCCATAATAGTGTGCGCGCCGTGGCTGCGATGCCGGTGCAACGTGAAGGCCGATTGCTCGGTGTGATCACGCTGGTGCATCATACGCCGGGCTATTTCTCCGACGACCATATCGATCTGCTGAGTTCGGTGGCGGCGCAGAGCGCTGTGGCCCTGGAGAGTGCGCAACTCTTCCGGCTCACCCGCCGCCAGAAGGAGTTGCTCGGTCGCCGCGCCGAGGAGTTACATAAGATCAATGCGATCAACTCGCTGCTGACCGAACTGATGCAACTGGAGCAGTTGATGCGCCTGCTGGTGTATATGATCCACCAGCAGTTCGAGTATCCGCTGGTTAGTCTGCTGATGCGCGAAGAATCGGCCCTGGTGTTACGCGCTTCGGCCGGTGAACTCGATCCGCAGAATGTGGCGCCGTTGCGGCTCGTCGGTGATAGTGGTTTGATCGGTTGGGCCTTGAGCCACGATCAGATTGTGTGTGTCGATGATGTGCAGCGCGATGCACGCTTTACGCCGGTGTTGCCCGCCGACGATCAGATCCGCTCGATGCTGGTGGTGCCGATCACGTTGCGCCGTGAAACCCTTGGCGCATTGGTGCTGCGTAGCCCGCATCCGAATGCCTTCGGCTCGAATGACCAGGCGGTGGTCGCGGCGATTATGGCCCAGTTTAGTGTCGCGATCGGGAATGCGCGCCTGCTGGAGAATGAACAGCAACGTATCCAGCAGCTCAACCAGGTCAATCGGCTTTCGGTCGCGATCACGGCGCAACTCGACGCGCCCCAGAATCTGCAGGTGGCCGCCGACGCAGTCGCCCGGATCTTCGGTGTGGAATATGCGGGCTTGCTGCTGGTTGGCGATGGCGACCAGCACGGGAATATGCTGGTTGCGCTGAGCGGCGCCCCTGCCCAGGCCGACGCCGACTTGAGCCGCTTCCTGTTCAGTACACCCGCTGCCTTACAACAGTTGCACGACCTGCATGAACCGCAGTTGCATCGCAATCTGCACGAGTATGCCGAACTTGCGCCGATCCACGGTTTGATCGAGCATCTTGGGATCGACGCGGTGATGTTGATCCCGCTGCGCGCCGGGCTGCGCACCCTTGGCGCACTGATGATTGACGCAACCAGTCGCCAGGAAGGCTTCGACCGGGCCGATATTGAGTTGGCGACAACGGTTGCGAGTTTGATTGTGCAGGTGATCGAGAATGCGCGGCTGTATCGGGTTGTCGCCGATGAGCGCTCAACCCTGGATGCCGTGTTGCGCGGCGCCGCCGATCCAATCATGCTGATCGGGCCGGATCGCGAATTACTGCTGGCGAATCGGGCGGCCGAAGAACGCCTGCCCATTCAAGTCGAGCGCGATCATAATCGCACGATCCACGCGCTGGCTCGCCAGTATGATTCGTCGCTGCTCGATCAGCTTGCACCGCTGCTGGAACGGGCCGAGCCGGTAAACGGCGACAGCGAGATCAGCCCGCCCGATGAACCGGATACGGTGTACAGCGTGAGCATTGCCGCCGTTGACGGCAGCGACGGGCAGCCGCTCGGCCAGGTGACGGTGCTGCGCGATATTAGTGCGATCAAGCGCCTGGAGCGCCAGGAGCGCGAACGGGTGCGGAGTGTGTTTCGGCGCTATGTGTCGCCGCAGGTGGCCGAGCAGTTGTTGAGCGCCGGCAGCGATTTCGGCGCGCGACCGAGCGCGATGTGGCGGTGATCTTCGCCGATATGCGCGGTTTCACCAGCCTGACCGAGCGCACCGAGGCCCGCACACTGATCGAGCGTATTCTCAATCGTTACTTTACGGCGATGACCGAGGCGCTCTATGCTCACAACGGCACGATCGACAAATTTCTCGGCGATGGGATTATTGGTGTGTTCGGCTCACCGATCGGCCACGACGACGACCCGCAACGGGCGTTGGTCTCAGCCGCCGCGATGCAACGGGCCTTTAACCATCTGGCATGTGAGTGGCGCGATGAGTTCAAGCTCGAATTCGGCATGGGCGTCGGCCTGAGCTATGGTCGCGCTGTGGTCGGCAATATTGGATCGGTGCAGCGCCAGGATTACACCCTGATCGGCGATGTCGTCAACACCGCCTCGCGGCTCTCGGGATTGGCCGCCCCCGGCCAGGTGATCGCCTCGTACCATCTCTTCGATGCCTTGCCGTCGGAATGGCCCGGCCGAACACAGTTGCACCCGCTCGGCGAGGTGAAGATCAAGGGCAAACAGGAGCCACACCTGATTTACGATTTGCGCTACGAGGCCTAAGGCACGCAGAAGAGCCGCAGCATGGTGTCTTGCTCCACATCGCTCACCGCGCTTCCACGCTTCTTGACACCTTTCGCATGATGGTGCTATCCTAAGTAACAATAAACGATCTTCGGGGCAGGGTGAAATTCCCGATCGGTGGTACAGCCCACGAGCACACTTCGGTGAGCAGGATCCGGTGCGATTCCGGGGCCGACGGTTACAGTCCGGATGAAAGAAGATCCAGACACAGGCCGGCATCGCGGTGGCTGCGGCAGAATTGTCGCGGCAATTTCGACATAGGCAGTACGATCGTCTGGTTGTACTGTGTTTCGTGCGATCGTCGGAGATCTCGGTGAGCGCTGTACGGCGTCTCATTCAGTTCTGTGTTCTGCTGCCCCGAAGCTTCGGCTGAGGGGTTTTTTATTGGGCGCTTTTCGCCCAAAGGAGCAGATATGCAGCAGAGCATTCCTGTGCCGCGCGGCATCGGTGCAACCGGCCGCACCATGCGGCGCCGTAGCGATTTGCAGTGGGCGGTGTTGCCGGTCTTTGTGCTGGGCTTGCTGGCCTTCTGGCAAGCCCTGGTGAGCCTGGGCGGCTATCGTGATTTTATTCTGCCCGGCCCGGCTGTAGTGGCCGAACGCTTTGTCGCCGCTGCGCAAAGTGGGCTACTCTGGCAGCATACCAGCGCTACCCTGGTTGAAGCACTCAGCGGCTTCGGCCTGGCGCTGATCTTGAGCCTGACACTGGGCTATCTTCTGGCCCATACACCATGGCTTGAGCGCGCTATTGCGCCGATTCTCGCCGCCAGCCAGGCAATTCCCGTGGTGGCGGTCGCACCACTGATCATCCTCTGGTTCGGCCCCGGCTTACCCGCAAAAATCTTGATCGCGGCCCTGATCACATTTTTGCCGGTGTTGCTCAGTACGATCGTCGCGCTGCGCGCTATTCCGCGTGAATTGCGCGAGATGGCATTGATCAGCGGGGCGAGCCGCTGGCAGGTGTTGCGCTATGTCGAAGCGCCGCTCAGTTTGCCGATCCTCTTCAGCGGTGTGCGCTCCGGATTGGCCTTAGCTACCACCGGCGCCGTGGTCGGTGAGTTCGTGGCCGGGCGTGAGGGCCTCGGCGCCCTGATTAACATCGCGCGCGGACTCTTCGATACGCCGTTGATCTTTGTCGCCTTGATCACATTGGCCGCCATTACACTTGGGCTTTATCTGATTGCAACTGCCCTGGAGCGCTTGCTGGTGCGCTGGGAGCCTGTGTAGGCGTGCGGGGTTGCCGCATCTCTGCCCTCAGCACTTGCCCGGCTCTATCCTGGATCCTGTACCCTGTATCCTGAAAGGCCGATCTTTATGCTTGCCCGAATGTGTGCGCTTGTGCTGGTTGCGTTGTTGATCGCCGGTTGTGGGGCGGCGCCTGCTGCCGAACCGGCCGCTGGCGCAACCACCGAACTTCGCCCGGTAACGCTTGCCATGTCGTTCATCCCGAATGTGCAATTCGCACCGTACTATGTCGCACTTGCCAAAGGCTACTATGCCGACGCCGGCCTTGATCTCAGGTTCGACTACAACTTCGAGAATGACGTGGTGGCGCGCGCAGCCGGTTGGCCCGAGAGCGCGGTGGAATTCGCAACCGCCAGCGGCACATCGACCTTGCTCGCCCGCCAGCAGGGTATCCCGGCCAAGACGGTGATGACGCTCTATCAGGAGTTTCCGCTGGTCTTCTTCGCCAAATCGAGCACTGGATTGAGCAGCGCCGAGGATCTGCGCAATCTGTCGATCGGCATCCCCGGCAACTTCGGCGAGAGCCTGTATGCGCTGCTGGCGCTTACCTACGCCAGTGGAATCGATCGTGCGGCGCTGAATGTGCAGGAGATCGGCTTTACCCAGGCCCAGGCGGTGCTTGAAGACAAAGTCGATGTTGCGATCGGGTATGCGATGAATGAGCCTGTGGCCCTGGCCGCACAGGGTGAAGCGGTTGACACGCTGCGGGTGGCCGACATTTATAACCTGGCCGGCAACGGGATCGTGGTCAGCGAGGTGCTGATTGAGCAAGAGCCGGAACTGGTGCGTCGTTTCATCACCGCCAGTCTGCGCGGTCTTGCCGACACACTCGCCGACCCCGACGAGGCGTTCGAGCTAAGCCTGGATTTCATCCCCGAGGCGCAACTCGGCGACACCGAATTGCAGAAGCAGGTATTGTTAAATAGCCTGCCCTACTGGCAGAATGCCGTCACCGAGGCGAACGGCCTGGGCTTCACCGATATTGAAGTCTGGCGGCGCAGCGAACAATTTATGCGCGACGCCCAACTACTCGCCGGCGCCGTTGAAGTTGAAACGGCCTTCACAAACGACTTCCTGAAGTAGGGTTGGCGCCGGTATTCGCCGCATAGCGCTGAATACCGGCGCCGTTGTTATTCCGCCCTTTGCGCCGTGTCACCGCGCGCAGGGGCGGAATCTCAGCATTGACAACCTATGTATCTCTCGGTACAATTGATTGACCAGTCAATCAAAAGAGGTATGTGATGCCGCCGCGAGACGACCAAGAATTTGAGCAGCGCCGTCAGCAGATTATCGACGGCGCGCTGGAGGTATTTGCCGAAAAGGGCTACGAGCGGGCCACCAACAAAGACATCGCCGATTCGGCTGGGATCCGCTCGCCGGGGCTGATCTATCACTACTTTCAGGATAAATTCGACCTGTTGCATCAGGTGATTCTTGAACGCATGCTGCTGATTCGCTTTATCGACAGCGCCGAGATCCTGGCCACGAGCGATGATCCGCCCGAACACGTACTACCCGATCTTGTCGCGGGCATGTTTGCCGCCGTTAATCAACGGCCAACAATCACGATCATGAAAGTGGTTATGGCCGAGGCCCTGCGCAATCATCGGATTGCGCATATGGTGAGCGAACTTGGCCCCGGACGGGCGTTGCGTTTGATCGCCAAATATCTGGAACGACAGATGGATCTGGGCCGGCTCCGCCGCACCGATCCGCATATAGCGGCGCGAATCTTAATTGGCCCCTTCGCGGCCTATCTGATGACCCGCGAGATCTTCGACCAACCGGAGGCGCGGGCGATCCAAGAAAGCGAGATGGCCCGCGAATCAATCACGATATTTTTGCGCGGCATGGCCCCGTAGGGCGCAGCATGCACCATAGGCGAATGCTCCGTTCCTACGGCGCATTCGCATGAGTGATCCGCTCCATGCGGGCGCGGTTCACGCCGCCATCGCCATAGCCAAGGCGCGACGCCGAGCGGAAGTGGATCAGGCCGGCATTGGTATCGATCAGAAATTCGACATCGTCGGGGTAGTCCATTAATTGCGAGCGTGCGACGGCATGGATGTAGGTTCCGTCGTCACGCACAATCGCGGTTTTCGGTTCGGCAGCCAGTGCCGCCCGGATGCGGGCCGCCGCCGCTTCGGCGCTGCCACTCAACGGCAACGGCGCCATATAATGCTCGCGGTCGTCGGGATTAGCGTGGGTCGAGACGCAGTTCGGGCTGGCTGGACAATCGGCCAGGCGCCCGTCATGCACACCTAGCGTCGCCGGCTCACCCACAACCCGCGCCGCAATTGCCAACCCTACCACATTCAGTGCAATCAACCCGGCCGCTCCACCCAATACCCAGCTAAGAATTTTGCCGCGCGCCCCATACCCATCCCCTATCGTTTCATGTTGTGACGAAAAACACAAGGGCAGTCTACCATAGATGGCAGGAGTGCCGAATGCGGATCGACCGCTCAAGTAGCCGGCAGAAGCAAGGGTAAGGGGCGAATGGTGCTTCTACGCCGGATGCACACGAAGCGCCTCCGGCGCCGGCTAGTACGCTCAAGCGTACGTACGTCTCCGGCGCACATCGCACGGTGACGGCCTCAAGGCCGTTACAAACCCGCGACGGACGGAGGCCGACCTGTACTAGCGCTGCTTCAAGCCTAAGCGTTCCGCTAATCCGCTGTAGCGCTCGTGGGCGCGCTGCTCGGCCACAGCCGTTGCCAGGGCTCGCCGATCACCCACCAGCACCGCCAGGCGCTTCGCGCGGGTGATCCCGGTGTACAACAGGTTGCGCTGGAGCATGGCGCGCTGCTGCATCAGCAACGGCAAGACCACAACCGGATACTCGCCGCCCTGGCTTTTGTGGACACTCAGCGCATATGCCAGGGTCAACTCATCGAGGATAGCGAAATCATACGCCACATCGCGGCCATCCTCGAAGCGCACGCTCAGTAATTGCTCGCCCTGGTCGATCGTCTGGACAACGCCGATATCGCCGTTATAAACATCCAGTTCGTAATTGTTGCGCTGCTGAATCACCCGATCACCCACCCGAAACGTCTGCGAGCCGAACTGCTTTTCGGGCTTAACGGCGTGGGGTGGATTGAGCGCCGCTTGCAGCAACCGGTTCAGATTGGCAACTCCGGCCGCGCCTTTGTGGGTTGGCGCAAGCACCTGGATCTCGCGGCGCGGATCATAGCCGAAGCGGCGCGGAATCCGTTCGGCCACCAACTCAACCACCAGTTCGGCACAGTGCTCGGGCTCGACGGCCTTGAAGAAAAAGAGATCGCTCTGGCCACTGAGTTGGGGGAGCGCGCCGGCGTTGATCTTTTCGGCGGCGGCGGCGATCCCGCTTCCGGCGGCCTGGCGAAAAATCGTGTCGAGATGCACACTCGTCACGGCGCCGCTGGCCAGCAGATCGCTCAGCAACCGGCCCGGCCCGACACTCGGCAATTGGTCGGCGTCGCCCACCAGCAGCACATGGGCCTGGGGCGGTATGGCTTTCAGCAGATGGTTGGCGAGCAGAATATCGAGCATGCTCACCTCGTCGATCACCAGCAGATCGCACTCCAGCGGCCAATCGGCGTTGCGCCGGAACTGCCCGCCGCCGCCGGGAGCGTACTCCAACAGGCGGTGAATAGTGCGCGCTTCAGCGCCGGTAGCTTCAGCCAGTCGTTTGGCGGCACGGCCGGTGGGCGAGGCCAGCAACGGACGGTAGCCGCGGGCTTGCAGCAACATCACCAGCGCCCGCAGACAGGTGGTTTTGCCGGTGCCGGGGCCGCCGGTAAGCACACTCAGCTTGGTGCAGAGTGCAGTCCGAACGGCATCTTGCTGGCGTGGGCTAAGGCTGATATCGCGCCGCTCGGCCAGGTATGCGAAGACAGACGGCCAGCGGGCGTCGCGATAGAAATCGGCCATCGGCGACGGCTCGCGCGCCAGGCGGTTCAATGCGGCGGCCACGCCGGTTTCGGCCATCGCCAGGGGCTTTAGATAGACAATTGTAGCGGGCGTGAGCGCCTGCGGCAGTGCGGCATACGGCTCGGCGTGAACAAACTCAACCTCGCCGGCGACCAGCGGATCGGCCAGGCAGGCGTTCACCAGGGCTTGATCAACATCAAGCAGGGTTGCGGCGCGGTAGATCAACTCATTGGCCGGCAGAAAACAATGACCGTCCTCGGTGGCGGTACCGAGCGCGTGGCGCAACCCGGCTCCGATCCGGCGTGGATCGTCGGCGGCGATACCGAGACCGGCGGCGATCTTGTCGGCGGTGAGAAAACCGATCCCATAGACCTCATCGGCCAGGCGATAGGGCTGCTCGCGCACCACCTGAAGCGAGTCGTCGCCATACTGTTTGTAGATCCGCACTGCGATGCTCGCCGAGAGGCCAAAATCCTGCAACAGAATCATCACCTCTTTGATTCGCTGCTGGGCCTGCCATGCGGCGGCGATCAGCTTCGCCTTTTTGCGCCCCAGGCCGGGCACTTCCGCCAGGCGTTCCGGTGCATTGTCGAGCACATCAAGGGTATACTTGCCGAAAGTATCGGTGATCTTCTGGGCGGTTGCCGCACCGACGCCCTTGATCAGGCCCGAGCCGAGATAGCGCTTGATCCCGTCGATTGTGCCGGGCATCAGCGTACGGTAGCCATTCACCAGAAACTGCTTGCCATGATCGCGGTGTTCCTGCCAATCGCCGTTGAGCAGCAGGGTTTCGCCGGGGCGCACACCCAACAACTTCCCGACCACCGTCACCTGATAGCGTTTGCCGCGCGGCGTCAGACGCCCGACGGTGTAGCCATCGTCGTCGCTCTGATACGTGATACGGTCGAGTGTGCCTTCAAGTTCAATCGTCACGGGTCGGTAGCTCTTCCGATTGTTACAGCTGTGGGCTAGAATGATAGTGGCAGCGGATATCGTATCATAACCCGGCGTCGATTCGGATTGGCGGTGTAACCATTTTGCACCGGGATCCGTATTCATGGTGTGCCGGGCGAACATGATCCGTCGCCGGTACAACAGGGAAAATCGGCAACAGCCGTTCCGAAGCGGCGGTTCCCTGGGGAGGTGTTTATGGCCCTGCTTGATCTGGTGGAGTACAACGACCCGACCGGCAACGCACTCGCGGCCCGCATCCCACCCGACGGCAATGGCGAGTTGCGACTTGGTTCACAGTGTATCGTTCGCGAAGGCCAGTTAGCATTTTTCGCCCGTGACGGCCGGCTCCTCGATATGTTCATCCCCGGCCGGCACACCCTTGAGACGGCGAATATTCCCCTCCTGATCAATTTCGTCAAAATCCCCTTCGGGAACCGCAGCCCCTTCCGCGCCGATGTCTTCTTTGTGAGTCTGAAGCAGCATACTAATCTTCGCTGGGAGACAAAGCAGCCGATTCCGATGCGCGACGCGCAGTTCGGCATGGTGCGTCTGCGGGCCTCCGGCACTTACATTATCCAGGTGTCCGAACCGCGGCGCCTGCTGACCGCAGTGGTCGGCAGCCGGAGTTTATTCACGGTGCAGGATGTGGAGGCGCAGTTGCAGAGTGTGATCGTGGCGCGCACCGCAGATGCGATCGCCCAACACATGCGTGAGCGCGGCCATTCGGTGATCGATTTAGCGACCGAGTATGATGAGATCGCACAAAAGGTAACCGAAGCGGTGAAACCCGATTTCGCCGCGTTGGGCCTGGATCTTTCGCGTTTGTTCGTGAACCTGATCAGTGTGCCGGAAGATCTGGAGCGCCAGTTCGATCGCGCCGGCGGCGTGGCGGCGATGGGCGGACTGGGCGATTATACACGCTTTAAGGCGGCTGAAGCCCTTGGCGATGCGGCTCGCACGGGCGGCGACAGCACCGCCGGCGCCGGGATGTCGCTGGCCGCCGGCATGCACCTGGGCCAGTTGATGGGCCAAACGCTGGCCGGTTCGGGCCAGGCGCCCACGCAGCCACCTACCGTAGCACCGCCCGCTCCGGCGGTTGCGCAGCACTGCACCAATTGCGGCACCGGCCTGCCGGCTACGGCGAAATTCTGCCTGGAATGCGGCACACCGGTGGGGCCAAAACGTTGCGCCAATTGTAAGACCGAATTGCCGGCGAATGCGAAGTTCTGCACCGAATGCGGCACGGCCGTCACTCGCCCCTGATATCCCTGAGGATCGTATGCAAGCAATCGCTCGCCTGATTGGTCTCGGCTTTATCGGGCTCTGCCTGATCACTGTTACGTTGAAGGCATTCCTCCCATTGGGCGTGCTTGGCTACGCGCCGTTGGCGATCCCGCTCGGGCCGTCCGGCCAGCCGATAGAAATCGTCGTCTGGTACGGCACCGAGAAGCGCGCATGGCTTGAGGAAGCTGTAGCGCGCTTCGAAGCAAGCGGCAGCAACATAAACGGACGGCCGATCCAGGTGCGTCTGGTTGGGATGGGTTCGCGCGAGATCGCCGACCGGATCGCGCGCCAGGAATGGGGCAACGAAGGCATTCCAACCGTTGCGAGCCCGGCCAGCAGCCTGTGGATTGAGTTGCTGCGCAGCGATTGGAGTGCGCGCAACGGCGCTGACATTGTCGTCGGCGATACGACGGCGCTGGTGCTGACGCCGATCGTTGCCGTAGCCTGGGAGGAACGGGCCAATGTGCTCTGGCCCCAGGGCGTGGCTCATTTCTGGCCCGATCTGCATGCGGCATTGTCCGATTCGGGCGGCTGGCCAAGTGTTGCCGAGCGCAACGGCTTTGGCACAACAACACCCCAGGGACAGGCGGCGCAGAACTGGGGCCTGGTGAAGTTCGGCCATACCAGCCCACTTACCTCGAACAGCGGAGCGCAGAGCTTGATTCTGATGGCCTACGCCTACCATAACAAATCCAGCCAACTCAGCCCGGCCGATGTGCTCGACGAAGATTTCCAGCGCTGGCTTGAGGAGATGGAGGCGGCGGTGCTGGATTTCGGCGACAGTACCGGCACATTCATGACCAACATGGTGCAGTTCGGGCCGAGTAAGTACGATGTGGTGATGGTGTACGAGAACCTGGCGATCGAGAATGTCGAAGCCGCACAGGGCCGCTGGGGCCAACCGCTGCGCGTGTATTATCCGCCGGCGACAACCTTCAGCGATCACCCGTTTGCGGTGCTCGGCGATCCGCTCACCACGCCTGCCCAACGCGAAGCGGCCGCTGTCTTCGGCGAGTTCCTGATCTCGCGGCCGATCCAGGATCTGGCGCTGCAATTCGGCTTCCGCCCCGCCGACCCGAATGTCTCGATTGTGACCAACGACGCGAATAATCCATTCAATCGCTTCGCATCATACGGCATTCAGGTCGATATCGGCCAGCAAGTCCAAACGCCCTCCGGCGAGACGATCAGCACCTTGCTCGATCTCTGGCGCCGCCGGATCGGCCCGTATGCACTCAGGTTCGACGGCAACAATCCGTAACAAGGAGATATACACTATGCGCCGCAGCGCACCGGTGTTATTGATTATCCTCGCGATTCTGTTGAGCGCCTGTGTCCCGCTCGGCGGAAATAGTCCGGACAATACCGTCACAGTTTCGATCGCCTACGGCAGCGAGAAGCGAGCGTGGCTCGAAGCGGTAACCACGACTTTCAACAATCAGAATATCGAAACCAGCGGCGGCAAACGGATTCAAATCGACGCCACGCCGCTGGGTTCGAACGATTCGTTGCAGCAGATCCTCGCCGGCACCATCCAGCCGACGGTCTGGAGTCCGGCCAGCGGTATTCTCATCCCGGTGGCGAATGAGCGCTGGGGAGCCGCGAACAGCGGCGCCGAACTGGTTGGCGATGCGCCGCCGATTGTGCTCAGCCCGGTTGTGATCGCGATGTGGGAGCCAATGGCGCGGGCGCTCGGTTGGCCGGATCAGTCGATCGGTTGGGCCGATCTGGCTGAGTTGACCACCAGCGGCAAAACCTGGGCCGATTACGGCTATCCGGAGTGGGGTACGTTTCAGTTCGGGCATACTCACCCCGACTACTCGAACAGCGGGATTACCAGCATTCTGGCGATGGCATATGCCGCCAACAACAAAACCCGCGGCCTGACCGTGGCAGATGTGCAGCGCCCACAGACCGGCGAGTTCATCCGCGACGTGCAACGCAGCATCATCCACTACGGCGAGAGCACCGGATTCTTCGCCGATCAAATGTTTACACGCGGGCCGTCGTACCTTTCGGCGGCGGTGATGTACGAGAATCTCGTGGTAGACTCGTACAATCGTGAGCGTTACCCGACTCTTGGGACAGCGGTGGTCGCGATCTACCCGCGCGAAGGCACCTTCTGGAGCGATCACCCATACGCGATCTTGAATGCGCCCTGGGTGACGGACGAGCAGCGCGAAGCGGCCGTCATTTTCCGCGATTACCTGCTGGATCGGCCCCAGCAAGAGCAGGCGCTGCAATTCGGTTTCCGCCCCGCCGATGCGAATGTGCCGATCAGTGCGCCGATTGTGCCGCAGAACGGCGTCGATCCGACCCAACCGCAGACATTGCTCGACGTACCGAGTGCCGAAGTGATCGCGGCGGTCGAGCAGAGCTGGGTGAGTAACAAGAAGCGCGTCGATGTGATAGTTGTGCTCGATACCAGCGGCAGCATGGAAGAAGAGGGCCGGCTGGAAAGCGCCAAGCGCGCGCTCAGCAGCTTTATCGATCAACTCGGTGATGACGACGGCATCGGGTTGACGATCTTCGGCTCCAATGCGACCGTGGTTTCGCCGCTGGAGCCGCTCGGCTCCAAACGTACCGACTTGCAGACCCGGATCGGCGGACTCTTTGCCCGCGGGAATACGCGCATGGTTGACACAGTTGCCGAAGCCTATGCCACCCTTTCCGAGATGCCGTCCGGTGAGCGTATTCGGGCAGTGGTGGTGCTGAGCGACGGCGCCGATAATCAAAGTGCGCCCGACTCGGTCGATCGGCTGCTGAACATATTACGCGCCGACGAAGACGGTACCAGCATCAAAGTATTCACAATTGCCTATGGCACCGGCAGTGATGTAAATGTCGATCTGTTGCGTATGATCTCGGAAGCGTCGGGGGCAAAAACGTACCAGTCAAGTCCGGGCGCAATCGAACAGATCTACCGCGAAATCGCCACCTTCTTTTAATAACACGAGTTACGCGGTGAAACGCACCGCGCCCTCGTGTTGTGCTCGTTTCGCCTGCGGCAGCGCGGAAAAAGACCATCTTTTGTCTCGTTTTGGCAGCTTCGCTGCCAAAACGAGACAAAAAACAGGTGCTTCCGCCCTGCCGGAGGCAAAAACAGGATTACGCGGGGTGCCCGCAAGGGCAACCGCGCAACTCGTGTTATTAATGTATGAGGAGGTTTTGCCGGTTTCGCCGGCAAAACCTCCCCACACCAAGGAAGCCGAAGCATGGCCAACCCGCTCGCTTACGCCGCCCGGCAGCCGCTCGCGATGACCGTCGCCGGCTGTGCGATTCTCTTCGGTTTGCTGGTGTCGTTCTGGTTGTTGCCGATCGGCCTGTTGGCCTATGCTGCGATGGTGTTTCTGCTCGCCCGCGATCCAAATCTTCAACTGATCAGTCAGCAGGCACCGCGCCAATCACGGCCGCGACTAAGTAGCCCGACCTTCCGGACGCAGATCGACGCCGTGGAACGCACGCAGCAGGAGATCCGGCGCAGCGTGGCCCAGGCTGAAGGGCCGATTGGTCGCTTGTTGTTGCCGATCGGCGAACAGACCCGCGAATTGGTCGAAGAGGCATACGCAATCTCGGAAAAGGGTCAGATCATCGAAAGCTATCTGGCTCGGATCGATCTGAACAGTATCCAGCAACGGATCGAGGCCGTCGATCAGCAAGTCGGTGTCACCAACGATCCATACACCATGCAGCAACTGCAAGAGACGCGGGCCGCGCTGGTTGAGAAGCAGCAAAACGCCCGCGATCTGATGACGTATATCGGGCGGATTCAGGCGCAGTTGCAGAATATCGCCGCCAATCTCGACAATGTACTCGCCGAAACGGTGCGCCTACGCACGGCCGATGCGGTGAGCGCCAACTCGATGACCAATCAGGTTGCCCAACGTCTGAGCGACCTGAAGATCGACATGGACTCGTTTCAGCGGGTGCTGGATACGGCCCTGGCAACCACGCAGCCATGATCGGGCCTGCGCAATAAGACGCGAGACGGCGCCGGCGCTGTGTGGGTAAGGGCGCGGCGAATGCCGCGCCTTGCCTACGGTACCCGCGGCAACACCACTGCGAATGTGCTGCCGTGCCCGACAATGCTGGCAACCTCGATGGTGCCGCCCAATTGCTCGACGATCCAACGGCACGATGCCAACCCCAGGCCCGTAGCGCTTCTGGAGTTTTTGGTGCTGACAAAGGGTTTGAAGATATGCTCGCGCATCTCGTGCGGAATGCCTTTGCCCGTGTCGCTCACTTCAATCCGCACCATGCCGCGATGATCCGGTGAAAGTACATTCCGCGTGCGAATGCACAAATATCCGCCCTCGGGCATCGCGTCACGCGCATTCATCACCAGATTCACAATCACCTGTTCGATCTGAATTTGATCAACCAATACCAGCCATACCTGTTCTTCCAGATCGACCTTGAGGGTAATCTGCTTCCCCGTGATCCGGCTCAGAAGCGGTTGCATATCGTACATCACCCGGCTCAGGTTCAGTGGCTGATGAATACTACCCCGACCACGGGCAAAAGTCAGCAAGCTGCGTGTCAGATCGCCGGCATGGCGGCTGGCATAGCGAATCGCGGCCAGATCCTCGGAAAGTTGGCTCTGATCGGGCAGATCTTCTTCCGCCATTCCGGCAGTGCTCTCGACAATCGTCAACATGTTGTTCAGGTCGTGGATGACGGCGCTGGCCAGGCTGCCCATCAGCAGGGTTCGCTGCATCTGCATCATCTCGTTCACCTGTTCACGTTCGACACTCATGTCGCGTGCCACCAGCATGATCATATATTCGCCGCGCCAGTTTAACGCCCTGATCTGCACCTGAACCCAGCACCAATCGCCGTCTGCGGTTGCTACCCGGCAGATTGTTTGGGCCGGGCGCTGGTTCAATGCCTCGGCCCAACTCGCCAGCGTATGCTTCAGATCGTCCGGATGGATGATCTCGCGGCATGTGCGGCCGATCAACATGCCCGACGTGTAGCCGAGCCGGCGCTCGTGTGACGGACTAACATAGCAGTAGCGTCCATCAGTGTTGAGCAGCGCGATCAAATCAGAGGTGTGCTGCGCTACCAGCGGCGCATAAAGATCGTTCGGCGCGGATTTGCGAAACCATTGGCGCAGGCGCCGCCAGAAACCATGCTGCTTCGAGCCATGTTCGCCGGTTGTACCACAGTACCTCGTCGCCAGGAGCAGGCCAAGCACCGCAGATCCAGCTTGTAATTGCGCAACAAGTTCATGCAGAACAGAAGGCGGAAATGTTTGCATTCGACAACCCCCCAACCGTGATCAGCGACCGGCGACAGGTTCGAGCCGCCGGTCGCTTGTAAGCTTGCGTAAAGCTGTATGTACCAGGCGTGCAAATGCAGCCGACAACATTTCGTTTACAACTTTTTGGTATGTCTGTATTCTAGAGAACGGGCATCGGCCTGCGATCCCCCCAGGGTTGGAACGCAGGTGGAACCATGCGGATAGATTGGGTTGAGCGTGGCCTCAGTCGATCAACGCAAGCCGGCGGGCGCGGGCGATCGCCTGTGTGCGTGAAGCGACGCCAAGTTTGCCGAAGATATTGTTGATATGAGATTTGACGGTACTGACGGCGATCACCAGGGTTGCCGCGATTTCGCTGTTGGTCTGGCCTTCGGCCATTAACCCCAACACATCGATCTCGCGGTTGCTGAGTGGTTCCGGCAAGGCGCCGGAGACTGGTGCCGGGGCGGAGATCGGTTCGCTGCGTTTGAAGCTTGAAGTGACAACTGATTCTGAACCCTGAAAAGCTTCAGCTAAACTTTCGGTGTGGGCTACGTATTCGGGCTTGAGGATCTGTTCGGCCAGCAAGCGATCCAACGCCTCACGCAGCCATTGGCCCTCTTCAACAAAGACGGCGCAGTATTGTTCCGGCGCGCCGAGGGCGATCGCAGCGACAAGCTCAGCCATTGATGCGTTTTCAGCACCGAATGCCAGTAGCGCCCGTGCCCGTAACAGCCGGAGCTTGATCCGCAGGCGATACGCATTCCCGCGATCGGCCGCCTCGATCGCGACGCCCAGTTGTTCCAGCACGGCTACAAGATCGGCGCCCGTATCCAGAGCCTGAGCCAGGGCGAGTTGCAGCAGCGCCGGCGTATAATGATCGGCGGCAAGGAGCACGGCCGGAGGCAAGTAGCCGAATTCCGCCGCTATGCTCGCACTACGGCTACGCTCGATCAGGATCGTCGCTGCGGTGATATCGCCGCCGGCCAGCATCAGTTGGCCCTCGAAGGCATCGCTTAGGGCAGCGGCCCAGGGTAAGTTACGTTGCTGAGCGACAAAGCGGCCCTGACGCACATAGCGCAGCGCCGCCGGCTTGTCGCCGCAAGAATAGGCAACCCGCGCAGAGACAAACAGCAAGCAGACATAACTCGAAGCGCTGCTGGAGGTAATCCGGGTGGTGGCTTCGGCCAGTGCCGGCAGCGCGCCGGCCAGTTCGTGGCGCTCGGCCGAGGCGTCGGCCAGAGTGAGATACGGCAAGCCAAAGCCCGGCCCGGCCGGTTCAGCCAACCCGCCGGCATCAGCGATCGTCTTGCGACAGCGGTTGATCGCATCGCGAAGCGCGCCACGCAGCATACGGACATTGGCGTAGTCGCTGGTGGCAAGAAACGCTACATATGGATAGCCGGCGCCAAACCCGCCCACAATCGCATCGGCAAAGGCGCGTTCGGCCCGCTCCAGATCGCCCTGTACCATCCAGGCATAGCCCAGATCTTTGGCCACGCGGGTTCGCAGGCCATGTTTTCCGGCTGCAGCCAGGTAAATGCCTGTTCAGAGTAGGCGATCACAGCCGCCGCATCGCCGGCGTGCGTCGCCAGGCGTGCCCGGACAGCCCCGATTTCACCCCGCAGGTTCGTCGCATCGCCGATCGCGGTTACCTGGCCGGAAGCAACCCCGGCCAGCGCACGTTCAGCCACCAGAAGCCAGCGTTCGGCTACGGCGAAATCATAATCACTCAGGGCCATCCACGCCCGCAGTAATGCCAACTGCGGACGCTCATTCAACGCATCATCGGGGATGATCGGCAGCCACGTGCGTAGGGTCGCCTCGCCGACCCGAGTTGCGATCGCCAGCCCGATCGGTTCGATCATCGCGATCACATCCTGCACGGCGCCGGCTTTCAAAGCATGGCTCACCGCCTCGATCAGCAAGCCGTGGGCGGCATACCAGACCCCGGCCCTGCGGTGCAGCAGAGTCAACTGTTCCGGCGCAGTACCAACCTCCAGACGCTCGTACAACACCTCGGCAAACAACTGGTGGTAGCGGTACCAGGTACGGTCGGCGTCGAGCGGCACCAGAAACAGATTATCGTGTTCGAGCGTGTCGAGAATCAGCCGGCTGTAGGACGAGCCGCCGGTCTTCAGCTTCTGATTTTCGACCTCAGGATTGGTGTTATTAACGCCTAACACTGCATCGCACAGCGGGCCGCACAGCCGGCGCAGAATTGATGTTTGGAGCAAAAATGTCTGAATGTGGGCCGGCTGTCGCTCGAATACATCTTCAAGCAAGTAATCGACAATATAGCGATGTGAACCAACCAGTTGATCGACAAAAGCCACTTGATCGGGCCGATCCTGCAGGGCGATCGCCGCCAGATGCACCCCTGCCGGCCAGCCCTCGGTACGTTCAGCCAGCGTCGCCAACGACTCGCGCTCCAACGGCAACTCCATCACTTCCAGCAAAAACGCGGCGGTCTCCTCGGCCGAGAAGCACAACTCATTGGCGCGCAACTCGCTGAGATGGCCGCGCGCACGCAGGCGGGCCAGCGGTAGTTGCGGATCGCCGCGCGTTGCCAATACCAGATGCACGCGCGGCGGCAGATGATCGACAGCAAAGGTGATGGTGCGGTGAATATCGTTCTCGCTGATCTGGTGAAAATCATCGAGGACTATAACCAGATCGCGAGCGCGTTCGGCCAGTTCATTGAGCAGTTCGGCGATCAGGGTTTCAACACTCAGTGGGTTGATACGCTCGGGAAGTACCTGACGCAACGGGGGATGCAGCGGCTCGAACGCGGCGAAGAGATAATTGAGAAACCGGCGCGGATCATTATCGGCGGCGTCGAGGGTGAGCCACACAACTTCCGGCGCCTCGGCCGGACTCAGGGCAATCGTATCAAGCCAATCGGCGAGAAGCGTGGTTTTGCCGTAGCCGGCCGGCGCCGCCAACAAAACCAGCCGGCGGCGTAACGCATCACTCAGACGCCGTACCAGCGCCGGGCGCCGCAGGGTGTTCGGCAACAGCACCGGCCGGTGGAGCTTGGTTCGCACAATTGGAATGACGGAAGAATTGCCGTTGCTCAGGCGCGTGCGCTGTTGTTCGACCATAATGATATGTACTGTTTATGGTAGCGAAACAAATATCAAGACGAGAGATTGTTTGGCAGCAATTACATTGCTTAATTGCAATCAATTCCCGTGTACAAACTGCAATGCAATCGATTCGCAGCTTTACCAGTACGTAGTAGTGTACCATGCTCTTCTTCAATCCGGATGCAACCTGAAAACACATTTTCCGGCATGTTTTTGCCCGCAGAATGGATAAAAGCACACAAGCAAGCCTGGGCCTGCGCCGCCCGGCAACAATTGCCCCACCCATGGGATTAAATGATCCTCCTTCCCTGGCCCGATATATGGATCGCGGGTCTTTGTTATGCTCATTGCACAGGTCTGAAGAAAGACACAAATCCCATGATGCATCTTTCGCGTGGCGATTATTTCGCCTTGCTGCGCCGCTATCTGACGCCACATTGGAAACAGGTTACTGGATTAGCGTTGTTGTTGCTTGGCGCAACGGCGTTACAACTGATCGGACCGCAGTTCATCGCCGGCTTTATCGATCAAGCCGGTGCAGATCAGCCGGTGCAGGTGTTGATCTGGCTGGCGATCGGATTTATCGCTGTGGCGTTGTTGGCACAACTGGCGAATCTGGGCGGAGTGTATCTGAGTGAACTCCTGGCCTGGAGCGCCACCAATCAACTACGCGGCGATCTGGCGTTGCACTGCCTCAACCTTGATATGCCCTTCCACAAGGCCCATCCGCCCGGTGTCTTGATCGAGCGCATCGATGGTGATGTGGCCGCCCTGGCGAACTTTTTCTCGCAGTTCGTTTTGCGCGTGATCGGCGGGGGCCTGTTGTTGATCGGCGCGCTGGTGCTGCTTTTTCGTGAGGATTGGCGGCTCGGCACAGCACTGACGGTTTTCGCGCTGATTGCCCTTGGGTTGATGTTGCTGCTGCGCAATTTCGCCACCCCGCTGATGGCCGCCGAACGTGCTGCATCGGCCGGGCTGTTCGGCCTGATCGAAGAGCATCTAGCCGGGTTGGAGGATGTACGCTCCAACGGCGGCGGCGCTCACGCCGTGCGGCGCCTGCAACGGGCGGAACGCATCCGCTTCCAGCGCGATATACGCGCCGTCGCCGCCGGATTTGCGACCTTTGTGGCGACGATTGTGTTGTTTGGGATCGGTTATGCGATCGCCCTTGGCCTCGGCGCATGGTTGTACCAACGTGGCCTGGTCAGTCTTGGCGTCGTATATCTCTGCTTTCAGTATACGCAAATGTTGCGCCGGCCGATTGAGTTGCTGGCCGATCAACTTCGCGAGTTCCAACGGGCCGGCGCCGGTCTCGGCCGGATCAAGCAGTTGTTCGCTCGGCACTCGGCGATCAACGAATCCGGCCGCACGCACTTGCCGGCAGGCCCGCTTGCAGTTGAGATCGATCACCTGAGTTTTCACTACAACGATGAACCCGACGACAACGACAGCCAGGATGCGGGCGGTGTGGTTCTCGACGATATCGAACTGTATCTACGGCCGGGCGAAGTGTTGGGCGTGCTCGGACGCACCGGCAGCGGCAAAACAACCCTTTCGCGGATGTTGTTGCGGCTCTACGATCCAACGGCCGGCGCAATCCGCCTGGCCGGAAGCGATCTGCGCGATCTGGCGCCGGGCGAGTTACGTCGCCACACCGCAATTGTCACCCAGGAAGTGCAACTGTTCCGCGCCAACCTGCGCGATAATCTCACCCTTTTCGATCCGAGTGTGTCCGACGAGCGGATCTGGGAGGCGTTGGCGGCGTTGGGATTGGCGGATTGGGCGCGCGGACTGCCGGCCGGCCTCGATACACCTATTGCCGGTTCCGACGGGATCTCGGCCGGCGAGGCCCAGTTGCTGGCGTTTGCGCGGGTGTTTTTGCGCGATCCCGGCCTGATTATTCTCGATGAGGCCAGTTCACGGCTCGATCCCGACACCGAACGCCGGATCGAACAGGCGGTTGATCGCCTATTGGCCGGGCGCACGGCGATCATTATCGCCCACCGGCTCGCCACGATTCAGCGCACCGATAGCGTGCTGATCCTGGATAACGGCCAGATCGCCGAATACGGCCCGCGTGAACTGCTCAGCGCCGATCCGCAATCCCGGTTTAGCGGCTTGCTCCGCGTCGGTATGGAAGAGGTGATCACATGAGTACGCTGAGCGTCGCGCGTTTTAGCTGGCGCCTCTTTCGTTACCGGCCATGGTTGTATCTGCTGGCGATGACTCTGTTCGCCGGATTTGCCGCAGCGCCCTTTCTCAGCGGCCTGCTGGTAAAAGTTTTCTTTGATCAACTCAGTGGTGCAACCGCAGCCGGGTTGAACCTTTGGAGCCTGCTGGCGCTTCTGGTTGGGATCGAGTTCGGCCGGGCACTGGCCCTTTATGGCTGGTTGTTCAGCTGGTTCAATTTCGCCACCATGGTTGAGGTACTGCTGCGCAGCAATATGTTCGCCTGGCTCACCACCGGTTCCGGCGCACGGCTGCCCGACAGCCCCGGCGAGGCGGTTAATCGTTTTCGCGACGATATCGAGGATGTGCTCTGGTTCTTCGATTGTATGATCGATGTGGCCGGTTCGCTCAGCTTCGCGATCGCGGCGCTGGTGGTGATGATCCGGATCGATCTGCTGATCACCGTGGCGGTGTTTCTGCCGTTGGCGATCGTACTGGTTGTGGTGCGCGGCGCCGGAGTTCAGATTCAGCGTAACCGCGAGGCGGCCCGTGAGGCGAGCGGCGCATTTTCCGGTCTTCTCGGCGAGATCTTCAGCGCGACCCAGACGATCAAAACCTCGGGCGCCGAGGGCCGCTTGATCGGCGAGTTGCGCCGGTTGGGCGATTGGCGTATGCGGGCGCAACTCCGCGACCGCGTGTTCAGTGAGCTGATCCTGGCGCTGAACAGTCATACCGCCGATATCGGCTTGGGGTTGGTGTTGCTGCTGGCGGCGAGTAGCTTCCGCAGTGGGGCGTTCACCGTCGGCGATTTCGCCCTGTTCGCCGGCTATCTGACCACCCTGGCGGGGCTGCCGCGCTGGTTGGGCCAATTGCTTGTGCGCTGGCGCCAACTGGGGGTCGCCTACGAGCGCATCCGCGTGGTGCATCATGGTGCGCCGGCAAGCCAGATTTCCGCCTATCGCCCAACAAACCTGTACAGTGATCCGCCCGCCCCGGCGCAGCCGGCGCCGATTGATGAACCATTGACCGGGTTCGAGATCAGGGCGATGCGCGCCATGCATCCCGAAAGCAAGCGCGGGATCGATCGGGTTGATCTGGTCATTCCCGGCGGCAGTTTTACCGTGATCACCGGGCGGGTGGGCGCAGGCAAGACGACACTGTTGCGGGCGCTGTTGGGCTTGATACCGCTGGAGGGTGAGATCCGCTGGAACGGCGAACCGGTGGCCGATCCGGGCGCATTTCTGGTGCCGCCACGGGCAGCCTATGTGCCGCAAGTGCCGCGACTGTTCAGCGACAGCCTGGAAGACAACATTCTGCTGGGATGGCAATCCGATGCACAGGCACTTCAGGCGGCGATCCACACCGCCGCCCTGGATTACGACCTGGGCCGGCTGGATCACCTGCGACCCAACGAGAAGCGATTTCCCGCCTGGGACGCGCCGCTGGCAAGCGACATGCGGCAGGAGACGCTGGCGTTTTTCAAGCACGTCGTCTGGGACGAGAAACGACCCATCTGGGATCTTTTCAACGCCCAGGTTACTTTCGCGACGCCCCG
>JAAUQO010000011.1 GCA_012032775.1 Oscillochloris sp. | reverse complement strand
GAGCGGCCGGGGCAGCGGCCGGTTGGGCTTCTGCGGCCGGGGCAGTGGTTGGCTGGGCGCGGGGGGCGCCACCGCAGGCGGCGATCAAGCTGGCTGCCGCCAGCACGAACATCAACGCGCGAAATCGATTGATCACAGGTTCTTCTCCTTACTCCTCGCCTATTGAAACAGGCGCGTATGCGCCGGGAGTTAGCCTTTGATTCCCGATGCCAATCCGTCAACAATCCGTTTCTGGGCGCTGAAATAGAGCAAAATCCCCGGCAAGGCCGTAAATGTAGCCGCCGCCATCAGCGTGTGAAAGCGCGAGCCTTCCTCGCCGCGGAAGTACAACAGGCCGACTTGCACCGGACGTAAGCCCTCGCTGCTTGTCACCAGCAATGGCCAGAGCAACGCATTCCAGCGGCTCAGTAAACCGAACAGAACCACAGTGATCAGGGTCGCGATCGACAGCGGCGTCAGCACATGCCACAAGTAGCCGAGCCGGCCGGTGCCGTCGAGTTGCGCCGCCTCCCAGTAGTCGCGTGGCACGGTGCGAAATTGTTGGCGCAGCAGAAAGATCGAAAAGGGATTCGCCAGATACGGCACCATGATGCCGGCGTAGCTGTCGTACAAACCCTTGCCGCCCGCGCCGAATAGATCATTGCCGCCAACCAGCGGAATATGCCGGATCGTGACGAAGTTCGGGATCAGGGTAACTTCGGCCGGAATCATGGTGGTGGCCAGCAGCACAATGAATAGCACGCCGCGACCGGGAAACTCCATGGTGGCGAAGGCATACGCCGCCGGTACGCAGACCAGCAGTTGCAGCGCCGTACCGACAACGCTGATCAGCAGCGAGTTGAGGAAGTAGCGCCCGAATGTCGATTCGGGCTTAAACCACGCGTCCAGGTAGTTCGACGGATACCATTCGCGCGGGATGAGTGTCGGCGGCGCCAGATTCACTTCCGCCATCGATTTGAACGAGGTCAGAATCATCCACAGGAATGGAAACAGCATCACGATTCCGGCCAGGGTCAGAACCAGATAGGTAAACCATTCGCGCCGAACATGGTGTATACGCTTGGATTGTGCCACGCTGCCGCTCAACTGTGCCCCTGCCATCAGCTTCTCCGTTGTCTTGCGACGGATTGGCGGCGCAACCGCCATCCGCAGCAACAGAATTGTCACTTCCAGGTTGCCGCAGGCGCAGCGACGGCGTACCTTTTGCTAGTTGTAATGCACGCGCCGGCCCAAAATCCGAAACTGAATCAATGTCAGGATCAGCAAAATGGCGAAGAGCACAAACGATACTGCCGCCGCATAGCCGACCGCACTCGCCCGTTCGTAGAAGTTGCGCACGATATAGACCGTGATCACCAGTGTGGTGTCGAGCGGTCCGCCGGCGCCGTTCCCGTATCCGCCGCCACCCGAAAGCACATACACCGGCGTGAATGATTGAAAGGCATAGATAATCGAGACAATCAGCAGGAAAAAGGTCGTCGGTGAGAGCAACGGCAAGGTCACATATCTGGTGAGCCGCCAGCCGCTGGCGCCGTCGATCTTCGCGGCGTCGTACAGTTCCTGCGGAATGTTGGCCAGACCGGCCATAAAAATCACGATGCTGAAGCCCAACGACTGCCAGACACTGAAAAGAATAATGCAGACCAGTGCCAGGCTCGGCCCGGCCAGATCGATCGGCCAACCTCCCGGCCAGCTCAGGCCGAATAGTTCGAGTAGTTTGATCCCGATCGGCTCAGGATCGAGCAACCAGCTCTGGCGGGGCAAGCCAAGTGCTTCGAGCAGCAGGTTTGCAATCCCGATCTGCGAGTTGAAGATCCAGCCGAATACCAGCGCCGCCGCCACAACCGATGTGACATACGGCATAAAAAAGATCGTGCGGAACAGCCCGCGCTGCGCGATCGGCCGCATCAGGAGTTGGGCGAAGAAAAATGCCAGCACCAGGGTTAGCGGCACGGTGCCAATCACGTAATACAGCGTTGCCAGCAGGCTGCGGCCCATCTCGCCGATCACCGGCCCGCGCTCGCTGAAGCGCAGCGTCTCCTCGACCATGCGGGCATAATTCTCAAGCCCCACAAAGCGCTCTGCCTGAAGCCCCCAGCGCCACAGGCTCATCCAGAAGCCGAAGAAGATCGGCCAGATCTCGAAAAGCCCTACCAGGGCAAAAGCGGGCAAAATGTAAAGGTATGGCGTGAAACGGTCGCGCAGATTTCGGCGCCGCTGTTGCCGGCTACTCACCTGAGGACGTGTAAGCTCAAGCTCCGCCATCAACCCGGTCCTTTCAGCTCAATCAACCAACTGGTATCTGGTATATACCAGATGTAGCGAAAAAGAAACCACCGATGCGCCGCCTGCGGCACAGAGAGTGGTCAGCGGTGAACCTACAGATCTTCGCTCATTAACGCATCAAGCGTGCTATCGAGGCGTTGATCAAGAAACCCCGGCTGGGTTGTCATGCGAAATACGGCCTGATCAGCGCGATACAGTTCGAAAATCAATTCCAACGGTCGTCCATCGGCTTCATGTACCAGACGAACCACCGAGAATCCCGGGTCGTGTTCCTGCACCGCAAGCCGCTCGGCGATCTCGGCACTCAGCCGAGTCATCTGAATCTGAAACGATGAACCGCCCACCTGGACGCCATATTCACCGCGCAGTAACTGCCAGATCGATTGATCGTTCAGATCGCGTTGGGCCAGAGCCGCGAAGCGTTTGCCGTCGAGAAACAGGGTTTCAATCATCAGCGGTTGGGCATCGGCGGAGCGCAGGCGACGGATATGCAGCACCGGATCGCCGATACTCATCCTCAGCGCCTCGCGTACCCGTCGCGAGGGTGCTTCGATCGACTGATGCAACACCTGCGCACCGGGGCGCCGACCTTGCAAACCAATCTCCTCGGTGAAGCTGATCGGCTGATGCAACTGATACGCAACCTGGGGCGGCGCTGCGAAATAGCCCACGCGATCCCGTCGATAGATCAATCCTTCTTGCTCCAACTCACGCAATGCCTGGCGCACCGGCCCGCGACTCACCTGATACTCGTTGCATAACGCTCGTTCCGACGGCAGCGGCCCGTTCGGCGGAATCGTTTGCGCTTCGATCTGTTCCCGCAGATGGTCGCGGATCTGGGCGTAAATCGGCAGTGCGAAGCTCAGCAGCGACCGATGAACAGACATAGATGTTCGCTTTTGCACAGATTGATGCTCCAACTATAATCGCTTGAGGTCAAACTACGGTAAATAAAAGGTTAAGAGAATTTTAATTTTGCGCTAACATGTCTCAGATTACCACATTGGTTACTTTTTGCCGCCTGTGATGGGATGTGCGTTGGCCGGCGATGCAGCGGGTTTGGCGGCGTCCGAATCAAGCAGTCCACAACCCCGGGGGCTGTGGACTGCAAGGAATACCAATTTCGGATACACCGTTGCGGAAAAGCGGGGAGGGTTGGGATTACTGGAGTGCGGCAACCAGATTTTGCAGCGTATCGTTGGCTACCGTAGGCGCCGGCGGGAAGTAGCCGACATCGGCGATCACCTCGTTGGCAACCTGGAGATAGTAGCTGAGAAAGGCTGCCGCCGCCGGATGTTGTTGCAGATCGCGTTCGCTGGTGTAGACGAACAGCGGGCGCGACAGCGGGTAGGTGCTGTCGGCAACGGTGCTTGCGCCGGGCGCAACCGCGCCGTTGCCTGCGTCGATCGCAACGGCGCGCAGCAGATCGCCCTCGGCCTCGTAATAGGCATAGCCGAAGTACCCGATCGCATTTGGATTTTCTTCGATCCCGCGCACCAGTTCCGTATCATCTTCACTCAGCACTGCGCCATTCAGATTCTCCAGCGCGGCGCTGTCGCCGTCCAGCACTTCCTCGACGAAAAAGTCGAACGTACCGCTATCGACACCGGGGCTGAAGATCGCGATCGGCTGGGCCGGATAGGCTGGATCGAGCTCATTCCAGGCCGTAACTTCGCCGGTGAAGATCTGTTTGAGTTGGGCGAAACTCAGCGATTGCACAAAGGTATTCTGCGGATTGACCACGACGGCCAGCGCATCGACGCCGACCTGAAAGCCGATCGGCTCGCGTCCCACCGCCCGACAGGCCGCGATCTCGGATTCGCTGATCGGGCGACTGGCATTCACAATGTCGATCGGATCGCCGTTGCAGAAGCTGCGCAATCCGCCGCCAGTGCCGGTGATCTTGATATCAATCTCCGCCGGTGAACCTTCTGCCGCGAACTCCTCGGCAATCCGGGCGGTAAGTGGATAGACCGTGGATGATCCGGTGATCTCGATTGGCCCACGAATGGTTGCCGGTTCCACCGGCACCAACTGATTCCCCGCAACCAGATCGGCAACCGATGTCTGTACGGCCGGCGCCCCACAGGCGCTCAGCAGCAAAATCCCGACGATCAGGATCGCTACCCTACGGATGGGATACGCAATCATTCCTTCTCCTTGATGCTGTGCTTGTCGGCGCAATGCAGGCGAACTGCGCCTTCGTTCAGATACTTATCACAGCCGGCCCACACCCTCTATTTTCCTCTATCACTCCCCAAGATCCTTCAGTGCGATCGGTTTCGTCCGAACCGTTGTATTGGTCGGCAACAGCAGCGAAAGCGCGCCCGCACTGAGTACAAACGCCACCGAGGCCCAGAGGCAGGCGATCAACCCGCCGTTCGGCCCGGTTTGTAGGCCCACCTGATAGAGCAATCCCGACAGAACCGTACCGCTCAGTCGGCCCAAAGCATTGGCCATGTAATAAAAGCCGACATTCATCGCAACCTTGTCGCTATCTGTGTAGGCCAGGATCAGAAAACTGTGTACGGCAGAATTCAAGGCAAAGATCCCGCCGAAAAGCAGCAGTCCGCCGACAACGGCGATCATCGGCGCGATTCCGCCCATCAACGCCAGCGCAATCGCCGCCGGGAATACCGCCAGTCCGAAGGCCAGACGCATCGCCGTGCCGCCGTCCGGTTCGTGGTCGCCTGCCACCTGCCGGCGAATCAACCCCGGCGTTGCTGCTTGCACTGTACCATAGCCGATTGTCCAGACCGCCATAAACCCGCCGGCGAGCCAGAAATCCCAGTTCAACACACTCACGAAGAAGACCGGCAACCCAACCACGAACCAGACATCACGGGCGCCGAAGAGAAAGATCCGCGCGGCGGCCAGAAGATTCACCGCCCGGTTGTTCGAGAAGATCTGGCCGAATTTCGCTTTGGCATTCGGCGTGCCGAGATCGCCCTTGATCAGCAGCAGCGCCAGAACCAGCGCACTCGCCACCACTCCGGCCAGCAGCAGCAGTGCGCTCTGAAAGCCGATCAGCGTCAGCAGCAAAGCCCCAAGAAAGAAGCCCAGGCCCTTGATCGCATTCTTCGAGCCGGTAAGCAGGCTGACCCAGCGATAAAGCTGGCCCTGCGTCTCGCCGGCCACCAGTTTCACGGCACTCTTGCTGCTCATCTTGGTCAGATCCTTGGCGATCCCCGAGAGTGCCTGAGCCAGCATCACATATGGCACAACCAGCAACGAGGGCGGCGCGAAGGCCAGCAAACTCAAGGCGATGATCTGGGCGCCCAGGCCGAGGAACAGCGTTGTCTTCAGGCCGAAGCGCGCCCCAAGAAAGCCGCCGAACAGGTTTGTGATCACGCCGAAGATCTCGTAAAACAAAAACAGCGAGGCGACCTGGAACGGCGTATAGCCCAGTTCGTAGAAATAGAACAGCACCAGCATCCGGATCGCGCCGTCGGTGAGCGTATCGGCCCAGTACGCGCCGGTTACCAGGATATAGTTGCGCAGATTGGCGGCCTTGCTTGCCGCCGTTATGTTCTCTACGGTTGTCATAAGTACTCGCTGCAACATGCAAAAGTCAAAATGCAATCCCCTTGCGCTGCATTGGGCATGGTGCATGGTGCATGCTAAAGGTTCAGCGCCACCTTACGGGCCAGTTCGACGTAGCGATTGGCATAGCCCCATTCGTTGTCGTACCAGGCGTAGATCTTGACCTGGGTGCCGTTCGTGACCATGGTGCAAAGCGAATCGACGATCGCCGAATGCGGGTTTGTCACGAAGTCCATCGAGACCAGAGGCCGGGTTTCGTAGGCCAGGATGCCATGGAGCGGCCCTTCGGCGGCGGCGCGAAGCAACTGATTTACTTCATCAACCGTGGTTGGTCGATTCACTTCAAACACACAATCGGTGAGTGAGGCGTTCAGCAGCGGAATACGTACCGCCTGTCCATCAAGTTTGCCCTGCAATTCGGGGAAAATCAGGCCGATCGCCGTGGCTGAACCGGTGGTGGTGGGAACGAGTGAGAGGCTTGATGCACGGGCGCGGCGCAAGTCCTTGTGCGGCTGATCATGGACGCTCTGGGTGTTGGTTGAGCTATGGATGGTGGTGATCATCCCGTGCCTGATGCCGATACCTGCGTGGATCACCTTCACGACCGGCGCCAGACAGTTGGTTGTGCATGAAGCAGCGGTGATCAGATGGTGCTCGGCCGGGTCGTACCAATCGTCGTTGACGCCCATTACCAGGTTCAGGGCATCGCCTTTAACCGGTGCGGCGACGATCACCTTTTTCACGCCGGCTTTGAAGTACGGGTCGAGTTGTTCGCGGGTGCGAAACTTGCCGCTCGCCTCCAACACGATCTCGACCCCGGCGTCGGCCCAGGGCACTTCGCCCGCTTGTTTGATGCTGCTGTGCCCAATCGCCTGTCCGTCAATCTCCAGTCGATTGCCCTCGCCCAGCGCTGCATGGCTCCAACGCCCATGTACCGAGTCGAAGTTGAGCAGATGCGCGCTCACAGCTGCATCGCCGCCGATCTCATTAATCTGAGCGAACTCCAGTTCCGGCCAACCCCAGCCGGCGCGCAGTGCCAACCGACCAATCCGGCCGAACCCGTTGATCCCGATCCGGATGCTCATCGCATTACCTCTTCCGGCAGGGCGGAATACCTTGTGGTGCGCTTCGGTTTGGCGACTTTGCCGCCCAATCGAAACACAAGAGCGTTATTTATAACAGTGATCATTGATACAATATCGCCCGTTACCTCATTTGTCAAGATGCGCGGTGCTTGATGAATCGTCGATTTCATCGGGCACTGTTGACAGTAATCGACACACAGTGCTATCGTATTGGGGAAGGAACTGGAACAATGATGAAAGATACAACATCCGATTCGTTCACACCTGACGATAACGCAGGCCAGGCCCTAGAGGCGCTGCGGCTGCTGACCGATGAGACGCGCTGGCGTATGTTGCGGGCGCTGCGCACAAGTGATCGGCTGGTGGGCGAACTGGTCGAGCAGACCGGTCTGGCGCAAAATCTGGTCTCGTATCATCTTGGTGTCTTGCGGCAGGCCGGGCTGGTGCAGGTTCATCGCAGCGATGCCGATGGGCGCGCCACCTACTATGGCGTTGATCTGGCCGCACTCACCGCGCTTTATCGTCGTCTCGGCGCCGACCTGGCCTTGCCGGGGAGTCGCCCGCCGGGAGAGCTCCCCGCCAGCACAGTGGTGTTTCTGTGTCGGGCCAACAGCGCCCGCTCGCAGATCGCCGAGGGCTGGTTGCGTAGTCTGAGCGGCGGCCGATTAACTGTTCGGAGCGCTGGAACCCAACCGGCCCGTCTGCATCCCCTGGCCGAACAGGTGATGATGGAAGTCGGTATCGACATCGGCCATCATCAGTCCAAACATGTCGATGTCCTCGCCCGCCTCACCCCCGATATTGTCGTCACGGTCTGTGATATCGCCCGCGAGGAGTGTGCGGTCTGGCATCAGGCCGGTAAGCAGTTGCACTGGAGTATTCCCGATCCGGCTGCGGTTCCGGCCGGTGATATGCAACTGGCCGCTTTCCGAAGCGTGCGCGATAGCCTGCGGCTGCGGGTGGAAGGTTTGCTTGCATTGCTATATTGACAACCTTCAATCTGTCTGCTATGCTCAGGGCGAATAGGGTATCTTACGTAGGTGGAGCGCGCCGGGCAGAGCGCGGTATTTTTTGGTCGTTATATCGAAGTCCTTCAATGCAAGGAGTTGCACCATGAGCCGGCTTCAGGATGACCCTCAGGCGATCAAGGCTGCGGTTCGCGCGCACTATGGGAATGCCATTCAGACGGCCGGCGATTGCTGTGGCCCGACAAACAGCAGTTGTTGCGGCCCCACCAGTACCGAGATCGCGTTGTATGGCGAAGCAACAATCGCCGATCTGCCGGCCGAAATGGTCACGGCTTCGTTCGGTTGCGGAAACTCGTTGGCGCTGGCCCAGCTTCAGCCGGGCGAAGTGGCCCTTGATCTTGGCTCCGGCGGTGGGTTGGAGGTGTTGCTGGCGTCACGGCAGGTCGGATCTGAAGGCTTTGTCTACGGCCTGGATATGACCGACGCGATGCTGGAGACGGCCCGGCGCAATGCCGAAAAAGCCGATGCCCGCAATGTCAGTTTCCTGAAAGGCGATATCGAGGCTATTCCGCTCCCCGATCAGTCGGTCGATGTGATTCTCTCCAACTGCGTGATCAACCTGGCGCCCGACAAAGGCCAGGTGCTGAATGATGCATTTCGGGTGCTCAAACCCGGCGGGCGATTAGCTGTCTCCGATATCGTCTTCGACGGCGATCTTGACGATCTTCCGGTCGCCGAAGCCGAGCTGCGCACAGCGCTGAGCTGGTCGGGCTGTTTTGCCGGCGCCCTGACGATGAACCACTACCGGGCGCTGCTGGAAGCGGCCGGCTTTACCGCGATCGATCTGACGGTTACCAAGCGCTATGCCAGCGAGAATCTGCGGGCACAGGCATTGGTCTCCGAAGGTGCATTGTCCGAGCAGGCACTTGTCGCGCTTGATGGGCGGATCACCAGTTGCGCCATTACTGCGCGCCGGCCCGAGTAGTGCAAGGCTGTAGGCTGATGCAACGCCCGCCATCGAGCGCTCGTGGCGCGCTGCCGCAGGGTACGATATCACTCGCACGCGCTGACGTTGCATCAGCCCTCTATTCAAGGCGACGCAGTAGGTTGTTGACAGCCATTCCCTGTGCTATAGTCAGTCAACCGCTGTGTTGCCGATTGTGCCTGCCGGCGGCCATGATGCCGCTGATTGTGCCATGGTCGCATCATCCGGGCCGACGCCGAAGGTGAGGATCATGGCTGTTCAGGACGCGGTCATTGCGCTTTTCTGCGGCGCAGGCGGCATGTCGCTGGGCTTTCGCCAGGCCGGTATGGAGCCGCTTGTTGGGGTTGATAGTGACCCCGATGCGTGCCATACCTATGCTGCAAACCTGGCTACGGAAGTGCTGCAGAGTGACCTATCTGCGGAAGATCCACGCCTTGCGCGCCTGCTTGACGGGATTCGGCAGCCATTGGCGATTATTGGCGGCCCTCCCTGTCAGGGATTCAGTAGTGCCGGCGGAAAAAATCGTGATGATCGCAGAAACCGGCTGATTTTTCACTACCTGGCGCTGGTCGCGCGGCTCAAACCGCGCTGGTTTCTGTTCGAGAATGTCGAAGGTCTTTTGACCGCAAACGGTGGCCAGAGTCTGGTCGATCTGGTACAGGAATGTATTCGAATTGGCTATCGGGTGCGTTTGGAGAAGGTGAACTTCGCATCGTTCGGCTTACCACAGGCCCGGAAGCGCGTTATCCTGATGGGCAATTGTATCGGGGTTGATTTCGCGTTTCCCCCGGCAACCCATTCGTTCAATGCCGGTAAGCATAAGAGCCGACACGATCTCCCCTTGGCCCCTACTCTTGCTGCGGCGCTCCAGGGATTGGGCGCTGCGGTGACCGATCGTGACGAATTGAGCCTGTATAGCGCAGCTGAACCGCTTAACCCATACGACGCGCTGATGCGCGAAGGTAATCATCAGGATGCGGTTTCGCTGCATGTTGCGTCGGTTCCGCCGGCCATCGCAGCCATGCTGGCACAGTTACAGCCTGGGCAATCCATGAAGGATCTGCCGCCTGAGTATTGGCATCGCAGTTTTGTGCGCCGGGCCTTTCGCCGTGTGATCGACGGCACTCCGACTGAGAAACGCGGCGGGGCGCCGAGTGGAATCAAGCGCCTGGTTGGTGATCTGAACGCCCTGACGATTACCAGTGCCGCGATCCGCGCATTGATCCATCCCGTTGAACCTCGGCCTTTGACGCTGCGCGAAGCGGCGCGCCTGCAATCCTTTCCCGATGCCTACGGTTTCTTCGGCTCGACAATGAGTATGGCGCACCAGATCGGGAATGCCTTCCCGCCGCTCGCAGCCCGTATCTTCGCCGAGCGTATTCTTGCGCTTGACGGCGCCTTTGGCGCCGATGCCGCCAATCCCACCCAGGCTATGGGATCGCTCGCCGGCTATCACCTCACCGATGCTGCGGCAATGAGTCCGGCGCTTATGCGTACGCAAGCCATGTTAGCCGCAATCCTGGCAAGCCGGCCCCGGCTTTTTCCGAATCGCTTGAAGCACAGGCGACGATCTCTTCCTACCGGCCATGATATAATGCGCCCCGATGATTGCCGGTGCGCCGCACCGGCATCGGTATTCGCTCAGGCATCGCATCGATGTCGCAGCTGTGAGGTTTTATCGTGAGCCAGTCACGCAAAACAGATCGCTCGTCAGGTGCTTCCAATAATGCCCTGCCCGGCATTATCTCAGCCGCCGTTGTGTTGATTGTGCTCGGACTCGTGGCCGGCCTGCTGATCAGTCGCGCCGGCTCCGATACGGCCGTTGTTCCGGCGGACGAACCGGCCGACACGTTGACCCAGCCCACCACCGCACCACCGGTTGCCGAACCGGCCGCAGTCGCCGGTATCTTGCCTACCGCCACGACCTATCAGTATCCCAGTGCACCTCCACTGACAATCGACCCGGCAAGCGAGTATACCGCCACGATTCTCACTCCGCGCGGCGAGATCGTGGTTGAACTCCTGCCGGAGATCGCTCCGCAGACGGTGAATAATTTCGCCTTCCTGGCGAACAATAACTTCTATAATGGCCTGACCTGGCATCGGGTGTTGCCCGGCTTCATGGCTCAGGGTGGCGATCCGACCGGTACCGGAGCCGGTGATCCGGGGTACAGCATCCCCGCCGAGTTCACGAGCGAATTGACGTTTGATGAGCCGGGTCTTCTGGCAATGGCTCGCTCGGGCGACCCCGACAGCGCCGGGTCGCAGTTCTTCATTACCACCGGGCCGGCGCCGTGGTTGAACGAGCAGTATACGATCTTCGGGCGGGTGATTAGCGGCCAGGATATTGTCAACAACATCCCGCTGCGCGATCCTAACAATCCCAATGATCTCGCCACCCCCGGCGAGACGATCCTCGGCGTGACGGTTAATGGCCCGTAGTGACGCACGATTTTGCGTCGCTATGGGCCATTGGTACATCGCTACGGGCCGTGACATAAGTGTGTCACGGCCCGTTACTATTTGCGCTTTCCGAACAATCCGCGCTTTTTTGGCGGCTCGACGGTTTGCCGCAGTGCATCAAGCCCTCGATCGATCGGATGCTCCTCGCGGGATTGCGCCTGAGCCTGCTCCTGTGCTGCAAGATCGGCCAATGAGATGCGCTTGCCGCTGCTCTGTCCGCCGCTCACCACCTCGCCGCCGCCGACGATTACCGGTTGTTCGCGGGTGACCTCAGCCGGCACACGCACCGGTTCCGGTGGCGGTGGAAGTGGCGCGTGTGTCGCCGGCTCACGTGTGGGCGCCGCTTCCTCTTCAATCTGCGGATCTCCGTATGGGTATGGCCCTTTGACCGCGCCTAAGGCACTCAACCAGCGCCAGATCTGCACACGCCGCCGGGCCGGATCTTCGGCGAGCGCCGGCGGTCGGCCGCGGGCATCGATCACAATCCCCAGTGCGCTGCCCCGCATTGCATCGGCGTCGGTCGCCAATTCCGCTCCTGGTTCGTTATTCCCCAATCGCACTCCAGCCGCCGGACGTACCTGCAACCGCCCACGGCGGCGCGGCGCCAACGGCAGGCGCAGGATCTCACCATGGCGCACCGTGAGCGTCTGGGTCGAGCCGCCGATAGTCTGAAGTTCCACCTCGACGGCAACATCGCCCTCCTGACCGGCGCCGATTGGCGTCAGCACAGTTGCCAATGGTGTATTCATCAGCAGATCACGGTCGGCGACGCAGACTGCGGCATCGGGATCAAGGCTCGCCAATGCACCGCTTACCTGAACAAGCCCGAGGGTATCGAGATGCACATCGCAGAGCGCTTGGGTCGAGGTGCCGGCGTTCTGCAGGGCGTCGAGCGCCGCCAGCAACGCCATACCGGGATGCGGCACATGGGCCAGAACGCCGCCGCTCAGGATCAACCAATCATAATCGTCGGCGGCATATTCATCGCGCAGTGCGTTAAAAGTCTGGGTCATTGCCTCACGCGCCACCGCCAACTCAAGATCAAGATCTGCGGCGCTTGCCGGCAACAACTGCGGCCGGATCTGGCGATTGAGCAACCGGTGACGCAGATCCTCGTCCGTGATCGGCACATGCAACCAGCGGGACAGATCCGTCAGTTCGTTGCCGCTAATCACGCCGCTCAGGCCATACGAAACCCCGCACGATGCCAGCGTCGCCAGGTGGTAGACACCGGGCGCAGCATAGAACAAACTGCTCGCAGCAGCGCCGACATCGGCAACCAACACCCGCCGCTGATAGCGTTCGGCCAGGAAACGCGTCATCAAGCCTTGCACATCACAAACAGTTCTGATTGCAGTGTTGCTCATCCGGCGCAATGCGGCGATACCCGACAGGCGCGGCAAGATCAGCCGCTCATAGAGTCGGCTCAACTCCTGCTGTGTCGGCTCCAGACGTTCGCGATCAAGTGCCGGTCGCAGATTCTCGACAACCGAGATCTCGGCCCGGTCGGACAACGCCTCGACCACTGGTTCGCGGGCATTGCTGTTTCCGGCGTAGATCACCGGGCGGGCCGCCAGATCTTGCCGTTGCTGGCCGCTCGAATCCACCGAGATCCGCAGCGCCGTCAGGCCGACAATATGTGCCAGGCGATTCACGGCGTCAACCGCGCCGCCTTCCAGGCCACCGGTGATCAAAATTGCATCCGGTTTCAGGCTGAGCAGCGTCTGCACCTGTCGCTCGATCCACGACTGTTCGCTGCGCTCGGCAGCCACGTGGCCGACCGCATCATCGAGGGTTACAACCTGCAACAAACTCGTATAAGTCGAACGACTGGCGTGAATCGCGCTGCGCGCCGACACATCACCGGCGATCGCCGTGATAACCAGCGCAAGCGGGCCGGCGGCACTGGTGGTTACAACCAGGCCATTGATCCCATCGCGCTCGCTGGTTTGCGGTGTGATCAATTGACCTTCGCGCAACAACAGGCGACCGGTCGCCTCGCTGATCTGGGCAACCGCCTCAAGCACGCTATAGAGCGCATTCTGGAAGGGCAACTCAATACTGCTCGGGGTCTCGGCGCGCCCAATCAGCCGCGACTCACCATCGACCTGATCGATCAGTGTTACGCGAGTGATCTGCGTACCGATCTCAGCTACCAGCACTGCGCCCAGCGTCTCAGCCATGGTGTCGTTCCTCTATGATCCGAGCAGCAAGCGCGGCAGATTCACCAGAAAATCGATCTGTCCATTGAGTGCGGCCAGATAGGTCAATAAACTGCCGGCCAGGAAAAACCCAAACGCGATCACCAACAACCAGCGTCCGGCCCGCGCGCCAACCGCCACCAACCGACCCGTCGGCGTGGTACGCGGCAACGTGAAGTAGAAGTAGCACAGGGTTGTGACTACACCAAGCAGGAGCACCACTGCGCCGACAAATGCGGCCGGGCTTGTTGTGTCCGGGCGCGCGGTATCGAGCAATTGTGGCACCAGAGTCCCAACCAGCGCGCCGCCCAGGGCCAGAGCGGCGCCAACGCCGAACAGCAACGCCAGCGGAATATTTGCCAACCAGGAGGCCGATTGGCGCGCGGTGAGCCGTGCCAACAGCAACAGGCCAAGCAAAAACGGCAAGACCCGGATCATAAGCAGCGACGGATTATCGGCCGCGTCGATCAGTTGCAGCGTGCCTGGTCGCAACACCTGATGGTACACCACGACAAAGGCATAGCCGAGCGAAACGCCCACAAATAGGTATTGCACAAAGCGAAACGCCGGGTTATCACCGAGCAAGCGGCTAAAGACTAGCAGCGTGAGGATAACCGCCACCAGCGCGCCGGTCAGCGTCGTCAATGCATCACCTGGCACGCGTTTCCTCCTCTGGTGATCGCCGACGGCCCGCAAGCGAAGCGATCATACCAATCAGCAGCAACATGATAAAGGCGAGCACCGTTAGTGTCTGGCGACCACTCGCCTGAGCGATCGCAGTGGGATCGGCGTTTGTGCTCTGGGCGGCAAATGCAAGGGCATCATTGCTGCCGGCCAGATGATAGATACCCGGCAAGCGCAGATATGGCTGCACCATAGGGCGTACCTCTTCCGGCAGCAGGAAGACCATCGGCACATCATTCGCGGCAAAATGCACTTGTTCCATCCACGATTGCACATCCTGGGTCTGATCGGCGATCACCAGGATCATATCCAGATCGGTGATCCCGCTCACCCGTGGCCTGCCGTCGGCGAAATTCGCCACCAGGCCGGTAGTTGCATCCTGGCCGATAAAATCGTTCGCCAACTCGCTGCGCAGATCACGGGCGATACTCCGCAACGCGATCTCACCGCCGGGCAAGTAGCCGAGCAACACATAATCGCGCCCGCCGAACACGCGGCCGTCGGGCTCGACATTATACCCGGCGGCGCGCAGCGGCTCACGCAGATCAAAGGAGAGTAATGTTCCCTGGAGATCGGTGCTGAGAATAATCATCTTCGCCCGCTGCTCAACCAGACGCTGGATAACCGGTTGCTCGATCGCACGCAACTCGGTGCTGCGCTGCGCGCCCCAATCGTAGGCGATCAGGACGACGCTCTCAGCATCGAGTCCGGCGATCATCTCGTTCAAATTAACCGCTGCCGCTGACTGTGGCGCGATACTTCCGAGTGGCGCCGCGAGCGCCGGCGCAATTCCGCCGATCAGGACTACTAATGCCAGCAGCGCATAAAGCACCCGATCAAGGCCAATCCGTTGCCAGCGGGTAAGCGGCTCCGGCTCGGCAATCGGGGCCGGCTCCGGGTAGGGCGAGCGCACCAACTGGCTGAGTAAGCGTGTCGCTGCTACTTGATCGGCGCTTCGCCGCGTAATCGAGGGCGGTGGCGCGACTGCGGCAGCTACAGCCGAAGCTACTTCATCGGCCTCATCCTGGTCGGCGGCTCCAAGCCGACTGAGCCAGTCGAGGGTTTGCGCCTCGCCGATGCTTTCAGGTGGGCGATCCGGCTCGCTTGGTCGCAACCACGACGGCAGATCTGCGCCGCCGAAAAAGTCGTTGCCTTCATTATCTTCCGGCGTAATACTGCGCCGTGCCGGTTCATCGCTTGGCCGTGTCCGGATCTGCGGCGCGCCGGCGGCGGGGCTTCATCGGAGACTCCGCGCAACCACGAGGGCAACGACAATTCATTGGTGCCGGGACGGGCGGGCGATGCAGTTGCGCTTTCCGCATCCTCGTCCAACCATTGTGGCAACGCGCCGGGGCTTTGATCGCCGCGCGTTTCACCTGCGGGTGGGCCGCCTGGCGCATCCTCGCCGTCGTGTAGCCAGTCGGGCATATCGTCGCCGCGCGCTGCATCTGCGGGCGAACTGCTCGGTTGCTGTGCGAAGTCCTGCAACCACGCAGGAGCCTCCTCGGCTTCGGTCGGTGTTGAGCGCTCCGGCGTTGCCGGAGTTCGACTGGTTTGGGTTGCTTCTACTTCACGTAACCAGGCCGGTACTCCATCGTCCTCGGAGGACTGATCCGAAACTTCAGGCTCGCCGGCGGCGGGTTCGTCGGCGTCACGCAACCAGGAGGGTGCACCGCCGGCAGGCTCGCTTGGCGCCTCTTCAGAACTTACTTGCTGTAACCAATCCGGCATGTCGCTGCCGGCGGAAAAATCGTCATCGGCCGAAGTTGCATCTTGCAGCCACGATGGCGGTTCACTCCGATCACGGCGTGACTCAACCGCCGACAGATCCTCAGGCGGCACAATCTCGCGCAACCAATCCGGCACATCATCACTGGCGGCGATCGTCTCTTCCAACGGAGCCGGTTCAAGATCGGCGGCAACAGTACTCTGATCAGCCCTATCGATCGGTGAATCGCGCAGCCAGTCCGGCACATTGGGATCATCAGGTTCACGCGAAGCCATCTGTTCGGCCTCGCTGGTGCTGATCAACTCTTCGGGGGTAACATCGTGCAACCAGTCGGGTACTTCAGGTTCCGGCTCATCGCCCCCGGAGAACTCCTGATCGCTTGCCGCCAACTCCTCATCGAGGTCGGTTTCCTGCCCAATGCTACGCAGCCAATCGGTGGCGCCAACCGGCATCCGGATCCGCGAGGTTGTGGTCGGCGGCGGTTCAGCCGGCGGCTCCGGAGTTTCCGGTTGCTCCGGCGTATCACTCCCCTCGGCGCCGATACTGCGCAGCCAATCGGTAGCGCCGAACGAAGCCGAGCGCAACGCCGAATCGGAGTCGGACGGCGGCATCTGTTCCGCCTCCTGGGCCAGATCGCGTAACCAATCAGGAGTATCGGTATCGCCGGATGCGGCGGCAGCGGCGTCGGACGACGGCTGTTCGACTTCTTGTTCCAGATCGCGCAACCAGTCGGGGGTATCGCTACTTGCAGGGGCGGCAGCGCCAGCAGGCGGCGCCACCGGCGCATCAGCGGCGGCGGGCTTGGGTGGAAGGGGCAGATTGCGCAGCCAGGGTGGCAGATGGTTCATAAATCTATCACACCGGCGACGATCCCCGGCTTATCGAACCAGCGGAGATCTCAGCGGTCCAGATACGGAATATCAAAGCCCAGCAGGACGCGAACACTGGCAACCAGGGCGCCGATTGCCGAGCCGATCAGCAGACCGCGTGCGCCGGCGAGCGCGACATAGTCGTTCAACCATTGCATACCGACGCCGATTCCAGGCAATCCGGCGACGATCGGCAACTGTGCGATTAACACCAGACATGCGATCACCAGAATGGTGATTGCTTCAAGACTGCGCCGGCGGACTGCGCGGAGTGCGGCGCTCAGACTGAAGAACGCAAGCAACGCCAGCAGACTCCCGGCGAGTGGCTCATAGACGATCCGAAAAAATGCCCGAATCGGCCCTTCGGCCAGACTACTCGGCAGTACAATCCCATTCGGCCCACTGAGCGGAAAAAAGATCCCGGTCATAATCACGGCAATCAGGCCCACCAACAACACCAGGCTGTAGCCCCAATCCGGACTGCGCAAGCGGACGCGTTGGACATGCGACCAGGCGACACTAAAAATCCCGAGCAACAGGGCGATTGCGGTGATCATCGCCGCCCAGGAGATCAGCAACCCGGCAATCGCGGCGATCACACCACCTGCACCGCCGAAATCAAGCAAGATAATCAGACCGCAGGAGCCGGCGATCACAACGGCGAACAATCGCTTGGCATCGCGCAGGATCGACATGAACCCCTCTGCTTACAGGCCAGGTAACGGCGGCAAACCAAGCGTCGGTTGCAACAGAGTATAGACAAAGCCGCCGATCATCAGCAAAATCACCACTGTCCGCAGCACATCCTGGGTCAGCAAGCGCGCTCGTGCGCGCCGTTCGCTGGTCAGGTAGACTTCGGCGGCGAAGATCTCTTCGCCGACCAGAGTTGAGGATGTTGTCAGCAACATCAGGGGCAGTGCCGCCGGGTTGGTTGTGCCGACGATCTGCGGCAATCCGCGCTGGGCGCCGTCCTCGCCGATCAACAAAAACTCCTGGCCGAAACTTCCGATCAGCACACTTGCTTCCAGCCGTTGCCGGGCGTAAATCCCCGTGACGCCGGTCGCATACGCGAGATCGTCGGATTGGGCCAGCAACTGCACCTGGGCCGGATCATAATCCTGGGTTTGCCCAGCTACCTGATAGGCCTGGCGCACTGCGCCGCGTAATGCCAGATGGGCCACCGCATCTGCCGATGTCACCTGCACCGAAGCGCCGTTCAACGCAGCCTCGGCCGCAACCCGTTCGGCGGTCAGCAATCCGGCGAATACCTCGGCTGTAGTACTGCGATTGCCCTCGCGGCGCCGATCAAACCGGCTCCCGGCGAGATATGCAGTGAGCGTCCGGTTTCAGCGCCCCGCCCAAGTGCGGCTCGCAACGCATCAAGCGCCGGCAGCGGCCGGATCGTCGTGATCCGTCCGGCCAGTGCCCGGGCGTGGTGTAGCCATGTCAGGCCGACAACCACCAGAGTTACAAGCAGGATCAAAATTGCGGTAGGGGCCAGGGTCATGTCCGACTCCAGATGTTGTTTCGCGCGCACAATCCTTTACAGAATTGGCGCGATTCCGTCTTTCAGTGTAACCCGGCGGATCGCCTTTGTCAACATTCCTGTGGGCTGGAACGCTCCATAAATCGCTGACAATTACGGAAACAGGCTGCACCGTGAATGCGATCAAAATCTGGCGCTAACGATCGAGCAAGCGCCGCAACTCGGGCCAACTCTCAACCTCGGACAGCGCCGCGACATAGCGCTCAAAGCGGGTGCCGCCGACGAACGGCCGGCCCAGGGCGACGAACTGGCTTGTCACTACATCGAGGGGGGCGAGAGCGTCGATCATGATCTCGACCGGCGTACGTAAGCCGGCCCGATCAAGGGCGGCGATCAACTGGTGCAGCGCGGCATCATGTTCGGTGCTCATTGTGGGGGGCGTTCAACAACGGTTTTCAGGGCGCGCAGAAAGTCGGCAGCCAGCAGTGTGAAGCGTTCGCGGCGGGCACTATCGATGAGGTTGACCACAAACTCCGGCAGATCCAGCGAGTCAACTCGCTCCAGCGGTACCGGCCATCTTCAAGCGGCGCCATCCGAAAACAGTTTGTGCCGGTTAGCGGCGGGAAACTGATCCGAAATTGCGTACCTCGGCTGAGCGGTGTATGCTCGATCACCTGCATGTGAGTCCGGATCAGGCCGCTCCGTAACTCGAAGCGATAGCCTAGTTGCGGGCTGCCCTCGGCGGGTAACTCAACCTGGATATTCTCAAACGACGGCATCCAATCGGGCCAGTGGCCGAAGTCGTCGAGCACGGCGAAAACCTGTTCAGGTGAGGCAGTGGTAATCGTTGTCGCAGAAATTTGGTAGCTGATCATGACGTTACGTTCATTCTTCGCCGCGCCGCCAGGCGGCCCAACGACGACGAAGTTGTTCGGGCGGCACCCGGGCGGGCCAGTAGATCCCATCGGCTGTAATCACCACCGAGCGCACTCCACGCGGCACGCTGCCGTATGTCTGCACAATATAGGCATCGAGGGCCGGTCGGTAGATCAAGACGACGCTGATCTGGGCGAACGGCAATGCGAGGCCGTCGTATCCAAGCCAGATCGTTTCCATGTACGGCCTGCAGCGGACACGGCGCCGTATGTGCCGCGTCCGCCTCTATCAGTACTGTTTCACCAGGTTCGCGTAGGGGCTACCGGCGTGCGGCAACTGCCATGATTGCTACCTCGCACGCTCCGGCCATGGCCTGACTTGCGCCAACCTTGTGCAACACCGCGCTTGCGCTACTCGTTGCCGAAGCTCACACCCAGGCTGCGCCCGGCTAACACCAGATCGCTGTGCGGACGCACCATTTTGAGATGGCCGGTGGCCTCAACCAGCGGCACAGTTACAATCTCCTGGGCCCGCAGCGAAACCATCTCGCCGAAGACGCCTTTTTCGGCCGCAGCCACCGCTGCCGCACCATAACGCGTCGAGAGTAAGCGATCGTACGGTGAAGGCGAACCGCCGCGCTGCACATGGCCAAGTACCGTCACCCGCACATCTTTGCCGGTCATCGATTGGATCTGTTCGCCCACCCAAGAGCCGATTCCGCCCAACCGCCCGTCGGCCAGATACATCTCGCTGCCGCCCACCGGCCGCGCACCCTCGGCAACCACCACAATGCTGAAGGTACTGCCGTGATTCTCGCGGTCGCGGATCTTGCCGGCCACATACTCCATCGAGAATGGAATCTCAGGGATCAAGATGATATCGGCGCCGCCGGCAAGCCCGGCATGCAGTGCAATCCAGCCGGTATGCCGGCCCATCACCTCTAAAACCATCACGCGGTTGTGGCTGGCGGCGGTGGTGTGCAAACGATCGATCGCGTCGGTTGCAACCTGGAGCGCCGTATGAAACCGAAGGTGCGATCCGTCCCGGCCAGATCATTATCGATCGTCTTCGGCACTCCGATCACCGGCACCCCAAGATTGTACAATTCCATCGAGATCCGCTGCGTCCCTTCACCGCCGATCGTCACCAGGGCGCGCAGATTCAGATCTTTAACCGCCTGCGCCGCCTGAATGTACGGGTCTTCTTCCGGCGCCAGATCGCGTTTGCGTGGGCCGAAGTGACCCTTGTTCGTGGTGCGTAGGATTGTCCCGCCACGGGGCAACAAACCCTGGACATCGGAATTCGTCAGAACCCGATAAGTTTTTTCGCCCAACAAACCCTCAAAACCATACTCGATCCCAAGCACTTCCCAGCCAAGACCGGAGGCGGCCTTGACTACGGCACGAATCACCGCGTTCAGCCCGGGGGCATCACCGCCGCTCGTCAGCACGCCGATGCGTGTCTTCGCCTTCGTTGCCATGTCTACGTTCTCCTTCAAGGGCAGATGTGGCATGGGGACCGCAATCCGGTTCGCTCTCTCCCAACCGGTACGGATACGAGCCGTTCCGGCTCGCCAGGCCAATTATACCATCGCCATCCGCTCTAACGAAGTATGTACGGCGTTTAGAAATGCAATTGCCTGCTGATGTTCGCATCCTCGCGCATCGTAGCAGAGGCCGAGTTGGGCAATTGGACGGATCGCCAATTTATCCTCGATCGCGATCGCCCGTTGTTGGGCAGCGCTCACGGTCAGCCCGGCAATGTGATCGCCTGCCGGCGGATAGGCCGCATATTTATGCGCCATGGCCGAACCATCGATGATGCTGAAGGTTGCCGCTGATGGCGGATTCGCCATGGCTGCGCCGCCAAGCGCTCGTGCCATGCCACGCAAATTCAAGTCGCCCGCATCACAGATCAGCCGCCACGCCTGTTTGCCGCCTACGCCCGGTATCGCTACCGCCAGATGCTGCCGGCGCCGCAGAATCATTCCGTCGGCGCTCCAATGAGCGTTCACATAAGGATGTTGCGGTAACACTGCGGCAACTGCCCATGCCAGACATGTCGCTAATCCAAGCTCCAGCCGCCGTCGTGTGAATGCCGGTTGTTGTTCGGCGATCAGGCCCAACACTGAACTCAGGTCGGCCTCGATCATCACCGTGGCCAGCGGAAGTGGTTTGTCGCCGAGTCTTACTGCAGGATTTGCGCCGAAGATTCTCGGCATCGCTGTGAATAGCGGCCCTTGCGCTGGTTGTAGCTCGATCGCAGCCGGCTCGTCCGGTTGCCTGGCCTGTTGCGCTTCCAGTGGTCGATGGCGATTTACCGGCAGATCGGCGGCATTGATCCGGCCCGCCGGCCCGCTACCGCTGATGGTTGCCAGATCGATCCCGTGGGTCGCAGCGATCACGCGTGCCAATGGCGTGGCCCGCACTCGTTGCGGCGCTGCGCCTTCCAGGCTGGCCAGCACTGTTCCGGCTTCAGCTACCTTGCCGGCTGCAACCGCAACCATTGCCAGCACACCATCGCCGGGTGCAGGCAAGACTGCTTCAATGGTGTTGGTTACCACAATCACCAGCGGCGCGCCGGCGGTTACCTGTGCGCCCGGCGTAACCAACCAGCGCCGAATCGTTATCGGTGAGCCGGGTAGTTCCGGCAAAAGAAATGCAGTCATATCTCCACACTGCCATGCTGTGCCACATTCACGCCGTGGCAATGGCTATCCTTCATCCCGCATCGCGTTCGCGCCCGGCCAGGTCAGGTAGGCTGCCAATGCGATCCCGCTGCCGGCGGCAACCGTGAGTTTGATCCAAAGCGGCAGATTTGCGGGCGAGATGAAGCCCTCGATCAGGCCGGCGATAATAAACAGCGGCACAACGCCGAGCAACAGCAACACGGCTCGCCGCGCCGCCACAACCAGCGCCGCTCGTCGGCTGAGCAAGCCCGGTCGTAAGATCGACCAGCCAAGTTGCAGCCCTGCGCCGCCGGCAATAAAGATGATGCTGAGTTCGATCACCCCGTGGGCGGCCACAAAGCCCCACAAATTCCCGGCGAATCCAAAGCGCTGCGCGGCGCCCGCCACCACTCCAATCAGCAACCCATTCGTCACCAGCACCCAGAATGTGTAGATGCCGAGGGTAATGCCGCCGGCGAAGGCGCGGATCGCCACGCCGATATTGTTGGTCATAATCTGGGCTGAGGCGGCGGCCGGGCTATCGTTGATCGTCAACCACCATTCTTCGCCGGCCTGGATCTGCTCGATCACCGGCTCCGAACCCGGCAACAGCGCTCCGGCCAGGGTTGGATCGCGGAAGGTGACGATAAACGCCGCCAGGGCCGGGATGAGGAACATCAGGAATGCGGCAAGTGTCGCCGGCCATGTGGCGCGAAAGGCCTGCGGGAACACGCTGCTGAAGAAGGTGAGCATTGTGGCCGGACGCGGGCCGGCATTGCGATAGATCGCGCCGTGGCTGCGCGCAACCAGATCGTTCAGGTAGGCGGCCAGTTGGTGACGGGGAAAATCGCGCCGTGCGACCGCCAGATCGGAAGTAGCCTGGCGATAGAGCCGGCCCATCTCGATCAATTCAGCGGCGCTCAGTGTATCAAGCCCGGCTCCGGCTCGGACGAGCAGTGCGTTCAGCCGTTCCCAATCGGTGCGCTTGCGGGCGATAAATGTCTCAGGTGACATTGCTGGCCTTTCGGCTCGTTTCTGTGGGCCGATTATTCATTATGTCATAACATAATAACCGTCCCACTGTCGAGCGGCGCATCGCTGAGCGCGGCTTGCAGCAACCCGGCCTCGGGGCCGATCAGGCGCACTTCCAACTGCGCTACCTGTTGCACCAAACGCCAGATCAATTCAAGTTTGCTGCGCATCCCGCCGGTAACATCGACGGCATGCGAGCCGCCGGCGCCGCTGAGCACCTGCTCGATATTGTGGGCATTGATCAGGGGAATCCGCTCCGCATGCGGTTCGATCCGCGGATCGGCCGTATAGACCGCCGATTCGCCGACCAGGATAACGCGGGCCGGGCGCAATGGTGTGGCCACAGCCAGATATTCAAGCAGCATTTCCGTCGAAACAATCGCGCTGCCCTGAACATCATCAAAGGCGACATCGCCATGCACGATTGGAATCAGGCCGTGGCTGAGCGCAGTGGCGACAGTAGCTGTTTCCCAATACTGAATTGCGCCGGCGCGTGTGCGCAGCGATGCCGAAGGCTGAAGGCTCAGGGCGGGCAGCCCGGCCGTGATCGCCTGATCGACGACAATCCGATTCAGGCGCAGCGCCGCAGCGGCGGTATGGGCGAAGCCGAGAAAAGTGCCGCCGGGCGGCACACCGCGATGCACGCCATAACGCGCGGCGTAGTGATGGCCGAAGGAACCGCTGCCGTGGGCCAGGATCAAGGCGAGATCAGGAGTGGCGGCGCGGGCGGCGGCGATCTCGGCGCAGAGCCGGGCGATCAGGGGTAGATCTGCCGCCTCGCGGCCGGATTTATCGGTGATGACGGAGCCGCCGAGTTTGATGAACGTGTACATGGCATCCTAGAAGATCGCCAGCACGCCGAGCACCGTGATTCCCCAGAGAATGATGCTGGATGCCAGCGGAAGATCTTTCAACACCAGATCCTCGGGCGCGCCGCCGCCGCCGCGCTGATAGATCAGATAAAGGTAGCGGAAAATCGCGTAGATCACAAATGGGATCGTCGCCATCAGCATCGGGTATGGCTCTTGCGGCGCAACCGGCGCCGAATAGGTCGTCATACTGTAGGCCATAATGATGCTGGCCGTCACAATCGCCAACATCTGATCGAGCATCGGCACCGAGTATTCGGCCAGAATCCGCCGGTGATCGCCGGCGCCGCCCTCCAGCAACGTCAGTTCATGACGGCGCTTGCCGATCCCAAGGAAGATCGCCAGTAGTCCCATACAGACCAGGAGCCAGGGCGTGATTGTGACATCGATCACGGCCCCGCCGCCGACGGCCCGCAACACAAATCCGGCCGCGATAATCAAAATATCGAGGATGACGATATTCTTCAGCCAGTATGTGTACAGGAACCCCTGCACCACCACGTAGGTTAGCAGTACCGCCAAAAACCCGAAATCAAGCCCGGCGTTGTCGCTGTCAACCCAGAGCGCCAATGGTACGGCCAGCACGATCAGCAGGATGGTCGCGATGATCGCGCTACGTGGGCTAAGTGCGCCCGAGGCGAGCGGCCGCATCCGTTTGCGCGGATGGGCGCGATCCTTCTCAATATCGGCGAGATCGTTCACCAGGTAGATCGCACTGGCCGCCAGACAAAAGCAGATAAACGCACCGAGTGCGCGCAACATCGGCTCGGGATTGTCCCAGAACCGCCAGAGCCGGTTCTCGGAGAAGGCCAGGGCGGCGAAGACAAAGGTATTCTTGATCCACTGCCGTGGGCGCATCGCCTTGAGCAGATGGTAAAACATGCGCGTACCGCTGCGGTTCGCCATGGCAGCCTGTTCGCCGGAAAGATTATTCATGGAACGCTCTCGATTTCCTGTGGGGAGCATATGAGTGTTTGTGGGCGCGTCATGCCGCGATCAGTGCGGTTTTCCGGCATAACATACGCACTGCGACTGACGGATGTGTACCGTATCATGAGTGGTGTTGCTGTACCTTGATCGGCCGGCAGTGGCTCGTCACGCATCAGGTGTCACGCGCATCAGGCCCGGCGGGGATTGTACCGTATCGAACTTTGAGTGTCAACGAAGCCTTGACAGAGCGTACATCCGCGCATACGATAGGCTGCCACGTAGGATGCAGGGTATAACACGGGAACAGGGCCGCAGATCCGGGCTTCTTAGCCCTGGCGCCGGCCGCAACCTTTGTGTCATTCCGCGTGAGTGCAGCACAGGCGGGGCTTTCATCACGCTCCATGTGCTCAGTCTCGCTCATTGTTGAGGGTAGCGATCCAATGCCTTTTGATCTTTTAATCGCGACACGCAATCCCGGCAAGTTGCGCGAGTTTGCGGCGATCTTTACGGGTTTGCCGTATCGCCTGCGCACGCTCGACGACCTCGGCATCCCCGACGAAGTTGAGGAGACTGGAACGACGTTCGAGGAGAATGCGCGCCTCAAGGCCGAAGGTTATCTGGCACTTAGTGGTTTGCCGACCCTGGCTGATGATAGTGGCCTGGAGGTGGCCGCCCTCAATGGCGCCCCCGGCGTGTATTCGGCCCGCTACGGCGGTGTAAGCGGTGCGGCCCAGCTTGAGTATCTGTTGGCACAGATGCGCGATGTGCCCTGGCATGCTCGCCTTGCCCGCTTTGTTTGTGTGATCGGTCTCGCTCGCCCCGGCCATTCAACCGAGTTTGTGCAGGGAACGCTGTCGGGCGTGATCGAGACGGCTCCGCGCGGCAGCGGCGGGTTCGGCTACGATCCGTTATTCTTCCTGCTCGACGAAAACAAGACGCTGGCCGAAGTTCCGCCGGATCACAAAAACCGGATCAGCCATCGGGCAGCGGCGGCCCGCGAGGCCCGTGTGGTGCTGGAACGCTGGCAGGCGGAAGGCCTGCTATGACTCTGACGGTGACATCGCTGGCTTCGGGAAGTAGCGGCAATGCCTTGCTGGCTCAGGCGGGCGACGATGCGGTGCTGATCGATTGCGGGATCGCGTTGCGGACGGTTGAGAAACTGTTGCGCTACCGTGGAATTGCGCCGGAAACAGTCCGCGCGATCTTGCTGACCCACGAACATGGCGATCATGTCGCCGGTGCAGCCGCACTGGCTCGACGCTACAAAATCCCGCTGATCTGCAATGCTGCAACGCATGATGCACTTGCCGAAACGCTTGCAGGATTGGCCGTGGAGGTATTGCCCGTAGCTGAACGGGCCTGTGTCGGCGTCTTCGATGTGGCGAGTTTTCGGCTGCGCCACGATGCCGCCGACCCGGTCGGCTATCGTGTGTCGGCCGGCGGAGCGACGTTGGCGGTGGCGGTCGATCTCGGTAGTTGGGATGCGACCACGGTGGCCGGGCTGCGCGATGCCGATTTGCTGGTGGTAGAAGCTAACCACGACCGTGAGTTGCTGCGGGTGGGTTCGTATCCGTGGGCGCTGCAACAGCGGATCTGTGGCCCGCTCGGCCACCTCGATAATATGCAGTGCGGCGAGTTGCTCAGCCATGTTTGCCGCGATCGTTCGGTTGATGTCTGGCTGGCCCATTTGTCCGAGCAGACGAATCGCCCGAAAACGGCCCTGGCCGGGGTGCAACGGGTCTTGCAGGTGGCCGGGGTATCACAGCTGCGACTGAATGTTTTGCCGCGCCGTTCCGTGAATGCGCCCGGCGGCGCACCAAGCTGGCATAGTGATGCGCGCCTGCTGCAACAGGCGCTGTTCTAGGTTTTTTGGGCGGCGCAGCCCCACACCAGACTGTGGCAAGCGGATTTTGAAAAGCCGCGTCGGCGCGGTAAATTCCTATTGCATAGGGATGGGCCTTCGGCTATAATGCGGGTCAACTTTACGGCGTTGTAACCGATTGCATCGCCTTGCTCGGTGCCGATTTGCAGCACTGAAGCTGGCAAGAAAAAAGGCCAGCGTCCATCGTGGACACTGGCCTTTCCGTTAGGATGTCGAGGTGCTAGCGAACTTTCATCATCGTACGCATGCAGCGCGTGCAAATCCGGATCTGCTCCGGCTTGCCCTCATCGTTGATGATGGTTGTTTTCTGGAGATTGGGCCGCCACATACGCTTCGTATGGCGCTTCGAGAAGCTGACGTTGCTTCCAAACGAAGGGCCTTTGCCGCAACTTGCACATTTTGCCATTTGTATGTTGCTCCAAGGAACTGAAAAAACGGTCACACTTTGCGAGACTATACCACACTGATCTGGCTTTGGCAAACCGATAGGCACTATGCGTGATGGCGTTTGCGGCGCAGCCGACAACACCACCGCACGAGCATTTGTTCTGTTGTGACAGGGATTGAGAAGATGGCACTGATAAAAATCGTTACCGATGGTTCAGCCGACATCCCGCCGGAATTGGCCCGTGAATTGGGGATTGAGGTTGTTCCGTTGCTGTTGCACGTTGATGAGAAGATCTATCGGGCCGGGATCGACCTTTCCGACGATCAGGCGTATGAGTTGATCGCCTCCGGGCCGGGGCGCTTGCAGGCAGGTAGTTCGTCGTCGGCGGTGTTTGAACATGTGTATCGCCGCTTGATCGGCACGTATGATTATGTGTTCTCGATTCATCTCGGCGCGCGCTGGGTAGTGTACATGCCGAAGCGGCGCAGGCGCTGGCTCGCCTGCCGGCTTCAACCACGAAGTTGGAACTGGTGGACAGTAAGTCGGCTTCGGTGGGTACCGGCTCGGTAGTGCTTGCCGCAGCTCGGGCGATTGCCGATGGCGCGTCGCCTGTCGAGGTGCATGAGTTGATCCATCGCACCATCCGCCATACCCATGCCTGCTTTTTTGTCGATACAATGGACTATCTTGAGTTGAGCGGTCGCTTGACGATCGCCGCCGGTGTGCTTGGCTCGATGCAGCGTATCAAGCCCTTGATGATTCTCGATGAGGGCGAGATTGTGCCCTACGAACGCACCCGTACCCGCGCCAAGGCGATCGAGGGCTTGTATACCTTTATCGAGGATTTCCCCCGCGTTCAGGATGTCACCGCACTGTATGCAACGACTGCCGAAGATATTGAGAAGCTCCAGGAGAAGGTTGATCCGATCTTCCCGCGTCATCAGGTTAAAAGCGCTCGCTTTGGCCCTGCGATTGCCGCGTACCTTGGCCCCGGCGCCATGGGTGTGGTGGTGTTTGAGGGCAACGAAGAAGTATGATGCGTGTCCTTGATGCCTTTATGTAGCTGCGCCTTCCGTTTGTAATCCTCAGGTATCAGGCATCAGTTCTCAGGTATCATCCGATGGAACATCGTGAGCATATTGTTGCCCTGGGGAAGATTCTGGCCGCCGAGCAGCGCCGTGGCTGCGATGATAGTGTGGTCGATGCCGGGCTGGAACAGTATTTGCGTCTGTGGCGCGCTGAAGCCGATGGCGCCTTGCATCTGCCCGCAGTTCAAGCGACCCTGACCCTGCTCGATAATTACGGCAGTCAGACGACTCTGGAGCGGCGCAATCGTGTGCAGGCGTCGCTGGATGAATTGCGCGGCCTGTTTCGCAAGCCGCCTGAACCGGCGCCTGCATCTGCGCCCGCATCCGCGCCGGCCAAGAAGCCGCGCAAAACCACGAAAGCGCCGCCGCCTGCCGAAAAGCCGCTTTCACAACTCGAATTCGATGATTCACTCGACGTTATGCCCGCCATTGGGCGGGCCAATCTCACCGCTTTTCGCCGGCTAGGCTTGAAAACCCTCGGCGATCTGCTGTACCATTTTCCGCATCGCTACGACGATTTCTCATCCCAGCGCCGGATCGCCGATCTGAAAGTCGGCAACGCCGAAACGATCCTCGGCGAGATTGTCGAGGTCAAGCTTTCCGGCGGCGGCCCACGCTCGCGGTTTAAGGTGGTGGTTGGTGATGAGAGCGGTGTGATCGAGGCGGTCTTTTTCAATCAGCCCTGGCTCAGCAAGCAGTTGCGCATCGGCATGCAGATCGTGCTCTCCGGTAAGGTCGGCGCGTACCAGGGTATGCGCCAGATGTCCACGCCAAGTTGGGAACCCTATGTGCCCGACGTTGATACGGTTCATACCGGGCGCCTCGTGCCGGTGCATCCGCTTACGAAAGGGCTGCACGAGCGTAATGCGCGCAAGCTGATTAAGCAGGCGGTCGATGCACTTGCGCCAAAAACCCCTGATTATCTGCCTGCGATTGTGCGGCAGCGCACCGGTCTGGTTGGCCTTGGCGAGGCGCTGGCCCAGATCCATTTCCCCGACAGCCGTGAGCATCTGGAGCATGCCACCCGCCGGCTTGGCTTCGACGAGTTTCTGTTTATTCAGCTTGGCGTTGTGCAGCGCAAATTGCTCTGGCAGGGCGAGATGGGCTTTGCGATGCAGCATAATGCTGAGGTGTATGCCGAGTTGCAGGCCAGGCTGCCGTTCGCACTTACCGGCGCTCAGCGGCGGTCCCTCGATGAGATCTTCCGCGATATGGCCCGCCCGATCCCAATGGCTCGCCTGCTCCAGGGTGATGTCGGTTCCGGGAAGACGGTTGTCGCCGCAGCCGCCTTACTTCAGGCAATTGCGAATGGTTTCCAGGGCGCACTTATGGCGCCGACCGAGATCCTGGCCGAGCAGCATTACAAAGGGCTGAAGCAGTTACTCGGCCAGGTGCGTGTGCCGCGCCCCGAACCTGAGTCGAGCGAGCCGAATTGGCAGCAGCGGCTCGATCCCGAAGAGGCCGCGCGCCTGGCTGAGATCAAGGCGCTACTCGGTATGACGGTTGAGGATGATCTCGATGGCCAGGGGGTGCGCGTGGCATTGCTCACCGGTAGCCTCGGGACAAAGGCGCGGCGCAAGGTGCTGGAAGGGATCGCACGCGGCGAGGTTGATCTGGTGGTCGGCACACATGCCCTGATCACCGAGAGCGTCCAGTTTCACAGCCTTGGCCTGGTGGTGGTGGATGAGCAGCATCGCTTCGGGGTCGAGCAGCGCCAACGTCTGCGCGACAAAGGCTTCAACCCGCATCTGCTGGTGATGACGGCGACGCCGATTCCGCGTACCCTTACCCTGACGATTTTCGGCGACCTGGACACGTCCATCCTTGATGAGTTGCCGCCCGGCCGTCAGACGATCCGCACCCGCTGGATTCCGCGTAATGATCGCGAAAAAGCGTATAAGCATATGCGCCGCGAGATCGAGAAGGGCCGTCAGACCTTTGTGATCTGCCCGCTGGTCGAGGAGAGCGAAAAGATCGATCTGCCGTCGGCCGAGGAGATGTACGAGCGCTTGCAGCACGAAGTCTTCCCGGATCTGCGGGTGAATCTGCTGCACGGGCGTATGTTGCCGCGCGAGAAGGACGAGATCATGGTCTCGTTCCGCAACCGTGAGTTCGATATTCTGGTTTCCACCTCAGTCATCGAGGTCGGGATCGATATTCCGAACGCCTCCACAATCGTGATCGAGGGCGCCGAACGCTTCGGCCTTTCGCAGTTGCACCAGTTCCGCGGCCGCGTCGGGCGCGGCAGCCACCAGAGCTACTGTATCCTGATCTCCGATAAAGAGAACGAGACGACCAAGCAGCGGCTTGAGGCGATGGAGCAGACCACCGACGGCTTTAAGTTGGCCGAGATCGACCTGCAATTACGTGGCCCCGGCGAGTTCTTCGGCACGCGCCAGAGCGGCACACCCGATCTGAAAGTTGCCAAATTGGCCGATACACGCCTACTCCACGCCGCCCGTCAGGAAGCGGAGCAGATTTTGCAGGATGATCCACAACTCGCCGCCGACGAACACATTCTGCTCAAACGCAAAGTCGATGCCTTCTGGGCCGAGACGGTGCAGGCCGGGTAGCAGTTCTAAGCATCAACCATCGATCAGCACCAATCTGATCGTCTCAATCCGCACGCTACCGCCATCGCCGACCCCAACCGGATCAAGCCTGATGCCGGTGATCAAGCCCTGGCGGCGCACTTCTTCCGGAATCTCCAGCCGATAGGTATGCGCTTCAGTTCCCGGCTGCAAGCTGAAACGCAACGAACGCGCTTCATCCAATTGCCCGGCCCCGTCACGGAAGAAGATCTGCGCATCCCGCGCCGTGGTTCCGGCTGCGAGGCGTAGTTCAACCGCCGCCAGTTGTGCTGCATCAAGCTGGAATGGCGGGCTGATCAGGCCGGATCGCGCTCCGGCCGTAGGCTCCAACCCTGAGTATCATGGGTGACAAACGCAACTCGTTCAGCCCGCCATCCCCACGTGCTCCGGATAAAATTCCAACCGGGGCCGGAAGCTAGTTCCTGAGCCGAGGCGATTCGCGCATAGTTTGGCAGATCCGCCTTCAGGTGCATGGCTGTGGCGGCAGGCAGATACGGCGCATAGCATGTGGCGATCTGATCGGGCGTTAAGCCGAACCGCTCCATCATTGTCGGCGGTTGGCCAGGTGGCGCCGCTGTCGGCCGGATCGCATCAGTGGCGATCAATACCGCAAATCCGCTCGCCAGCGCAACCTCGATCCGGCTCTGCAACCGGTCGCAGGCGGCCGGCCAACCGTCGCCGGGCAACATCGCCCATGTAAGCGCCGCCACCTGCTCGCGACCACCGTAAAACGGCAAATACAGCTCCAGCAATCCGTCGGGCACCACAATCAGATCACCTGGATTGCTGCGTTCGATCAGGGCTGCGGCGATCTGTCGCTGCAAGTCGCGGGCGGGATCGCCGCGTTGCGCGATCGAAATTCCGTTGCCGGCCAGCATCCCGGCGCCTACAACGGCCAGTAATGGCCCAACCCAGGGCACCTTGCTGCGGCTAGCTATCAGGATCAGCCATAGGTACAGTGGCGGCAACGACGCAATCCAGAACTCAATGTTATCCGGCTCCCACCAGGCGAAAAATAGGCCGTAGGCCAGCAGCCATGTTGCTGCCAGCAGTGCGATCGGCGGCGCAATATCGCGCAAGCCGCGCCAACTTATGCTCAATACCACCAGCAGCCCGATCCAGGCGAACAGTCCACCTGGTTGGGCCAGCGTTTCGCTCAAGCCCTTGCCCAACTCGGCCCAGGTATTCCCATCGATCGGCCCGCCCCACCAACCGGTGATTGTGTAACCGGCTGCCCAGGCGAACAACTGCTCCCAGTTGCGAAAGCCACTCACGCCCAGGCCAACCCACAGGTATGCGCTGCCAATCAGAATTGCCGCCGGTACGGCGTAGGCCAGGAATAGCTTCAACCGCCGGCCCACTGCGCCCGATCCCGTTCCTGCGGCGATGACCACCACCAGCACCGGGATCGCCAACAACACATTGGTCTGGTGGAAAAGGGTCGCCAACCCATGGGCCACGCCCAACCCCCCCGCTATTAGTAGCGAGGGCTGCTGCAACAAAGCAAGCATCAGGCCGAGGGCTGCGATCAGGAAAAGTGCCGCAATCGTATAGACTTCGACTTCAACGGCATAGTACCAATAGGCATACGAACTGCCGAGCAGCAGTGCGGCCAGGCACCCCCAGCGATCCGCGCCGGTGGCGCGTCCGACGATCCAGCCGAACAGGGCTGTGCCGAAAGCCCCGGCCACGGCATTTGTCGCTTGCAACAGCACCTCGGCACTAGTGCTATGCCCAAACAGGCCGGCAACCCGGCGGATCAGCCAGCCAAGCGGGCCATAAGCCAGATGATGTGGATGGAACAGCTCAGGCCAGGGTTTGCGGTCAACATCAAGGATGTAGGAGAGCGCATCGTAGGTATGGACATCGGTGAGGGTCGCGAGATAGAGGCCGAGCCAGCCGAGCAGGGGTAGCAGCAGGAGAAGAGGGCGCTTCATGGCATCATGAACTGGGCAACTCGATCTGGTCACCGATCTGTGTGCCGCTGGAGGTAATCGTTCCGGCGGGTAATTCAATCACCCGCCGTGCGCTGCGGGCGCCGGCATATGGTTTGTTCGGCGGCATCGCATGGGTCAGGCCGACCACGACATTGGCACGGTTTAGGAAGATCACATCGATCGGGAAGCGCATGAAGAAACTATGCACACTGGAGCATGGATCGATAATCAGCCCTTCACCCTCGGCGAGGCCGGGATGGCCCATCAAGCCCTTCAGACGAGCGAAAAAACTTCGCGCACTGCGGCCGTGTTCAGCGATCACTGTATCGCGGGTTTGATTCAGCACACGAAACATCATAAAGGCATAGATAAGGCAATAGGCCCGGGATCCAACTCCCAATGCCTATTGCCTGCTGTTCGCTACCAACGTGTCGATTGGACAAACGAATCAGAGCCCGCCGAAGCTACTCATGATACGCGGCACTGCCGGCCCAAGAATAACCACGAACAAAGCCGGGAAGATCAAGAACACCATCGGGAAAAGCATCTTGATCGGCGCCTGCTGTGCGGCCTCTTCCGCGCGCTGGCGGCGGCGAACGCGCATCTGATCCGCCTGCAAACGCAGAATCTTCGACATCGACACACCAAGTTGATCGGCCTGAATAATGGCGGCGCAGAATGTCTGCACATCCTCGACACCGGTTCGTACACCAAGATCCTTCAGTGCCTCACGCCGGGTGCGGCCAAGTCGAATATCCGACAGCACCTTCTTGAACTCGCGGGCCAACTCATCGTCCCACTTATCGGTAACCCGCTGCAACGCCAGATCAAACGCCAGGCCGGCCTCGACGCAGATACACAAGAGATCGAGCGCATCGGGAAGCGCCTTCAAAATTGCTTTTTTGCGCGCCGTGATCTGCCGGCCAAGCCATATAACCGGCAACATATAGCCGAGCACAAAGCCAATCGCGCTATACATCAACGCCTGGCTCAGATCCATGGTGCGAAATGTCACCAGGGTAACAATCACACCCAGCAACAAAGCCAGCACCACACGTAAACCGACGAACATCGACGGCGTGATGTTGCCCGGGTTTCCGGCCTGCTGCAAATTCGTTTTCAGCCGCTCGGCGCTTTGTTTCGGCCCGTATTTGCCAAGCGTCGCCAACAACGACTTCGTTATCGGCAAGAGTACCCGATCGCGGAATGGAAGCTGCAGCTCCAACTCCTCAAGCGTCATCGAACGTTCGGTAAACTGATTCAGGCGTTCGCCGATGGCATTCGGCTGTCGCATGCGTGAGAGGGCGAATACCATCAACGCAACACCGACAACCACAATCAACCCAACAATTATCACGGTTGGCATATTTGATCTCCCTTCGCCCTCCGTGCGACTTAGACCTCAATATCCATGATCTTCATAATCGCAAAGTATCCGATAATAATCATCACCACCGATGCTAACGGCAAACAACACCAGGCTTCGGGCGGCATGCCGAACTCAAAGATCGGCGCCATATAATCCGGGTTAACCACCGAGATAAACATTGCCAGACCGATTGGCAAGCCGGTGATCACCCAGCCCGAGATACGTCCCTGCGCGGTCAGGGTTTGAATCTCACCTTTAATGCGCACCCGCTCACGAATCGTATGCCCGATTGTATCAAGGATCTGCGCGAGATTACCACCGACCTCCATCTGAACATTGACGGCGGTAATCAGCAAATCAAGGTCATCGGATGGCATACGTCGCAAGAGATTCTGGAGCGCTTCTTCACTTGTGCGTCCAAGTCCAACCTCTTGCACCACCCGTCGAAACTCGGACGACACCGGCGGTGGTGCCTCGCGGGCGACCATATCCAGGGTTTGCAAGAAGCTATAGCCACCACGGAGGGCGTTGGCCATCATGGTAATTGTATCGCCAAGTTGATTGTTAAACGACTTCACGCGCCTCTTGGCCTGGAAGCTGACATAGATATTCGGGATGAACGAAAACAGGATCGCCCCAACCAGGCCGGCAGCGAACATCGCCGCAGTATCGGCCCGACCGATAACTATGCCTAGTCCAACGCCGGCGAGAGCAGCCAGAATTTTAATCCCGATGAATTCGGCAACCGTCAGCTTGATATCGGCCCGTGCCAGATCACGCGCCATATCGCCGCCGCGCTTACTCTTCGAGACAACCTGGTCGATGCGTTCCATAGCCTGGCGTGCGCCGGGCTCTTCCTTTTTCCCCTCACGACCGGCGAACTCCGTCAGGCGTTGCGAGACATCTTCACTACCGCCACGCCGCAACACCAGACCGACCATCGTAAACAGAAACAACAACACGATACCGAGGCCAACCAGGGTGATCGGCATCATTTCGGGTGCAAGCAATTGCTCCATGAGTGCATTACCTACCTTAGAAGCCGAACGAGTTGGACGAACCGAAAATATGCGACGGCAGGAAGATATTCATCGACTCGAATTTCTCGATGAAGCGCGGACGCACGCCGGTCGGACGCAGCGAACCGACGATCTTCCCTTTTTCATCAATCCCCGTCTGCTCGAACACAAAGATATCTTGCAACACAATCACATCGCCTTCCATCCCGGAAACCTCTGTGATTTGCGTCACTTTACGTGCGCCGTCTTTCAAGCGCGACTGCTGCACAAACACACTCACCGCCGACACAACCTGCTCACGAATAGCGCGGGTCGGCAAATCCATCCCGGCCATGAGGCACATCGTCTCAATACGGCCGACGGCATCACGCGGCGTATTCGCGTGGATCGTCGTCATCGATCCATCGTGGCCCGTATTCATCGCCTGAAGCATATCCAGGGTTTCGCCGCCGCGGCACTCTCCGACAATAATGCGTTCGGGGCGCATACGCAGGCAGTTGATCACCAGATCGCGGATCGTCACTTCGCCGCGACCTTCCACATTCGGCGGGCGCGACTCAAGTGACACGACGTGGTCCTGTTGCAATTGCAACTCGGCCGCATTCTCAACGGTAATAATCCGCTCGTCGCTGGGAATAAAATTCGAGAGCACATTCAGCAGCGTCGTCTTCCCCGAACCGGTGCCCCCGGCAACCACCACATTCAGCCGGGCTTTCACGCAGGCGCCGAGGAAATCGGCCATCTCCTGCGACATCGAGCCGAAACGTACCAGATCGTGGATGGTGAGTTTATCTTTGCGGAATTTACGAATGGTCAGGGTGGGGCCATTCAATGCCAGAGGACGAATAATCGCATTCACGCGGTGGCCGGCCGGCAAACGGGCATCGACCATGGGCGAACTCTCATCAATTCGCCGCCCCAGAGGTGCGACGATACGATCGATAATCCGCAGTACATGGTCATCGTTGGCAAATGTAATATCGGTTTTGATCAGTTTGCCGCGCTTCTCAATATAGATCTGCTTCGGCCCATTCACCATGATCTCGCTGATCTCTTCTTCGGCGAGTAGTTGTTCCAGCGGCCCAAGACCGATGATATCCGCCTCAATGCTCTCGAAGAGTCGGGCGCGTTCAGAACGTGTCACCACAATACTCTCACCATCGAGGATCGCATTGAAGACCTCTTCGACCTGCTTGCGCACCTTGGCCTTATTCGATAGATCGAGTTTCGGATCAAGTTCGCTGATCAGGCGATTTTGAACCCGCATTTTGATATCGTTGAAGGTGTCTTCGTCACGCGGGCGACCGGTAACAGCGTCAGGCCGGCTCGGCCCGGTCGCCGGTCGTGATGAAGACGGGGTGTTTTCGACCGGGGCCGTGCCTCCGATACGCTTAAGCAATGACATAGTGGACTCCTCCGACGGCAGTGATGACAAGTTGGGTGACTAAGGGGCGGCAATTAGCGCTTGGGCAACAAACGTGAGAACAGCCCCCCGCTCTTTTCGGTTGCCGCAGCGGTTGCAGTGGCAGGTTGTGCAGCGGTGGTCGTTTTCGCACTCCCCATCAACTCACGGGCCAGAGTATTGATGTCACGGGCGATCTGATGGGTCGGCTTCGCGATAACCAGCGGCACGCCCTGATTGATCGAGAACGTCATATCCTGGCCGGCATCGCCGATCTGGAACTGCACTTTGCGCTGCAAGGTCTTCTCAACCTCTTCGGCCTTGATACCGGTGCGATTCGATGCTTTATTGAGCACCAGCATCACCTTCTCCTGGGGATACTCCAGCAGATCGGCCACTTCGAGGAAGCGCGTGATATTACGAATCGTATGCATCTCCAGGGTCATAAGCGTCACGATCCGATGGGCCATATCGAGTACCGCCAACGAGCGATCCTGGAACGAGGCGGGCGTATCAACGACAACATAATCATACTCGCGGCGCAGCGCCTCTAAAATCGTCCGAAGATGATCGGAGGTAACCAACTCACCGCGTTGCGGGTCGGGCGGTGCAAGCAACACCTTCACCTGCGAGGTATGGGTTGCGAGCACATCATTCAGCAGATCGCCGTCGATCTCATCGGCCCTGGTCGCAAGTTCGATAATCGTCTTATCGGAGCGCAGATTGAGAATAACCGTCAGATCGCCGAAAATGACATTGCCATCAACCAGAGCAACCTTCTTATTCGTCTGCTGACGAATGGCCACAGCCAGATTCGCTGCGACAGTCGAAGATCCAACCCCACCTTTCGGTCCGAACACGGCGATAATCAAGCCCTCGGTGCCGCCGCCAACAGCACCGGCGACCACTTCCCCACCGGAGGTCGCAACCGTTCGGGGGCGGGCGGCACTGAGCTTATGGACGTGGCGGATCGACTTATACAGATCGTCGGCGCTGATCGGCTTGGTGAGAAATTCGCGGGCACCGGCAAGCATCGCCCGCCGCAAATAATCCGTCTCACCTTGCACAGACATGATAATCACCTGCACCGAGGGATCCTGGCTCATAATCGCCTCGGTCGCGGCAATTCCATCCATATCCGGCATATTGATGTCCATCAAAATGACATCAGGCCGATGTTGCTTTGCGAGCGCCACTGCTTCGCGCCCATTGCTCGCCTTTGCGATAACCTCAATATCTTTTTCAAAGAAGAGCAACTTCTCCAATTGATCGCGTGTATCGACGATATCATCGACAATCATGACGCGAATTTTTTCGGGCTCGCTCATAGCGACTCCTCAGACGTGTAATAACCCGGGCACACCTACAAGGCGGCCGGCTCGATGATCTCAACTATACCATGTTGGGCCGGAATTTGCCGCTTCGTGTTTACGAAGACAGGCACGACTTCCAGGGAATAGGTGGCGAATATGAAAGCCGATGACCGAAAACCAGGAACCATTTGCCGGGTGCAAACAGCGCCGGGTTTTCGGTCGGCGGTCTTTCATCACGACATCATCATACCTGCCGACTTCCCGGAAACTAGCGCTGGCTTATGGAACCCGCGTCGGCGCCGGGGTCTGGGTCGGGTCAGGCGTAAAGGCCTCATCCTCGCTTACCACACGAGGCGGCAGCGCGCGGGGCAGCGGCACGCCGAACTCGGAAACCAGGAGATCGTAGGTCGATCCAATTGTCGACTCAAAATCGGTATCGCCGGCACCGCGCAGCACCAACACCAGGCGTGAGTCGGTTGCCAGGGCGAACTCCATCAACTCAACCTCTTGATTGTTCACCGCCAGGATCAACGTCCAGATCCCGGTCGTCAGCGAACTAGGTGTCCCGGCGCCCTCGCTGCCGGCCGTAATTGGTTGTCCCGACTCATCAACCTGGGGCAGGCTGCTTGATGGCGGGGGAGCCTCAGGCTCACTTTCTTCACCATCCTCCGACACTGCCACCTGCGGCCGCAAAATCCGCAAGACCTGAGCGCGCTGAACAATCGTTTTTGTCGCGGTGAATGTCGGATCGGTGATTTCAGTCACAATCTGGGGGATCTGCTGTCCGTTGACTTCTTCGAACTGAACACCGGTAGGGAATACCTGACGGCGCGACATATTGAATGTTGCGACGATATCGACAAAATCGCCGGGCTTAATCTGATCGGCGACACCGGAGAGGTTATTTACCACAAAGGGGTATGCCTTGTCGCGGTTGCGATCCGGTTCAGCCGTAGGTAATTGTTGTGAAAGCCCGGGATCAGTCAAGGCAGCGGCTTCGATCGCAGCGCCGGCACGGAGATCGCGGATCGTCAATTGGCCCTCAACCTCGGAAATGCTGGAGAAATTTGTGTCTTGGTTGAATTCGGTAACCGGTACGCTGACGACTTCAAGCAGTGTCAGGCCATCCTCGATCACCGTATTGGCGGGAATGTCAACCCGTGCCCGTACCAGATCAACCTGCGGAACCTCAGTAGGCAAAGAAGGCGTTGCCACAGCACTACCGCCCCCGCCGCCGATCAACTCCGGCTGAAACAACAGGAGCGCCGCCACCGCACCAACGATCAGGATCAAGCCTATCAGGAGAATTAGTACGCCGCCACGTCTCATGTGGGGGATCCTTCCTTCGCAGCAGACAGCGAACAAAATGTATTGAAACCGAGATTAGTATAGCATACGCTGGCAACCGTAGAATGCGGTTTTCAGCATACCGTGGGCCAACGTGGCTTTACACTTTTGCTTCGGCTCAGCATGTTTGTGCTGAGCCGAAGCATATGGATGCGCGTGATGTTACTTTGCGAGGATCGGCAACGAGAGTTGGAAGGTCGGCGGCTCGGTGATGGTGACGAGAATTGTCTTACCATCGGGGAATTCCTGGCTTTCAGCGCGGTTATTTACCTCGCCGGTTGTGCCTTCCGGGATCAAGTTATTGAAGTCGATGATAATTCCGACCCGATAGCGACCGGGTTCACTAAAGAGAGTCGGGTACAACTCCCTGAGGAATCGTTTCGGGGTGTTGGTACTTTCCGGGTTGGGCCGCCATAACGGCAAATCCCCGAGCGCCAATACAGTACCCGGTTGCATGAAGCGATTCGGGATCTCGGCATAGGCCTTACTACAGGCCGGAATTGCGGCGTTGCCTGTGGGCGGCGGCAGGCTCAGAGTCGGTTCAGGCTGATTGAGCGGTGCATAGGCCACACACAGGTTCACGAAGAACGACCCGTCGTTGGTCATCTCGTCAACCGCCAGGGTATCATTGATACCTTTGCTATTCAAGTTCTTCAAACTGATCTGGATGTTGCGCAGGCTGCCGTTGCTCGTACCAACGCTGAAGCCTTCCGAACCCTCGGTTACACCTTCCAATTTGAGATCGGGGCTACCGGTGAGCACCTTTTCCAGGCTGAAGCTGAGAATGCGCGGCGTTTTCGACGGATCGGGCGGTGCTGTTTCGGTGTTGGGGCCGTTCTGCATAAGGTAGGCCCGGAACTGCAAGCAGGTGGCATCGATCTGCTCATCCTGGAAGAGTTCAGCCATCTCTACGACATTGAATTGATCGGCGGCGGTGTTGGTCTTGCTAAAGAAGGCGCTGTCCGCATCGCCGTCGAGCGCTCGCCAACGCTCGGGATTGGTTGTGGCGGTCGAATCATCGAAGTCGGATTCGCGGCAGTTAGTGCCGACGGCTGTAACCGCCTTGCGGAATTCAACCCGGATGTCGGCCTGGGTGTTCACGCTGCGATCGATCTCAGCGGTCCAGCGAAGCGTCAAGACGCGCGCGGTTTTGCCTTCGATCGATCGACTCGACCGACGAATAGTACCAACCGTCGCGCGTACGCCGGGTGTCGCTGGCTTCATCTTCACCGCCGATCCGTCCGATTGTGAGCGAATTGGTATTGTCGCCGGAGGCATCGCGACCACCGAGGACATACACCCAGGCGGCGTTGGCAGCGGTTGGATCATCTTCCGGCGGTGTCGCTTGCACCATTGCCACTGCTGCATCGCTGCGACCGCCGGTCGGCAACACGGTTTCGTCGGGGCCGATGAAGAAGGTATCGCCATCGCCGAGCCGCAACACATTCAGGTCAGCGTCGTAGAATGCAGTGGGCACGCTGTCTTTGGCATTTTCCGGTGCACCATCGGTACTACCGCCGATCAAGTAAAGCTTGTTATTGTAGGTCAGGCCGCCCATGCCGCCGCGGCCCTCGAAGCCGACTTCGGATGAACCGTTGACACTGGGAGTCGTATCCCAGGTGAGTTCGCCGGTATCGGGATTGGTGATGTCGGCACGTAGCAACGAGCCGTTGTTATCGCTGCACCCCTGGATGGTGTAGCAACCGCCGGCAACGAAGATAGCATCGTTGGAGACGACGATTGGCGGATTGCTGGTATTGTCGAGTTTCGAGGCCTGGGCAGCCATTGCGCTGCCGTCGCGCAGGCCGGTTTTGTTCTGATCGAAGAACTCGATATCGGCGGCACGCGCCCAGGGTTCGGTGGTGCTACTGGTTGTTGGATGTTGCAAGGCGCCGGTTTCGCTGTTCAAGCGCGTATACAGCACCGTGCTGACAATGCGTTCGGTGCGGTTGATACCCGGGCTGATACGGAAACCGCCGATCACATAAAGGAAATAGCGATTGGTGCTGGTACGCACAATCGTCACCATTGGATCGGCGAGACCTTCGGCGAACTCGGTGTTGAGTTCACCGCTGGTATAAACGGTGGGCAGAAACGGCGCACTACGCCATGCGCTGATCTCACCATTTGCATCAACCGTGGCGATCTGCACGATCGGTGTTGTCTGGTCGGTGACGCAATCCAGATCCACGACCCCACCGACGAGGTAGATATAGCCCAGGTTCGCCCCGCCGGTTGCTTCCAAGGCAGCCGTACCCAGGCGAGACCGCGCGGCGACATCATCGAAGCATGAGGTGAATCCGGTGCCGATTCCGCGAGTGGCCGGGATGGTGTAGTTCTTCCAGACGAGGCCGCTCTGTGTATCGTAGGGCACCGGCCGACCGGTGGTGGTATTGACGATAGCGCGGAGAACCTGATCGTTCTTGCCGGTATTCAACTCACCGGCGATAAGATACAGAAACCGGTCGAGAGCAACCAGACCGCCGTTACTGATGGCGTACTCATCAGGCGGGGTATTGATACCGGTATCCCAGCGGGTTAATATGCCGGCGGGGGCAAGTTGTACCGCGCCTTCTTCTTCAAGATCAATCGCACTGTTGACGAACGGACCGACAGCGGTGCGTTCAAAAACGCCATTAGCGAACTCGTTCTGCGAATTGTCGATGTACTGGATTTCGCCGACTTCCTGGGCGGTGGCGGGGCGAGAAGGGAGAGAACCGAGTGTCATCAGGCCAATGAGGAGCAAGGCCAGACTCAGCCGAAAGCGAACCCTTGTGTGCGGCAGCACAGGCTACCTCCTACATGCATATGCGCGGCGGACGAGGGGGAGAACTCGCACCACAGGCAATAGTATGAGGCCGGGTGACGAAGAGGAATTGATCCTCTGCGCCACCCGACCTCGCGGGATATCAATCTTGCGGGAGCGCAGCCCCACAATGACGGATCAAACCGGCTTCCTGATCGAGCAAGGCCCGATCAGGAAGCGCTATGGTGGAACATTGACGGTTGCTAGTTAACAGAGCAGACTGCTCCCGACAACTTCAAGTCCACGTCCTGCTTGATTACGTTCAGGCCACCGACATCCTGGCCGCTGCGATCGACCACCACGGTCATCGACGACTGGCGTTCTTCGTTCACCAGGATATCGCTGTAAACACGCGGCGGAGCGTCCTCATCGTCGAGCGGATGCTTCAAGTAGATGTATACGAACATCTCGTAGGTGCCGCGCGGGATATCGGTGAAGCGATAGGACAACCGGCCGGCGTTATCGGCCTTGACCGGCGCCTCATAGCTTACATTGGTATTCGTATCGCGGATCACCACCTTACCGACATTCGGATAGCTCAGGCCGTCGATTGCCTCGAAAGAGGAGCTCGGCATCACCCGCGTATAGTCCTCGGTCTGAGCGATACAGGCGCCGCTCTCGACCTGCTTGTTGATGAGGATCATAATGTCTTCGACGTTGTTGCGCCCGGTAGCCTTGTTAACCTCTAAATCCTCAGCCGGGAAGAAGTTGATCGACGATGTCGCCACACCATCCTTCAGTCCGGCTTCCGGAATATTGGAGAGCGCCAGCACATACACCGTAGGCTTCGTATCGCCGACCTGCAAGGCCGCGTTGTTCTTGATCAAGTCGGTCGAGACATTGACCATCTGGGTAATCGGGCGATCCCACTTCTTCTTGTCGTAGATACCGCCGACGGCAGTTGTCTGGCATGGCGCATTTTCCGCCACGGCATTTTGTTTATTGCAGGTGTGACCGGTCGGATACGTGCCATTGTTGCTCGGGCCACCGCCGAGATTACCCTTGCTGGTGTCAAGGAACTGGTTGGACACACCGTCGGTGATGAAGATTACCACCCGCTTATACGGCCAGTCCTTGCCGAGTTCGGTCGTCTCCTTGGGCGCATTTTGCAATATGTCGGCGGCGCGATAAAGGGCCGCTGCGCCGTTGGTACCACCACCGGACTTATAGGGATCGCCATTCTGCTTGTTGGCGTTGGTCACGTCAGTGATGATCGCATTCGGATCGCTACGGAAGCCCTTTGACCAACTGGTCGGCACTGTATCGTTGTACCAGACTAATGCCATCGTATCTTTCGGCAGATCGGCCTTGTAGCCGGGGTTGCCGGGCATATTCGTCTCGCGGATGAGCAACTCGATCGACTTCTTCGCGATGTAGATACGGCGTTTTTCCTGCTCGGGCCATGCACTGTTCGCATTACCGCAGTTCTGGCTGGGCGGCGCCCCGGGCGGGCCGTTGGTGCATTGCACAACCTTGTTGTTCTGCATACCCTCACCAGCGAAATTCATGTTCATCGAGCCGGAGGTGTCAAGCACCACGACATACTGCACCGGGCGATGGTCGGTCGGATAGAACGGATACTCAGGATAGTAGCCGACATCGCCGAAGAGTTCAAAGGTCATGGTTCCGGGCGGCGGCGGGGTTGCGGCGCAGGCCGTCTCCTGGCGTGTCGCATCGCCGAGGAAGATCATATCGAACCACTTGTCGCTGCCGGTCAGGTTGCGATCGATAATCAAGAACAGACCAAGACGTACGATGTGGAACTTGGCGTTAGCGCCATTATCGAGCACGGTCGAATAGATCGGCAGGATCATCTGGGTGCCATTGGTCATATGGGCTTCCATGATCGCACGCTGATCGCTGCTGTTATTCCAGCCGGCCGTACCATACACCCAGTCGCCGGGGTTCAACTCACCGGGCTTCTCGGGGTATGTAGCCGGCGCGGGCTGACTGGTGCTCGGCCAGGGCACGACTTCTTCGAAACCGGCGGCAAGGTTGCCGAAGCCGTTGAGGCTGGCTTCAAGCTCCTGTGCGCTCTTGGCGGAAGCGCCGTTGGCGCCGGTATTTTCCATCCAGCGCAACCAGCCGAAGCTGCCGGGGGTGCCGTTCGAACCGACATAGATCCGGCGCTTGGTATAGCCGTCGTAGAGACCGCCCTCGATCCGCTCGAACTCTTCGGGGTCACCGTTGGTCGGCTCGACGAACTCGTTGCCGCGGATGTAGGAGTTATCGACGGAGATCGGATAGACGCCCGATCCCGAGGGGCAGCGACCGGCGAAGGAATTCGCATTGATCGGCAGATCGTTGCGATTCACGACCCGGGCGAAGAATGTATCGACTTCGCCGTCAACCTTCACCTGGACATAGGCTACGTCCTGAGGAACCGGGCTTGCGTCGTTGCTGATCGTCGGGGAGGCCGACTCGATCGGCGTACCCTGAGCATTCAGATAGAGCGCCTCGACGCGACGGCTCTCGCCGGGGTTGTTGATATCGACGCCATTCGCCCTGAGAGCGTCGGCAATCGCCGTATAGACCCGCTGGTTCGTGGTTGCGCCGGTACGATCGAGGTATGCATTCATACCGGCGATCGATGCAGCGTGAGAAGCTGCAACGGCCTGACGTTCTTCGGCAAAGGTATTGCCGACATCGACTGAAAGGCCGACCATGGCCACCAGAACGACGATCATCAGACCAATGAGCGGAAGGCTCTGGCCTGCTGCGCGCCGCCGGATGAGCCGGGGAGCGCCCATCTTGTGCTTACGTTTCATCACTTTAGTCCTCCGTGGTGGGTTGCTGGGATGGCAGCTAGATTGGAACCCGATCGACATACGGGCCGGGATGAGTTCGTTCGGCTCCCCGCACTAGCCGAAGAAGCTACTACGAATCTGCAAGACATACGTAACCGGAATATCAACGGTATTGCCGAAAGCCGGCGCCAATGGGAAGAAAAAATCATAGGTATAGGTAATGCGAATGCGGATCCAACAGCTCTCGCCGCCGCCACGCATCTGCGCACCGGCCAGGTTAGTGCGGCACTGACCACTCAAATTATTTGGGTCTGTTCCGCGGGATTGTCGATCTGGATGCGGCCGGTAGTAACCGCAGTCACGCTGGTTGCTCCGGGTTTCGCAATAACGTTTTCCGCTGCATCATCGACGTCGTTATTGTTGAGATCATACAGATTGACGATACCCTGACTACGTGGAAAACCGGAAGGGTTTGTGTTCCCGGCCGCAGCACGAATGCGAGCGATCGTCTCCCGGTAGTTGATCGTTACGTGTTGTACCGAGCCACCGCTTGTTATCTGGATCGGATAACTACCGAAAGTGGCGCCCTCTTGCGCGGCGGCGCGAAGCGCCTGTACCGAGAAGAAGATCAGCCCGAGATCGACCGCTGCCGAGACCAGAAAGAAGATCAGGGTTGCGGCAAGGGTGAATTCAACAAGCGCCTGGCCGGTGGATTTGCGAATCTGATCGGCGGTTTTTCGTAATCGTCGCATACCGAATTCCCTACATAATTGCCGTCGGCGTGGGCTACTGATTGTTGAGCTCGTTCAGTTCAGCGACATCGCGGGCGCAAGCCACACCCTGGGTGCGGGTCGGATCGACGCCGAGGTTCTCGATCGAGCGGCGCTGGGTTACCGAGAGCGAGAGGCTTTCTTCCATACCAAGCAAACTGAAGAGCGGCGTGATCCCGCGTATCGGGTAATTGATCGTGACCTCAATCGGACCCCGTTGATTCAGGTTGCGTGTATCACCGCCGTTCGGATACGAAATCGTCACGAAGTCGGTAATGCGCCGGCCTTCGTTGATTGCGCCCCGAAACACCGTCGAGTCGCTTTCAATCGCAAGGAAGATTGCATTCACGCACTTGTCGGCCCGGAAGCCGGGATAGTTCGCCGGCTCATTGCCTGGTTCGGCGTAATCGAGCCACGACTCAAACGGCGGCAACTGAGAAGCCATTTCGGCGCCGTTGCGAGCGGCCTGTGAAACCGACGAGTAAGCGAAAATATAGTAGCCAAACTCCATCACGCCAAAAAGCACAATCAGGAGCACCGGTAGAACAAAGGCCATCTCCACCATCGACTGGCCGGTTTCTGTACGACGCATACGGTTCCTCCGAAAGTGATTTCCTTATGCCGATTATAGGTTTGCGGCTGCCGCAGCAACAATAGGCAAAAGGTACCGAGTAACCAAAAAGATGACTGTTTCATGACAATTTTCTACGACAGAATGCCGTAGAACGCAGTGGATCGCACTGTGCAAAAATCTGTGCAATAGCTGGACATGAAATAGTAGGACAGGTATACTGCATCATATGGAAGTAGACACTTTTTTGCAAGAAGAATTCGTGCTTGTCGCCGCCGATATGGATCGAGTCGAGCGGGTGATGACCGATCACGAGCTGATGCAGCGCTGGATGTCGCCGGCAGTGCGTTTCGAGCCGCTTGAGGGCTGGCACTTCGAGCCGGGTGCGCCGTGGCGGCTGCATTTAACTGGGTTGGGGCGCCTTTTAGAGGCGCGTTATGTTGTGCATGAGCGGCGGCCGGGATTGGTGCTCTGGGCCTTTGACGGCTTCTGGGAAGGCTTCGACGCCTGGCACTGGCTGCCTCATGGCGAGGGCAGCCAGACTCTGATTCAGAACCGGATCGAGTATCGATTGCGTGTACCGGGCCTATCCGCAATCTGGCCGGCGACAGTCGGCCCACTGATGGGTTGGGATGCACGGGTGCAAATGCAGCGCTTGAAGGCAGTGTGCGAAAGCTAGGATACAGGAAACAGGATATAGGGGGAACAGGATGGCACGTCCATTTATGCCGATGACCGATCAGTGGCGCAAGGAGTTTGTACGGCCGCGGGGGCCGGATAATGTGCCGCAGCCGGGTGAGCTTGCGCCGGATCTGACGTTGCCCTACGCGCAATTCTTGCGGAATGCGCAAGGCAATGAGACGGTGGAGTATGGCCGAACCATAACATTGAGTGCGTTGCGCGGTCAGCCGGTGGTGTTGAACCTGACGCGGATCGTGAGTGATCGCTTCTTCTGACCGCATTGCGCGCCGCACCTGGAAGGTTTGCGGGAAGCATATGATCAATTTGCCGCACGTGGGGCGAAATTGCTGGTGGTAAGCAGCACCGATCTGGACATGACGAGTTATGTTGCCGAGGTATTACGGGCGCCGTATCCGATCCTCAGTAACCCCGACTGGTCGGTGTTTTATCGCTATGGCATGGGGTCGGCGATGGGTGTGCCGTTGCCGGGCACGTTTGTGATCGACGCCGACGGTGTGATCCGGTATAGCTGGGCGGCACCGATGCAAGTTGCATTTACACCGCCGGCAGCCGGGCGATTGCTGGCGGTGCTGGATACGATATAGGGTTACGAGATGCATATGCGGGCGGAGCATGCGGGCGGAGCATGCTCCGCCTTTATTTGTGGCCGCCGATATAGGCGTTGATCATCTGCATCCAGTAGGGCCAGTCGTGGCACCAGCCATCCCAGAGCCGCAGCGCATTCCCGATGCCGCGCTCCCAGAGCTGAGCTGAGAGTAACTCATTCGACCAGGCGGCGGGATCATCGTGGCCGGTAACCAGGATGATATCGATTTCGCGCAGGCGATCGAGGCTCCATTGATCGCTCAGATTCGGCACGAAATCGATCGGATTGTGAAAATACAGGCCCTGAGTGTAATGGTTGAAGAAGCGCTTGAGATCGTACAGGCCACTCATTCCGATCACGCGTTTGACGAGGCCGGGATGACGCAATGTGAAAATCAGCGCCTCGGTGGCGCCGAATGATGCGCCGGTGGCCATAAGAAAGTTGTTGGCATTCTTGTTGCGGATCAACGGCAACACCTCGCTGACGAGATAGTGCTCGTACTGCTCCTCGCGCCACATCCGCGCATCGGTATCGGCACCATAATTGTACCAACTCTCGCTGAAGACGCTATCGACGCAATAGAGTTGAATCCAACCTTGATCGATCTGATGGGCGAGCGCGCCAACCATCCCGCGATCTTCAAACTCGTGAAAACGCCCATGTGAGGTCGGAAAGACCAGCACCGGCGCACCGGCATGACCGAAAATGAGCAACTCCATAGGCCGGCCCAGCGCAGGACTATCCCAACGATGGTACTCTCTGTGCATATCCAACTCATTCTGTTCACGGACGCGGGAGCAACCGTTATGATATTCGGGTTGCCGGTGGCTGTCAATCGGCGTTCTGCCGGTTGCGCCCGTACCGGGTTGATCTGTCTCCGGCAGGGTGGAAGATCGCTTTTTTCGCGTTGAGCAGTCTTACTTTGGTTTCGCTGTGAGTGTACGGAGTTTTCATGGTATCACGGGTGATGGAGCATAGCGACGGGCTGGGCTGGTGGCCGTTGCTGGTGCTGGTGTTGGGCCGATTGATCTTCAATGCGGCATTTCGGATTGTGTATCCGCTGTTGGCATTTCTGGCCAACGGGTTTGGTGTAAGCCTTGAGACGGTCAGCTTGCTGGTGACAATCCAGGTTGCGGCGACGCTGATCAGCCCGATAGGGGGAATGGTATCGGACGCACGAGGTGAGCGCTTTACCTTGTTGCTCGGGATGGCGATCTATGGCCTGGGAACCTTGCTTTGCGCATTAACGGATCAGTTCGGGCTGTTCCTGGTTGGGTACAGCTTGATCGGCCTGGCGACCGCACTCTATATGCCGGCGGTGCAGAGTTATGCGAGTGCGCGCAGCAATTATGCTCAACGCGCACGGGTGTTGGGGATTTTGGAGTTGAGTTGGGCTTTGGCGGCGCTGCTTGGGGTGGCCGGGCTGACGGCGTTGATCGAGGTGAATAATGATTGGACGCCGGCATATTGGGTGTTGTTCGGGTTGGGCCTGGTGATGATGGCACTGAGCCTGACATTGCCTGGTGATCCGCCGCGTGTACCGCGCAATGCTCAGGAACCCCAGATGCGCCTGGCAACGCTGTTACGCCGGCCGGAGATTTTCGCAGCCCTTGCGCTGGTGTTCTGCCAATTGGCGGCGGTCGAGTTGATCTTTGTGGTGTATGCCGGTTGGCTGGAGCAGGATTTCGGGGCGAGCACACAGCAACTCGGGCAGATTTTTGGGTTATTGGGAATTGTCGAACTGCTGGGCGCTTCGGCGGCGACGTTGTTGACCGATCGGATCGGAAAGCGGCGAGCGGTGCTGTTCGGGTTTGCGGCAGTTGCCTTGTCGATGCTGTTATTGCCCTTCAGCAGCGGCAACTGGGCTTTATTTCTGTTGTTCTTTCTGTTGTTCGATCTGGTGTTCGAGTTCTCGATTGTGTCGGCATTTCCCCTGATGAGCGGGCTAACGCACCAGGGCCGCGGGACAGTGTTGGCGGCGACGGTGGGCGTGATCGGGTTGGGGCGTATTCTTGGCTCGGTTGTTGGGCCGCGCCTGTTTGTGGCCTATGGGTTCGGCGCAAATGCCTGGTTGGCGGCGGGATTGGCCGTGATCGGGGTGGTGATTGGGGTGCTGCTGGTACGTGAGGGCGATGCGTAATCAGTGCAAAATGGGAATGCAGCATGCGAAATGGGGCGATGGGGTGAGGAGAGACGTGAACTCTGCGCCTCTCCGGGTGTAGGCCGCGCATCGGTTAATACGGAAAATAGTCCTCGGGGAGGAGCACCGGATCGCGGAGGACGACGTGTAATTGCTGGTTGTCGATCACAATATGGTCGATCGTCGCCTCGACAAAGCGTTCGCCCTGACGCCAACGGGCGAGATCGCCGGACTGGAGATCATACAATTCCGGGCGCATTGCATAGCCGTTGCAGTCGATCAGGAAGAACTCCCGGCTGATCTCATCAACCGGAAGATCGGTGTAACGGCGACCATAGTTGCGCCGGAAGATACTGACGGTTCGTAGGTTGGGTTGCGACATGCTTACCGAGCCATTCGAGCGGGAATGGCGCTTGTGTAGCTCGAAGACACCGAATGTTGATTGTAGCCAGGTTCGGCGGAATGTGCAACCTGAGGAAATACGCATGTTGATCTTACCGCAGGAGTTTATCGACCGAGTCCGGAGTACGTTTGCGCCATCGGGCGCCGGTTGGTTGGCGACATTGCCTGAGCGGATCGCGACCTATGCCGAACGCTGGGAAGTACGGATCGGTGCGCCGTTCGCCGATCTGTCGTACAACCTGGCGCTACAAGCAACCTGTGCCGATGGGACAGCGGCGGTGTTGAAGCTGGGAGTGCCCTGCGCCGAGTTGCGAACCGAGATCGCGGCGCTAACGTTGTATGGCGGCAATGGCGCGGTGAAGTTGTTGGCGGCCGATGGGCAGGGCGGCGCGTTGTTGTTGGAGCGCTTGCTGCCCGGCACGCCATTGCGCGATCTGGGCGATGACGACGCAGCGACTGTGATCGCGGCGGATGTGATGCAGCGGCTGAGGCCGGCGCCGCCGCCGCTACATTCATTCCCGAGCGTGACGGACTGGTTCAATGGGTTGACGCGACTGCGGGCGGAGTTCGACGGCGGCTACGGACCATTCCCGGCCCAGATGGTTGCGCGCGCCGAGGCGTTGTATAGCGAGTTGACGGCAAGTGCGGCCGATCCGATAGTGTTGCACGGCGATCTGCATCACACCAATATTCTGCGCAGCGAACGCGATGGCTGGCTGGCGATCGATCCGAAAGGCGTGATCGGTGAGCCGGCCTACGAAGTTGGGGCGTTGCTGCGTAATCCCCTGAGTTTGCCCGAATGGCCCGATTTGCGCCGGCGATTGGATCGGCGCGCCGACATCTTGTGCGAGCGGCTGGGATTGGAACGGCGCCGAGTGTTGGGATGGGCCGCCGCACAGATGGTTTTGTCGGCCTGGTGGTCGTACGAGGACGGCGGCCCCGGCGCGGATTGGCGGCGCTGGCTTAGTGTGGCCGAGGTGCTGTTTGGGTTAGCGGGCGATCGGTAGGGTCACCGCCTGCTAAGAGCCTACACATGGCGTTCGGAGCCGCGCCGCAAACTCGGCCGGTCGGGACGAAAATGGGCCATTTCGGGCGGCGCGACATCGCCGAGGGCGGCGGCGGCAAGGGCGCGTGCGAGTGGGGCGGCAAACGGCATGCCGTGGCCGGAAAAGCCGCCGGCGTACCAGATCGGCAGATCGGCGAGTTGGCCGGCGATCGGGAGATAATCGGGGCTGAACCCCATTGTGCCGGCCCAGCGCCGCTCGATCGGTATGTTGGCGAGGCTGGGAAAGAGGCGACGCAACGCCGAATCAAGCGCCGTTTGCACGCCGGTTTCGGGGCTTAGCTCGCGTACGCCGACATCGCGTTCGGCGGCGACGGCGCGACAACCGCCGAAGATGATCCGGCCATCGGGGCGCTGCTGGCCGTACTCGCCGGTGGGTGTGAAGGCAACGCCGAATCCGTGGTTTAGCAGTGGCGGAACCGGTGCGGTGCAGAGAGCCTGGCCGCGCACCGGTGTCACCAGATCTTGCAGTGCGGGCAGGCAATCGCCGAGCCATGCGTTGGCGGCCACAAGCACTACCGGCGTGTCGATTGGGCCACGATCGGTGCTGATCCGTACGCCTGAACCATGGGCGGCGAGCGAGATCACGCGTGGGCCGGCGCAGAGTTGGGCGCCGCGGCGGAGCGCGGCGGCGAGTAGACCGTGAACCAGTCGCGTCGAATGCAGGGTTGCGGCGGTGGGGTTGAGTTTGGCGCCGACCACTTCGGGGCCAAGGGGCGCTGCGACAAACTCCTGCGTTGCATTACGGTCGAGGAGTTCGGCGGCGAAACCATCGGCGCGAAGTTGTTCTACCACCGCAGCCTGGCGTGCGCGTTGATCGAGACTCAGCGCAAACGACAGTTGCCCGGCCGGTTGATCGTCGCCTCAACCGACTCCTCGGCGGCGATTGTGCGCATCAGGTAGCAACCTTCAACCGAGAGCGACCAGATCGCACGCGCATGAGCATGTCCAAGCCGGGCGATTGCCTCCAGGTAGCTTTCGCCGGTTCCCGAGACAAGTAAGCCGCCGTTGCGGCCTGAGGCACCGGCAGCCGGGCCAGCGACATCGATCACCAATGGACGAACCTTGTTGCGGCTCAGCCAGAGGGCGGTTGTCGTGCCCAACACCCCGGCGCCAATGATGACAACCTCGGCGGTTGGCGGCAGATCCACCACCGGTAACGGCTCATGATCGAGGCTGGCCTGCCAGTATGAGCGTACATCCATGCGCATCTCCATTGGTTCTATGTGGCCGGCGATCACCTGTGCCGATCACCGGCCACTGTTTTTTTTGATGATACCGAATAGTACACGATCTGCCGATTACGGTTAGTACGGGGGATGACCAAGGCCCAGGCATGCCATGGGACCGTTGACCTATGGTCGGGCTGCTGGGGCAGATGTTATAACAAAAAAGTAAAGAAACAGTTAAAATAATGTCATCCAGCTAAGAGGAACTCATGCAGCGACCTATCCTGCTCATCATCGTGATCATCCTGAGTGTCGGGCTTGTGCCGGTACGCGCACAAACCCTGCCAGGAACCAGCGGGACGGAGACGGCAGCCGGTGACCATAGCATCTATCTTCCGCAAATATACAGCGAGGCGGCACGCGCGGAACGGAGTGCTGCCCAGTGGGAAACCCTGGAGTGGCAGTTCAGCAACGACAGCTACACAGGCAACCCGTACGATCTGATCGCCGGCGCCACCTTTACCCATGTGGAGAGCGGCGAAGCGATTACCACCGGCATGTTTTATGTCGGCGGCGATACGTGGGCCGTGCGATTTACCGGAACCGGCCGGGGACGGTGGGAATTGAAGACCACCAGTGCCGATAAAGGATCTCGACGGGCGGCGCAGCGCAGTTATGGTAGAGGCCGCGCCGGGCAACAGGGCTTTTCGTTACTGCCGAAGGCCGCGACTGGGTGTTCAGCGGGAACGCAAAGCCTTTTTGCCGCAATATGTGA
>JAAUQO010000220.1 GCA_012032775.1 Oscillochloris sp. | reverse complement strand
AACCGGCGGCGCCCGCGGCATCACCGCCGAGGCGCTGTTGGGGTTGGCCGAGCGCTACCGGCCACAGTTGGTGCTGGTGGGCCGCCGGGCGCTCCCTGATGCCGAATCCCCTGAGACAATCCGGTATCAGGAGCCGGGCCAACTCCGGGCGCTGCTTGCCGCCCAGAACCGAACCGCCACACCGGCGCAGATCGAACGCCGGCTGCGCGATCTCCTGGCGGCGCGTGAGCTACGGCGTAACCTGGAACGGCTGCGGGCTGCCGGCGCACAGGTTGATTATCGCAGCGTCGATGTCGGCGACGGCGCGGCATTCGCGGCCTTGATTGCGCAGATCTACGCCCAGTACGGTCGCATCGACGGTGTTATTCACGGCGCCGGCGTAATCGAAGATCGGTTGCTGCGCGACAAAACCCCGGAATCATTTGCGCGGGTGCTGGCGCCGAAAGTGAATGGCGCACTCACCCTGGCCCAACATCTCCGCCCCGAAGCGTTGCACTTTCTGATCTTCTTTGCCTCGGTATCGGGCCGCTTCGGCAATCGCGGCCAGGCCGATTATGCCGCCGCCAACGAGGTATTAAGCAAGCTGGCATTGCATCTCGACCGGCAGTGGCCGGGCCGGGTGGCGGCGCTGGCCTGGGGGCCGTGGCGCAGCGGCATGGTCTCGCCGGCACTGGAACGGGCCTTCAGCGAGCGTGGCGTAAGCCTGCTGGAACCGGAGGTTGGCCGGCAACATTTTGTGGCCGAGATCGCCCACGGACGCAAAGGCGAGGCCGAGTTGGTGATCGCCGGCGCAACCGAACAAGGTTCAGCTTCAACGCAACCGCAGCAGGCCGGCTTGCCGCTGATCGGCGATCTAGCGATCCAAAGCGGCCCCGCAGGTGTCAGCCTGAAGTACTTGCTGCAACCGGCCCGCGATCGTTACCTTGGCGATCATCAACTCGACGGGCGGCCGGTATTGCCGTTCGCGATGGCCCTGGAGTTGATCGCCGAAACCGCCCGGCGCGGTTGGCCGGATCTCGAAGTGACGGCGGTACGCGACATGCGCGTTTTTCGCGGCATCACACTTCAGGCGGCCCAGGCGGAATTACAGATCAGCGCCCGCGCGGCGACAACTCCGCCCGCCGAGCGGGTTGGGATCGATGTCGATGTCGAGATTCGCCTGGCCGGCAGCCAGTTGCCAAGCTACCGGGCCACGGTTGAACTGAGCGATCGGGTACCCGCGCCGCCGCAGTATCAGCCGGGTGATCCGCGCCGGCTGGCCCCATTCAGCCCGTCGATCGACCGGATCTACGCCGACTGGTTATTCCACGGCCCGATCTTCGCCGGAATCGACCTGATCGACGGGATCAACCAGAGCGAGATCCTGGCCCGCATCCATGGTGCAACCCCGGCGAACTGTCTGGAAGCAGCGGCCGGCGGCGGCTGGCAGATCGACCCGATCGCCTTTGATAGCGGGCTACAACTGGTGATCGTCTGGTCGCGCAGTATCCACGATCAGACACCGCTGCCGAGCCGGTTCCGCAGCTACCGGCGCTTCGGGCCGATCGGCCCCGAACCGTTGCGCTGCCATGTACGCTTCCAGCGTGCCCACAACGGCATGCACTACAGCGTCGATATTGCGTTTTTCGATGATCACGGCCGTCTGCGCGGGCTGCTGGAGGGCATGGAATGCCCGGCCAGTCGCACACTCAACCGGCTGGCGGCGGCCACTCGTGTGACGCGTGAACTATAGTTGGGGCGTTCCGGTGCGTTGCAATGCAAGAAACAGGTTCTGCATTTTTGAAGAGGTGCCATGCACGACGACATCGCAATTGTGGGAATGGCCGGCCTCTTTCCCGGCGCTCCCGACCTGAATGTGTATTGGGAACATATTATCGCCGGCTTCGACGCCACCGGCGATCCGCCTCCCGATGCCTGGGATCCGGCGATCTTCTACGATCGCGAGCATCCGGCTCACGACCGGGTTTACTGCAAACGCGGCGGGTTTCTGGGCGATCTGGCCCGCTTCGATCCGCTCGCCAATGGGGTGATGCCGAATGCGCTCGCCGGTTCGGAACCCGACCAATGGCTGGCGCTCCAGGTAGCCCGTAGCGCCTTTCACGATGCCGGCTACGCCAACGAGATCCCCGAGCGGCAGCGCACGGCGGTTATTCTGGGCAAGGGCACCTATTTGAACCAGGGCAACCTGACTGCCGCCCAGCATGGGCAGGTGCTCGACCAGACGATCGGGTTGTTGGCGACGCTGCACCCCGAATACAGCGCCGACGAGTTGGCCCGTATCCGCGCCGCCTTGCAGGCCGGTTTGCCGCCCTTCAACCCCGACACGGCGCCGGGGCTGATCCCGAATATCACCGTCGGCCGGATCGCGAATCGCTTCGACCTGATGGGCCCGGCCTACACCGTCGATGCGGCCTGCGCCTCCTCGCTGATCGCAGTCGATATGGCCTGCCGCGATCTGCGGGCCGGGCGCTGCGATCTGGCCCTGGCCGGCGGTATCCATGTGGTTACGCCGGTGCCGGTGCTGATGCTGTTCTGCCAGCTTGGGGCGCTCTCGCGTCGCGAACAGATCCGGCCCTTCGATCACGGCGCCGACGGAACGCTGCTGAGCGAAGGATTGGGTATGGCGGTTCTGAAGCGGCGTAGCGATGCCGAACGGGCCGGCGACCGCATCTACGCCCTGGTGAAGGGCATCGGCGTGGCCAGTGACGGCCGGGCGCTGAGTGTGCTTGCGCCGCGTGTTGAGGGCCAGGAATTGGCCTTGCGCCTGGCCTACGAACAGGCGGGAATCGATCCGCGTAGCGTCGGCTTGATCGAGGCCCACGGCACGGCCACGCTGGTTGGTGATGCGACCGAGATCCAGTCGCTGAGCCGGGTTTTCGGCGCGCGGGGCGATGAACCGGCCCGCACGGCGATCGGCTCGGTCAAGTCGATGATCGGGCATACCATGCCGGCCGCAGGCATGGCCGGATTGATCAAGGCTGCATTGGCGCTCTACGAACGGGTGCTGCCGCCGACGATCAATGTCGAGCGGCCGAGCCCCGAGTTGCAGCTTGAACGCACGCCGTTTTACCTGAATACGGCGACGCGGCCCTGGATCCACGGCGACGTAACGCCGCGCCGGGCCGGGGTGAATGCCTTCGGCTTCGGCGGAATCAATGCCCACGTTATTCTGGAGGCAAACGAGGCCGAAGCGCCGACGAGCCTGGCGCAGCAGTGGGATAGTGAATGTGTCCTGGTTGCCGGCGTCGATCGGGCCGACCTGATTGCGCAGGGGCAGGCGTTGCTCGCACAACTCGACGCGCCGCGCCGCCGCAGTTGAACGATCTGGCCTACACCCGGAATGTTGTGCAGCGGCCAGCACCCGGCATGCATCGGCTGGCGATTGTCGCCGACTCAGCAGCGGATTTGCGCACAAAACTAGCCCGTAGTCTGGAGCGCTTAGGGGCGCCGGATTGCAGCCAGATCAAGCAGCGCAACGGCGTGTATTTCTTCGGCGAACCACTCGGGCCGCAGGGCAAACTCGCGCTGATTTTTCCCGGCGAGGGCGCGCAGTATGTCGATATGCTCGCCGATTTGTGCCGGCATTTTCCCCAGGTGCGGGCCTGCTTCGATGAGATGGATCGGGTGTTCGCCGCCGAAGGCCGCAGCTATCGCCTGAGCGATGCCGTGTTTCCGCCGCCGCGCTTTGACGCTGAAGCACAACAACAGGCCGAAGCCCGCTTGCAGCAGATGGATCTGGCGGTTGAAGCATTGGTAACGGCGAATCACGCCATGCACCACTTGCTGCAAAGTCTGGGTGTGCAGGCCGACGGCCTGCTTGGCCACAGCACCGGCGAGTTGTCGGCGTTGCGGGCCGCCGGGATGCTGCGCCTTGATGCATTTGCCGGCCGGGCCCAGGAACTTAACCGCATTCATCAACGGCTCGCCGCCGAGGGCCGCATTCCGGCAGCGCGTCTGCTTGCGATTGGAGCCGGCCGCGAGCAGGTTGAACAACTGCGGGCGGAGATCAACGGCGAGGTATTTGTTGCGATCGACAACTGCCCGCACCAGGTGATCCTGGCCGTTGCGCCCGAGCAGGCCGAACAGGTGGCGGCGGCAGCGCGCAAACGGGGTCTCTTCTGCGAGATCCTGGCCTTCGACCGGGCTTATCATACCCCGCTCTACGAATCCTACGCCGAGGCCATGCGCGCGACGATCGCCGAGTGGATCGCGGCGCCGCCGCAGTTGCCGCTGTATTCATGTGTCAGCGCGGCACGTTTCCCCGCCGATCTCGCAGCGGTGCGTGAGTTGGCGCATACCCATTGGATGCGCCCGGTCGAGTTTCGCCGCACAATCGAGACCATGTACGCCGACGGCTTTCGGATCTTTGTCGAGGCCGGGCCACGCGGGAATCTGTGTGCCTTTATCGACGATACCTTACGCGGGCGCCCGGTTCTGGCCGTACCCGCCGACCTGCAAAGCCGCTCGGGCACGCGCCAACTGAATCATTTGCTGGCGTTGCTCGCTGCCCACCACGTTGATCTGAACTTCGCGCCACTGTACGAGCGCCGCAATCCAGTTGCTCTTGATCGCGCCGACCCGCCGCCGGCTCGACCGGCGCGCGCGATACGACTGAGCACCGGTTGGCCGCCAATGCAGCTTGATCCGACCCAGGCGGCCGACCTACGCCACCGGGACACGCACCCGGCGCCGCAAACCCTTCCGCCTGGATCGAATGGACACCCAGCGCACGCGGAAAACGCGGTGCTGCGGAGCAATAATCACGCGGAGCACTTGATGAATGGATCGCAGTCCCTAACCAACCCAACCGATACAGCAACGGTTCAGGCAACGCCACTCGCGCCGCCTGAACCCGTTGTTGGCCGGCAAAACGGCTATGCCCTGCATGAATCAGTGCCGCCGGGTGATCCCGGCCGAACCCAGGTGATGCTCGCCTATCTGCAAACGATGGAGCAGTTCCTGGCGGTGCAGCAGGAAGTGATGCAGGCATTTCTCCATGGCGCAAGCGGGGCGGTTCCGGTTGCCCAACCGGCGCCGCAGTTGTTCCAGCGATTACCGGCGCCACTGCCGCAGCCCGCTCCGCCCGTCATAACTACGCCGCCGCCGGCAGTTCCGATCACACCTGCGCCGGTTCAATTCACGCCGCCACCGCCGGCAGAACCGGCCCAACCGCCGCCCGCAGTTGCGGTTGGCGCGGCGACCCCGCTCGATCGGGCGGCTACGGAACGATTGCTGTTGCAGATCACGGCCGAAAAGACCGGATACCCGATCGAGATGCTGGACCAGAACCTCGATATTGAGGCCGATCTGGGGATCGACTCGATCAAGCGGATCGAAATTCTCGGCGCCTTTCAGGAAAGCAGTGGCCGCACCCTTGAAGCGCAGATGGAGGCGCTGTCGGCCTGCCGTCGGATCAGCGAGTTGATCACGGTGCTGAGTACACCTGCGTCAGCGCCCGAGCCGCCGGCCCCTACGCCGCAGCCGGGCATGCTCGGGACGCCATTGCTGGGAAAAGCTGAAGCTCTGCGCCAGGACCAGGCGCTGCGCGCAGAGCTAACTCTGAGCCTGGAAACCTTTCCATTTCTTCGGGATCACACGCTGGGCAGGCTTGCGAGCGGCGACTCGCAACTAACCGGCCTGCCGGTGATGCCGCTGACGATGAGTATGGAGGTGCTGGCCGAGGCGGCTGCCCAACTGCTGCCGGCCTCCCGGTTGGTGGGGATGCGCGAGGTGCGTACCCGGCGCTGGATCGCCTGCGACGAGGCGGCGAAACTACTGGTTTCGGCAAGCATCACCGGCCCGCAAACAGTTCACGCCGCCATCCAACTCGCCGATGGCGCCGGGCCGCCGATTGTCGAAGGCACCATGCTGTTCGCCGCCGACTATCCGCCCGCGCCGCTTGCGCCGCCGTTCAGCCTGCCCGACCGGCAGGAGTCGCGCTGGGCGCCGGAACAACTCTACCGCGAGGCCATGTTTCACGGTCCGGCCTTTCAGGGCGTGCAACAGATACACGCCGTCGGTCGCGCTGGGGCGAGCGCCACAATTACCACCCTGGCGCCGCAAGGACTGTATCGCAATCCCGGCGCAACCCTTACCGATCCGGTGCTGCTCGATCAGCCGGGCCAGGTGGTGGGCTTCTGGGCGGCGCAAACCCTGGCGCATGGGCAACTGGTGTTCCCGTTTCGGCTCGGCGCCTTGCGCCTGTTCGGGCCGCCGCCGCCGGCCGGTACGCGCTTTGATTGCCGGGCACAGATCGCCCTTGACGGCCCGGTTGTGCGCTCGCAGTTGAGCCTGGTCGATGCAGACGGGCGGATCTATGCCGCATTTGAAGATTGGGAAGATCGGCGTTTCGACCTGCCGCCGGTTTTTCGCAACCTGATTTTGGCGCCGGAATCAGGGACACTCAGCCGGGAATGGCCGATCAGCGCCGACGCAACTGTGCGCCGGCTGAGTTTAAGCGACTTCCCGCCCGGTTTGCTGAGTGATCATGGCGAGATCTGGTTGCGGGTGCTGGCCTGGCTGATGCTTGGCCGGAACGAACGCATGCGCTGGCAGGAGTTGCGTACGCCGTTTCAGCGCCGCGCCGAGTGGTTGCTGGCGCGTGTGGCGGCCAAAGAAGCGCTGCGCGAACGGCTCGCCGATAGCTACGGGCTGCATGTACATCAGGCCGACATCGAGATCACATCCACCGAGCACGGCGCGCCGCAGTTCGCCGGCCCCTGGCTGGAACAACTGCCGCAACCGCCGCAACTCTCGTTATCGCATAGCGGCGGAGTTGCCGCAGCATTGGTCAGCGTCGATCCGGAACTTGGGGGAGTGGGGATCGACATCCAGAGCCAGGGGAAACTCAGCGCCGCGAGTGCGCAACTGGCCTTCAGCCCGGCGGAACTGGCGTTGCTCGCCGCTCTACCGGACGACGAACCATGGCCGTTGCGCCTGTGGTGTGCGAAAGAGGCTCTGGCTAAAGCCTACGGCACCGGCTTGCGTGGCGGGCCACAGGCGATCAGTTGCGATGCAATCGAGCCGGCCAGCGGCATCATCCGCTTCGGCGCACACACGATCGCCGTTCAAACCGCGATCGACGCCGGGTTGGCCTACGCCTACGCCCTGCTTGAAAAGGAGCCTGCCGAACACATCCGAACCATAAGCGCGTAACGATCTGCCGTATTGGAACGCACTGAAGCAATGCCGCATGTGCGCGCAGTGCCAGGGGAGCAAACTGATGATTCATACCTACGATCACGTTCTGAGCGATGTACTGACGATTTTGCGTCAACTCGCCGACGACTGGGAATACGACCAGGAGATCAGCGCCGAGAGTCGCTTGCTGAGCGATCTGGGGCTTGAATCGCTCGACCTGGTTGTGTTGGGCGCAGCCCTCCAACGTCATTTCGATCAGCAGATCAATTTCTCGGAGTTTCTGGCCGATCTTGGCCGGCGCAACATGGGCGATGTAACCGTCGGCGAGTGGGTTGATTTTATCGCCGCCAATCTAGAGCCGCTGCCAAACCTCAAGCCTGAGGAGACCGGATTATGATGCGGCGGCGCACCTTTCTGATCGGCCTCGACGGCGCAACCTTCGCTGTGCTCGATCCATTGATGCAGGCCGGGGTGATGCCGGCGCTGGCCGAACTTGCCGCCGACGGCTATACGGCGGTGCTGCGCAGTATTGTGCCGGCCCTTACGCCGCCGGCCTGGGTTTCGATGGCCACCGGCCGCAGCCCCGGCGCCCATGGCGTGTTCAATTTTCTGGGGCCGGTTGGGCCGGACGATCCGCATCTACGCCTGACCACATCTGCCGACATCGGCATCCCGGCGATCTGGGATCTGGCCGGCGCGGCCGGATTGCGTACCACTCTGCTCAACTACCCCATGACTTTCCCGGCCCCGCCGATCGCCGGCTCTGTGGTGCCCGGCGGTTGGGTACCCTGGCGGCAATTGCGCCTGGCCTGTTATCCCGATACACTCTACGACCGGCTCAAGGCGCTGCCCGGCTTCAACCCGCGCGAACTGGCGATGGATGCGGCGCACGAAGCCAGGGCGCTTGAAGGCTGCGCCCGTGAGGAATACGGCGATTGGATCGATCTGCATACGCGCCGCGAACGCCAATGGCTGAATGTGCTGCTGCATCTGGAGGATCACGACCCGGCCGATCTGGTGGCGATCGTGTTCGACGGCGTCGATAAGCTGCAACATCTCTGCTGGCCCTTTATCGATCCCAACGCGCTGCTCAACCCTGATCCCTGGGAGCGCGAGATGCGCGCCCGCTGCCTGAGTTATTTTCGCGAACTTGATGCGATCATCGGCACGATTGTCGAGCGCGCCGGCCCCGATGCAACGATTGTGCTCGCCTCGGATCACGGCTTTGGGCCGCAGCAACGTACCTTTTTCGTGAATGCCTGGCTGCGCGAACAGGGTTTGTTGGCCTGGAACGACAGCGCGCCGCCGCAAGCCGCACCCACCCATCGGCTCGGGTTGAACGAAGCCGCCCGCCATGTCTACCAGCTTGATTGGCAGCGAACGCGGGCCTACTGCGCGCTTCCCGGCGGCAACGGGATTGTGGTGCTGCGGGCCGGGCCTGAACGGCCCAATGGCGTGCCGGAAGCTGAATACGCCGATTTTTGCGCCAACCTGCGCCGCGCCCTGCTTGAGTTGCGCGATCCGCTTGGCGTGCCGGTGGTGCAGGCGGTTCATCTGCGCGACGAAGTGTTCGCCGGGCCGTATGGCGCACTGGCCCCCGATCTGACCCTGGAACTGAGCGACGGCGGGTTGGTGAGTGTGCTTGATGCTCCGCAAGCGGTGCTGCTGCGCGAACGCCCGACCGGTACTCACCGGCCCGAGGGTGTGTTGATCGCCGCCGGCCCCGCCATCCGCATGGATGAACCACGCGGCCAGGCATCGCTGCTGGATGTGGCGCCGCTGCTGCTGCATAGCCTGGGCATAACCCCGCCGGCAGACCTGGAACGGCCGCTACCGGCGCACATGTTGCGCGAACTTGCCGCAACCAGGGCCGTCGGCGCGATCCCGACAATCCAGGCGCCAGGCCGGGGAGCGAGTGATTTGAGCGACGCCGAGCACGACGAAGTTGTGCAACGCCTCCGTGCCCTTGGCTATCTCGAATAGGTGTTCCGGCTCACCGGTTTCAGGAGAAACAGCGTGGCAACGATTACCAGCAACAATATTCAGCTCCACTACTGGCAAGTCGGCAGTGGCCCCGACATTGTGTTGATCCACGGCCTCACCGGCAATCTGGCCTCGTGGCACTTCACGGTTGTGCCGCCGTTGCGCGAACACTACCGCCTGACCACCTACGATCTGCGTGGTCATGGGCGCAGTGAGATGCCGCCCGACGGCTACACCACCCGCGACATGGCGGCGGATCTGCTTGGTCTGATGGATGGCCTGGGGATCGAACGGGCCAATCTGCTCGGCCATAGTCTGGGCGCCGACATCGCGCTGCACTTCGCCTGTTGCACCCCGAACGAGTCGATCGGATCATTCGCAATCGAGGC
>JAAUQO010000219.1 GCA_012032775.1 Oscillochloris sp. | reverse complement strand
GGGAAAACGTCCTGTATCCGGCCGCACGAGCGGCATTTCAAGATCTGATCGCCGAAATCCATCACGACGGGTATGAAGTGCATACCTATCAGTTGCCGATCCTGGCCGATGATCGGCGCGCCGGGACGACTCTGGCCCAGCGTGCGCTTGATATTGTCGATCTGCCCGCCGATGTCGAAGTGTTGATGTGCTACAGCAGCGTGCCGCTGGATAGTGTGCAAAATGATCTCGGCGGCGCCTTGATCGCCAGTTATGGCAGTTCCGCCGATGCGATCGGTGTCGGAGCGGTGACAAGCACCGGCCAGGTTGAGAGTAGCAGCGATGATTTGCCGCCGCTTTCCTGGGAGGCGATCGAGCGTGATCTGCTGTTGGCGGCCCGCCATACCGATATGATCTACCTGGCGTCGCTTGAAGGTTGTGCCGAACGTGGCTTGCTGCCCCGGATTGCCGCAATCGATTGGGACGCCGATGTCCAGGCTGTGGGTTGGAAACGGGCTCTGGTAGCGGTATTGCGCAGCGCTTTGTTGGTTGCGCTGTTGCTGGCCCGCTTTAGCCGCGCGCTGTTTGCATGGCTCGGTTGGGGGCTTGCATTCCTGTTGCTGCTGCGGCAAGTGCGCAGTCTTCGCCAGGGCTACCGTCGCGAGGGTGCAGGCAGAATAGGGAATGCTGAGTGATGGAATATGAACAACAATTGCGGCATGAGATTGTGGCGATCGGGCGGCGCCTGTATGAGCGTGGCCTGGTGGTGGCCGGCGATGGCAATATTTCGGCCCGCCTGCCCGATGACACAATCCTGATCACGCCCGCCGGGTTGTGTAAGGCCGATCTCACAATCGATGATCCGGTGGTGGTGGATCTGGACGGGCGCCTGCTGCGGGCTGTGAACGGCCGGCGGCCGTCGAGCGAGCAGCAGTTGCATCTGGCGGTGTACCGCAATCGCCCCGATGTGCTGGCCTGTGTCCACGCCCACCCGCCCACGGCCACAGCGGCTACCCTGGCCGGAGTGAGTATGACCGAACCACTGTTGCCCGAGGCGCTGCTGGCCCTTGGGCCGGTGCCGACGGCGCCCTACGCCCGTACCGGAACGGTTGCCCTCGGCGAGGCGGTGACACCACTGTTGCCCGGTAGTTGTGCGGTGTTGCTTTCGCACCATGGCGCGATCACCTTCGGGTGGAACCTGACGACGGCCTTTGCATCTATGGAGCAGTTGGAGCATTGTGCGCGGATTCTCCTCAGCGCGCATCTGTTTGGTGGCGCACGTCCGCTGCCCGCTGCGCAGATCGAGGAGATCGCCGCGTTGCGCCGGCAAATTGTAGCGGCTCAGGAGAAAGAATATGAAGCTCTCGCCGGAGAAGATCGAGGATCTGTCCGATAAGTTGCTCGATGTGTTCGCCGATCTTGATGGGGTTCTGTTTCGCTCCGACGACTCGATTTTACGTATCGCAGCAGCCGAGATCATGAGCGATGAGTTGATGATCGAAGAGCGTCTGGATGCCGAGATCCACAAGATGCTCCAGGCCTATAAGTACGAGATTACGATGGGTCGTATGAATTATGACGATCTGTATCGTAAGTTGCGGAACCGGCTGATCGCCGAGCGGCGCATTATTTTATGATCCGGTTGATTGATGATCCCCACGAACGCACAACCGCTGCAACCGATCTGTTGATCAGCGCTGTTGCGCTGGCTGAGTTTGCGGCGTTGCGCCGCCGCCATGCCCATGATCCGCGCAAAGTCGATCTGTGGGGCGGTGTGTTCGCGACATTGGCCGGTTCCGGCGTGCTCGGGGCGGTCGCCCATGGGTTGGCGCTTTCCGAACGCCGCCGCCGCCTGATCTGGCATCCGCTCTACCTGGCCCTGGGCGCAACTGTGGCCCTGTTCGCCGCCGCCGCAGCGTACGACGGCTGGGGCCGGAAGGTTTCCACGCGGCTCCTGGGGCCGCTGCTGGCGTGTGGGCTACTCACCTACTTCATCAGCCACAAACGCAACGACTTTCGGGTGTTTCTGGTTTACGAAGCGGCGGCGATGTTGTGTGCGCTCGGCATCTACGGCAATCTTGTGCGCGGCGGGCGGCTCGCCGGCGCCGAATTGATGTTCGCCGGCGTGCTGATTACGATCATCGCCGCCGGGGTGCAGGCAAGCGGCGCAAAGGCGACGATCGCCGGAATCCCTTTCGATCACAACGGCCTGTTTCACCTGGTGCAGTTGGCCGGCCTGCCGCTGCTCGGCGCCGGTTTACGGGCGGCGTTGCCAACCACACCTTAACGAGTCATCGCCTCGCTTGCCAGGGCGCGACCCTGTTCGGTGAGTTGCAGGATGTGGCCTTCGCAACGCACTAATCCGGCCTGCTCGGCCCGGCGCACCACCTGCCCGGCGAAATCGCCGTTCCAACGCAAATGGCTGATCAGGTGCTCGATCTGACTCTCCTCCAACGCCTCGGGTTGGCCCTCGTGATGGAGCAGATGCGCCGTCAACATCTGCTGGGCGAACTCCCAGCGTTGGCGCCCTTGCCGGCGCACAACCGCCAGCATACCCCGCTGCGGCGCCAGAAGAAACACCAGCCCAAAGCTGATCCCGACCATTGTTGCCATGGCACCGGCGATTGTGGTGTCGATCCAGCGCGCCAACCAGTAGCCGGCGATCGCGCTGATCACCCCGATCAACACACTCAAGCCCAACATCAGGCTGAGCCGATCGGTGAGCAGGTAGGCAGCGGCAGGCGGGCCGATCATTAATGCGATCACCAGGATCGAGCCGACCGCATCGAACGAGCCGACCGCCGTAAGCGAGACCATGGTCATCAGGCCGTAGTGCAGAAGCACCGGTGAGAAACCGAGCGCCGCCGCCAATCCTGCATCAAAGGTACTGAGCTTCAGTTCTTTGTAGAACAGGCCGATCATGAGCAGATTGGCCAGCAAAATCGTGCCGGTGATCCAGATGCCGCGCGGCAGATCGATGCCCAGGATAGTCAGCCGATCGAACGGCGCAAAGGCGATTTCGCCCAGCAGCACTGCATCGACATCAAGATGCGCATTGGCGGCGAAACGCGAGATCGCGATCACGGCTAAACTGAAGAGGAGTGGAAAGATCAGGCCGATCGCCGTGTCTTCTTTAACTAAGCCGGTGCGTGTGACGAGTTCCACCAGCCAGACGGTGAGCACGCCGGTGAGCGTGGCGCCGACCAGCAACCAGGGCGACTCGATATCGTTCACGAGCAGGAAGCCGATCACGATTCCAAACAGAATCGTGTGGCTGATGGCGTCGCTGATCATAGCGGTACGGCGCAACACCAGAAACACGCCGGGAAGCGCACAGGCGGCCGCGACAATCGCCGCCAGCAGTTGAACTTCAAGTTGGGGAGACATCAGTTTCCTTTATCCGGCGAACTGGCGGCGATTGCGCCACTGGCGGATCCAGGCCCAGATCAGACCGCGGGCCGGGGCGAACAGCAGCGAGAAGAACGTAATCACACTGATGCAGACCACAATCACCGGTCCGGTCGAGAGGCCGCGTCCGGTGGCGCTGATCAGGGCGCCGGCCACCCCGGCCAGCGCACCGAAGCCCCCGGCCAGCAACACCATTGTGCCGAGCCGATTGGTCCATTGGCGGGCGGCGGCGGCAGGCGCCACCAGCATCGCGCTCATCAGTACCACGCCAACCAATTGTAGGCCGATCACAATCGCTACCACAATCAGCGACGTGAGCCCAATATCAAGTAGCCGTACCGGAAACCCCAGACTGGCGGCATAATCGGGGTCGAAGCTCAGCAGCTTGAACTCTTTCCAGAACGCGGCCAGAACCAGCAACACCAGCGCGCCGAGCACGGCGATCGTGATGACGTCACTCAGCACCAGCGAGGCGGCCTGGCCGAAGAGGTAGGTGTCGAGCCCGGCCTGCCCGCCGGCGCCGCTGCGCTGCACAATGGTGAGCAGCACCATCCCAATGGCGAAGAAAACCGAGAGCACCAACCCAAAGGCGCTGTCTTCCTTGATCCGGCTCAGGCGCACGATCGTAAGGACGATCAGCGCTCCCAGCCAACCGGCGATCGCGGCGCCGAGCACCAGCACCAGGGGCGCCCGCGAACCGGTAAGCAGAAACGCCAACACCACGCCCGGCAAGGCTGCGTGCGACATTGCATCACCAAGCAGGGCCTGGCGGCGCAGTACCGCGAAACAGCCCAGAATCCCGCTAATAAGGCCCAATGTAGCTGCGCCCATGGCGATCGTGCGCAACGTGTAGTCGCTGAATAATGTAAAGAATACTTCCATCGCTTTTCCAATCAACCGCAATCATTTGTAAGGCTAAAGCAAAATTTTGGCTTGCCTAAAATACAAATAACACAAGCCGCCGGCCTTGTCAAGGGCTCGTTGGCCGGTCTGGCCGGCTCGTACTTCCGGCGCCTCTGAGGGTAGATTAAACCGGACGTATAATGCGGCGGTGTCGCAAAAATCAGGGAGGAAATATGAGCCTGCTAGCTACAACCATTGCGGCGATCGGCCCACTTGACACAACCGCGCGCGCCGCTGCGGCAGCGCGCCAGGATCGCCTGACGAAGCCACAGGGCGCGCTTGGTCGCCTGGAACAGTTGGCGATTCAGATCGCCGCAATCACCGGCCGCGAACGGCCGCAAATCCGAAGGCCGGCGGTGGTGGTGATGGCGGCCGATCACGGGGTTGCACAGCGCGGTGTGAGCGCTTATCCCAGCGAAGTAACCACGCAGATGGTGCTGAACTTTCTGGCCGGCGGCGCGGCGATCAATGTGTTGGCCCGGCATGTCGGCGCAGAGGTGCTGGTGGTGGATATGGGGGTTGCGGCGGGATTGCCGGAGCATCCGGCATTGATCCGCCGCCCGGTTGCTTCCGGCACTGCCGACATGACGATTGAACCGGCGATGAGTCGGGCGCAGGCCCAGCAAGCCGTCGAGACCGGGATCGCGGTGGTGCAGGAAGCGATCGCCGCCGGCATAGATCTGGTTGCCACCGGCGATATGGGGATCGGGAATACGACCGCCTCGAGTGCGATCGTCGCCGCATTGAGTGGTGTAACGCCGGCCGAGGTAACCGGGCGCGGCACCGGGGTTGATGATGCCGGCCTGGCGCGCAAGATCGCCGTGATCGAGCAGGCCCTGGCCTTGCACCGGCCCGATCCGCGCGATGGCCTGGATGTATTGGCCAAGGTGGGCGGTTTCGAGATCGGCGGGTTGGCCGGGGTGATGCTGGGGGCGGCCGCCCGGCGCGTGCCGGTTGTGATCGACGGCTTTATTTCGGGGGCGGCCGCGCTGCTGGCATATGCCCTGGCGCCGCAGATTCAGCCGTATCTGATCGCGGCCCATCGTTCGGTCGAGCGAGGACATCAGGCCGTGTTTACCAGACTCGACAGCGAGCCGCTTTTCGATCTTGGGTTGCGGCTTGGTGAAGGCAGCGGCGCCGTGCTGGCGCAATCATTGTGTATCGCCGCCTGTCGCATCCTCGACGAGATGGCCACATTTGGTGAGGCCGGTGTCAGCAACCGACCAGCGGTCGAGTAGTGTGTAGCAGTTTTTGTCTAGCTTCCTGTCATACTTTGTCGCTTCTCCGATCGTGCGGCGCGTGATTTACTAAAGGAGAAGAATTTTTTCTTGTCGCAGTCTCGGCTTTGCCGACACCGCAACAAGAGAGGATAAGGAGCAGCGACGATGGAGACAGGCCGCCTCAAGGAGATCCAAACCGAACACGAGATCACGCGGCTGTACAGCGATTATGCTACGCCGCTGCTGCGTTATTTGCGCCGCCTTACCGGCAACCCCGAGACGGCGGAGGACTTGTTGCAAGAGACGTTTATCAAGGCGCTGCGCCATCTTGCGCAGTTGAACAGCAGCGAAGGCGAGCGGGCCTGGTTGTTTCGGATCGCTCGCAACTGTGCCTATGACCACTTCCGTCGCCAGCGCCACCGGGCCGGCGTCGCCCTGGATTCGGTTCCCGACGATGCTCTGGCTTCATTCCCCCTGGAAGATTTGCTGGAAGCAGCGGAACCGATCAATGCCGCGCTGGCGCGCATGCCGGAGGCATATCGCGTGCCGCTGATGCTGCACAGCCATGCCGGCTACCCGTTGGAGGTGATTGCGCAGCGCTTCGGCCTTAAACTTGGTACGGTCAAATCGCGGCTCTCACGAGCGCGAGCGCAATTTCGCGAGCATTACGTCGCATGATCCCATAATCCGGCGATGGGTTCGCAAGCCTGTTGTGAACCCACCGCCGCCTGTCATGTCACGGCAGCCGTCAGGCTGCCATCAGCGATCAATTCCTGTGTCCGTTCCAGATATGGATACAGCAACGTGTCGCCGCTGGTGAAGGGCACATGTCGCCGCAGCAATTCGTAGGCGGCGCTTGTGCCGCGCCCGCCGCAGGTTTGCCGGCCCATTATCTCGCGCCGGAAGTCGATCCCCTGCCCCGCCGCCAGATACTCGATCGCCAGAATCTGGGTGACGTTTTCGCCGATCTGGCGCAACTTAATCCCGGCGGTCACACCCATGCTGACGTGATCTTCGACGTTGGCCGAGGTCGGGATGGTATCGACACTGGCGGGATGGGCCAGAACTTTATTCTCGGTGGCAAGGGCCGCCGCCGTATACTGCGTGATCATGAAGCCGGAGTTTAGCCCGCCCTGATGGGTGAGAAAGGCCGGCAACACGCCGCCGTTCGAGGTTGCGTCCACCAGGCGCATGACGCGCCGCTCAGCGATATTGCCCAACTCCGCCAAGGCGATTCCCAGGTAGTCGAGCGCGATCGCCAGTGGCTCGCCGTGGAAATTCCCGCCCGAAATCACCTCAATTGCGCCGCTCGCCTCGTCGATAAAGATCAGCGGATTGTCGGTAACGGCGTTTAACTCAATCCCGAAAACCCAACGCGCATACGCGATCGCATCACGCACAGCGCCGTGAACCTGCGGAATGCAGCGCAGTGTGTAGGCATCCTGCACATTTCTCGGGTCGTGGCTGCGGGTCAGTTCGCTGCCGGCCAGCAATTCGCGCAGGTAGGCGGCGCATTCTTGCTGGCGTGGAAACGGGCGCAAGGCATGGATCCGGGCGTCGAAAGCGGCTGTGGTGCCATGCAGCGCCTCCAGGCTCAAACAACCAATAATATCGGCGCTCTGGCTCAGGCGCTCGGCGCGCAGCGTTTCCAGTGCTCCAAGGGCGCACATCACGGCGGTGCCGTTGGTCAGCGCCAGCCCTTCCTTGGCCGCCAGGTTGGTCGGGCGCAGGCCGGCGGCTTCCAGGGCTTGCGCGCTTGGCATGCGGGCGCCGCGATATGCTACGTCGCCCACGCCGATCAGCGGCAGCGCCATATGGGCCAATGGCGCAAGATCGCCACTGGCGCCCAGCGATCCTTTGCTTGGGATGCAGGGATGGATGCCGGCGTTGAGCAGTTCGATCAGCAGATCAAGGGTTGCGGGGCGAATCCCCGAATGACCGCAGGCCAGCGTATTGGCGCGGATGAGCATAATTGCGCGGGTGGTTGGAATGTCGTACAGCGGGCCGAGGCCCACCGCATGGCTGAGCAGGATATTGCGTTGCAGCGGCTCGACTTCGGCGGCGGCGATCAGGCGATCCTTGAAGGCGCCGAAGCCGGTGGTGATGCCATAGGCGATCTCGCCTCGCGCCAGCAGTGTTTGTACTGCCGCCGCAGCGCGTTCGACCGCCGGGCGCGCATTTGGGCTGAGTTCGACCTGCGGCATGCCTGGTTGGCCGTAGGCCACTGTGCCGATCTGTTCGATCGTCAGGGATCGACCGTCGAGCATGATGACGTCGTTGTCGTTCATATGGCTTTCTTGAAGCGAAGTATTTCGCAGCACGAAATGCTTCGCCCTTACGGGTGGCGACCGGATCGCGCATACACGATCGCGCCGCGCTTAATCACGGTTTCGACGGGATTGCCGCCGAACTCATATGCAAGGTGGCGGTAGTCGCCAGTATCGACGAGCAGTAGATCGGCCTGCTTGCCGGCTTCCAGCGATCCGACCCGGTCGCCGAGGCCGATCGCATAGGCGGCATTGCGGGTGACGGCATTGAGCGCTTCGGCCGGCAGCAGCCGCTGGTAACGGCAGGCGATCGCCATCACCAGCGGTAGCGAGGGGCAGGGCGCAGAGCCGGGGTTGATGTCGGTGGTGAGGGCTACGGCGGCCCCGGCGTCGATCAGGCCGCGTGCGTCGGCATAGTGTGTGCCGCCCAGGTTGAAGGTGACGGTTGGGATGCTGACGGCGATCGCGTCCGACTGGGCAACCTGCGCGATCCCCGCCGGCCCGCTGACATCGAGGTGATCGACCGATACCGCACCCAATTCCAACGCCATCTCCAGCCCACCCAATGCCGTGAACTCATCGACATGTGCCTTGAGCGGCAGGCCGAGTTCGCGTGCCGCCGCCAGCACGCGCCGCGATTGGACGACATCGAATGCGCCCCGCTCGCAAAAAACATCGGCGAACAACGGTACGCCCGCCGCCGCAAAGCGTGATGCGCGGTACCATTCCAGCGCCGCCGGCAAGATTTCGGCGATCACCAGCTCGACATAATCATCAGCGTGATTAGCGAACTCGGGCGGGATTGCGTGGGCGGCCAGCAAGGTCGGCACCAGATCGATCGGATGGGCGGCGTCGAGTGCGGCGATCGCCTCAAGTTGGCGTAGCTCGGCGGCAAGCTCCAAACCATAGCCGGTTTTCGCTTCTACCGTGGTGGTGCCGAGCATAAGCATCTGATCGAGTCGTGAACGGCTTTCACGCACCAGTTGATCGGCGGCGGCGTTGCGGGTGGCGTGCATGCTGGAAACGATTCCGCCGCCGGCCGCCATAATCTCCTGGTACGTCGCACCGGCGATCCGCTGCTCGAACTCGTTCACCCGATCGCCGGCATACACCACATGCGTATGCGGATCGACGAAACCGGGGCAGATCAGCTTGCCGGCGGCGGCGATCTCGTGGCGGGCCTGGTAGGATCGGCGCAGTTCGTCACTTGGCCCAACGGCGACAATCCGGCCCTGATCCACGGCAACTGCGCCGTTAGCGATCAGCCCGAGTTCGCGCATTGCGACACCGCGCTTCGGGCCGGGTGGTCCGTCACAGGTGACGATCTGGGCCGCTGAGTGCAGCAGTAGGTCGATGGATGTGGTCATTTTCACCTTCTCAAAGCGCTTCGTGTGTACTACGATAGAATTCTGTTTTCTCGCCGCGATCGGGCTTTTGATCCGATGCGGTCGCTGCTGAAAGGAGGTCGGCTCATGAAGGCGTTCCTACGCTTGTTCATGGTTCCGCTCGTGTTGGCACTCCTCAGCGGTTCAACCCCTGTTTTGCCGGTTGTGCAGACTATTACTGCGGATTCCGGCGTTCCCCCTCAGATCGACCCCCCCGCACAGGAAGGAGAATCCGGCGCCCCGGCTCAGTTTAGCTACTTTTCGGCCTCAGTTGAACCGAAACGGATCTCCACTGATGGCGCAACCATGGTGACGATCACATTGAGCGACCTTGTGTTGGCGGAAGTGCCGCAACTGACGGTTTCAACCTGCCCCAAC
>JAAUQO010000218.1 GCA_012032775.1 Oscillochloris sp. | reverse complement strand
GGCTGCGGGTGGAGCGCCGCCCAACAGGGCCTCGGCGGTTGCGGCGGCCAGTTGATCGAGGCCGGCACCGCTATACACCGAAATGGCCAGGGTTTTCAGGTGACGCCGCAGACCCAGGTTCGCGGCGGAAGCGTCCAGGGCGAGGCGTGCGTTTGGGCCGAGGGTATCGATTTTATTCCAGACCAGAAGCGTGGGCCGATCGACGCAAAGAGCGGCGATGGTGCGATCATCGTCCGAGATGCCGCGCCCGGCGTCAAAAACCAGCAGCGCAAGGTCGGCGCCGGCCAGGGCGATGCGCGAGCGCTCGACACCGAGTTGCTCAACCGGGTCGCTGCTGGCGTGGATACCGGCGGTATCGATCAGAACCACCGGTATCCCGGCCAGGTTGGCCGTCTCTTCCAGGGTATCGCGGGTGGTGCCGGGGATTGGTGTGACGATGGCGCGGTCGGAGCGCAGCAAGGCATTCAGCAGCGACGACTTGCCGACATTGGGCCGGCCGACGAGGGCGACACGAGCGCCCTGGCGATAGATCACACCCTGGTCGGCCCCGGCGAGCATGCGCTCAATCGCGGCAAGGCCGGCGTGCAATTGCGGGCCGATGTCCTGGGCGTCAACTTCATCTTCGGGAAAATCAACCACCACGGTGACATAGGCCAGGCATTCGAGCAGGGCGGCACGGGCGGCCCGCACCTCACGGGCGAGCCAGCCACCGAGCTGGGCCTGGGCCAGGGCAAGGCCGGCGTCGGTCTGGGCGCGAATCACATCGAGGGTGGCTTCGGCCTGACTGAGATCGATCCGGCCATTGAGAAAGGCGCGCATGGTGAACTCGCCGGGGCGAGCCATACGGGCGCCGGCGCTGAGGGCGAGATCGAGGGTGCGGCGGAGCGGCAGCGGACCACCGTGGCACGAAATCTCGACCACATCTTCGCGGGTGAAGCTATGGGGCGCCTGCATCAGCGTGACGAGCGCCTCGTCGATCGGCGTGTTGTCGGCCGGATCGACGATCTTGCCGTAACGCAGGCGATAATGGCGCAGCGGGCCGGGCCGCAGCGGGCGAAAAATCTGCGCGACAATGGAGCGAGATTCGGGGCCGCTGAGCCGGATCACGCCGAGGCCGCCCTCGCCGGGCGGCGTTGCAATTGCGACGATCGTATCTTCGTGCATAGGAATGCGAAATGCAAAGTGCGAAATTGCTGCGCTGGATTTCGTTGGGTTGGCTGCTGCGTTGGTTCGCGAATCTGGTTGCTAGATGATAGGGTACCGGATGCGGGCGGATGATGCAAACACAATCCTTTCACCACCATTACTGCCGGGTGCCAGCAACAAATATGCCAGACGGCGCTGTGATGAGGAATAGTGTGCAAGAAGCGGGCAGGCGGCACGGCGGATCAGCGCCGCACCAGTTGATCGATCTCAGCGGCGATCTGTTCGGCCGTTGTCGCGACGCCGGGCAAGCTCAACCCAAGCACGGCAGCGGTTTCGCGGAAACGGCTCAGGGTGTATTGAACATCTTGCTGATCGGGGGTGATGGCCATCGCCACGGTGATCGCGGCTTCGGCGCGGCGGGCAACGTGTTGTGCGGCCTCAAGTTTTTCGGCCGGGGTGAGTTGGAGGGCCGTACTTAGCGCGGCGATGAGTTGTTGCAAGCGGATGCGGATCGCAAGATCGCCGCGCCGCGCATTTGCGATATGCAAATTGAGATGTTCCATCGTCACGGTTATCTGATCACGCGGCGGCGCCGGCATATGCTGAACCGCCGGACGCAGATCGCTGCGGTCGGCATTCAGGTGCTGGTACGGCAGCGGCAACATTTGTTCGAGCGCGGCCTGACTGTAGGCGGGGCTGATCTCGCGAAATGCGGTGCTTGCCGGGAGCGGCACCGGCGCACATTCGCCCTCGGGCTTGCAGCCACGGTAACGAGCCACCGCAAACGACTGCGCGCCTTTCAACACCAGCAACTCCGGCTCCTGCCTGGTGCCGTACTGGGCCGCCACCGCTTCGACCACCGGCAGATAAAGCCGGCGGTACAAATCGAAGGCGCTTAGCGAGCCGCGATTATTCTGAGTTCCATTGCCTTGCAGGCCCGCGACAAGTGCCTGGGCGAAGACCGTCAGGTCGCCGCTGCCGCTATACGCAACCTGACCTTCACGGCACGATCGCACAATGATCCGACCCTTACCGGTGGAAAGAAAGGCCGCAACGGTTGGAGCCGGTAATGGTGCACCGATATACGGCGTACCGCCCACCGAATAGGCCGGCACCAACTCGCCGGAATGGCAGGTATCCCAGATCATAAAAATGCGGCGGGCCTTGATGGCACGCAGTTTTGCGATCAACTCGCCCTGGCGCACGCCGCTGCCGCTGACAACTTTGCGCTTTTGGAAATGTGTATCGTGGGTGATCAGCGAATAATCGCCGTCATCGCCATAATTTGCGTGGCCGCAAAAATAAAGAAACACCGTACTATCGGCGCCGGTCGATAGCGCGAGCGCATCGAGTGCGTCGAGGATACCGGCCCGGGTGGCATCGGCATCAGACAGCGCCGTTACCTGGTTCGCCGGATATGCACCAAACGCCGGATCAGCCAGCACATGCGCAACAGCGCGGATGCCGGCCGCAGCAACCGGAACATTCAGGCGGGGTTCATTCGCAGAACTGCTGACACCGATCAGCAGGGCGTAACCAGGAGTGAACGTAGCCGGCATAACCGTCCTCCCTGACACTTATGCACATTCTGAATGCAGAATGCAGAATTTCGCCAATGCGTTGCAACGCTGCAAGCCGGTATGGATCTATAAGCAGGATAGCAAAAACCGTTGCGTAAAGCGTTTCAACTACGCAACGCATCGAGAATATTTGATATGGCGAATTATGCGACAACCGAAAAACTTGCCTGGCGCAGCACACTTGCGCCAAGCAGATAGGCGCCGGCATTTTATTGTACCATTGCGCCGAGGGCGATAACACAAAAAACTAAGGCCCGAGCGAACGATTGTCGGCTCGGGCCTCGGTTCCGTATCTCTGGTGCAACGACTAGGACAGGTCGGCCTACGTCCGTCGAGGGTTTGTAACGGCCTTTAGGCCGTCACCGTGCGATGTGCGCCGTAAACGTACGTACGCTTGAGCGTACTAGCCTTCTTCATCGCGCCGGGCCGGATTCATCACCCGCAGCAACTTGTTCCAGAGCGGATAATCCACCTCGGACTTCGGGATCAGCAGATCATTCGGTGTCGCTTCCTGATCGCCGGTGGCCGTGAACTCGTGGTTCGCAGCATCGCGCAGATTGAGATAGACCGCGCCCTGCTTCAGGCGCGAGCCGGGCGGAACAATCGGCACGCGGCGTAGTTCTTCCTCGCTCAGATCGGCCAGGTGCGGCTGAACACTGTGGAGCGTAACGGCAGTTTGGGTTTCGTCGGCGTTAAGATGTGCGCCGCCGCGATTCTGACCGGCCTGCGGATCGGGGTTAAGATCGCGGCGCCACTCCTCGGGATGCTGCTCGCCGGCATGGGATTCGTTCGACATTGTATCCTCCTCATTATAGCAAGATGCCTGATGCGTGATGCCTGAACGCGCTGCCGCGCGGCTCGCTCGTCAGGTATGCGCTCCGCGATCAGGCTCAAGCGTTGTGCTCACCGCTATAGGTAGCGGTTGGTATGGATACCGGAACGCAACGTCGTCCGGTATCCATACCTTCTGCAACCAGTGTGCCAGGGGAGGAAACGTGTCGGCGCGGCGTGGCATTACTCGGCGAGCAACGGTTCCACCGGCGGGGCGGGATCGCTTGTTGCTGCGGCGCTATCTGCCGGCTGCACAGCCTGATCCTCCAACCTGATCACCGCCGGGGTAAATACGGCGTTTGAAATTACCCCAGACGCCCAGTGCTACCCCGCCGACGATCACCCCGATCCCGAACGCCGCCTCGATCAACGCCAGGCTGCCGGCATCGCCGCCGAAGTGCCGGGTAACCAGGATCGGCTGGAGCGACATTGCGGGCGCAACCAGCAGATTGATCATGGACGCCATCACGAGCAGGATCAGCAACCCCGGCCAGGGGCATGTTCATCAAGATCGAGCAGCCCGTTGCGAAGGCCCTGGCGGATATCGTTGCGCACACTCTCAAGCAACGTGGTGAGCATCATGTCAACCGTGTCATCGCGACCGGGTGCATTCAGCGCGAGCAATCCCTAAAAATCAGTCGTAAGACCGATTGGATTGTATCATACACAAGAGCGACGCAATCGTCGGTACCGGCGACCGCGCAGCATGATGCGCCGGCTCCATCAAGCTGAAATTGGCACAGCTTGTGCATGGTCGGAGGTTGCAGTTCGCCTATTGGATCGATGAGGAGGTTCCGATGCGGCTTGGCTTTGCCGTGAAAATTATGGGCCGGCCCGATCGGCCCTCGCACGATGCCCGGCGCTGGCAGAGCAATCCGCATCTGCGGGTGAGTCTGGAATATCTCGACGCGATTATCGATTATCTGGCTGAAACACAGATCACAATGTATCGCATGAGTTCCGATCTTGCGCCCTACCTTACCCATCCCGACATGCCGCAGTTTCACGCGCAGATTGACGAATGTGCGGCGGAACTCGGCGCCCTTGGAACACGCGCCGCACAGCTTGGCATCAGGCTTTCGTTCCATCCCTCGCAATATATTGTGTTGAACAGCCCCGAACCGGAGTTAGTGCGCAAAAGTGCCGGCGATCTGACGGCGCAGGCCCAGATTCTCGACGCAATGGGCTTAGGGCCTGAGGCAGTGGTTGTAACCCATGTCGGCGGTGTGTACGGCGATCTCGCCGCCGGTCGCGAGCGTTGGGTGCGGGCCTGGGAGGAACTGCCCGAAGCGACTCGCCGCCGCCTGGTGTTGGAGAACGACGACACGCGCTTCGATGTGGCCGATGTATTGTGGATTCACGAACGTAGCGGCGTGCGCCTGGTGTTCGACTATCTGCACCACTGGTGCCTCAACCGCACTGGTATCGCGCCGCACCAGGCCCTTGCCGATTGTCTCGCCACCTGGCCCAACGACGTGCGACCGAAGATCCACTTCTCGTCGCCGCGCACCGAAATGCGCCTGATCGAGCGCAAACGTCGCGATACCGGCAAAAGCGAACAAGTGCAGGCGCCGCCGATCTGGACCGCCCACGCCGATTATCTCAACCCCTTCGAGGTGATCACATTTTTGCGCGGCGCCGCCGCGTTGCCGCGCTTCGACTTCATGATCGAGGCCAAAATGAAGGATCTGGCATTGATCAGGTTGCGCGAAGATCTGGGCCGTTACGCGCCCGATCTTGCCGCCCGGCTTGAGCTACCACTCGGCGAGCAGGCCGCTTAAAGCGGCGAGACAAGCTGCATCCGCGGCACTATTTCTGCACATACTTCGAGCGTCGAAGGATCAGCACAAGCGTATCGTACAAGAAAGGGGCAGTGATGGACTATTTATCTCCGGGAGCAGCACAGTATCACCGGGCCATTGAGTATCAGATCGCCAGCACATGTGTCGATACAATCACGACCGTGCGTAGCTCGCTGCGCAGCGCACAGGCTGCCGCACTCGATGTGCGCGACGCCGTAGAAGCCCTGCAGCGCCTTTATGAGCAAGTTGCCGGCAACAGCGATCCGCGGCTAAACAGCGGTACGCTGCAACTTGCATTGGAACACGGACAGGCCTTAGTTGCCTCGTTCGAGGCCCTCGGCCTATACGATCCAGTCCCAATCGAAATGTTGTAAGCACCTCGTTCACATCTCGCAGCACCGGACTGCAAACGCATCCCCCTTCAACCGGAATTCCCTTCTGTTCGTTTCCGATTTACGCCTCGGCTGAGACGGTCATCGTTCGCAAAAACCGGATGCCGGATCCGTGCGATCCGGCATCTTACAAAAGCGCACAAAATGCCTGAGGCGTGAGGCCTGATGCATTCTGCATTCTGCATTGCGGCCTAACGCTTCCGGCGTAGCGACTCGATAAAGCTGAGCAGGCCGGCGAAAACCGCCAGGCGGGCCACGGTAGAGCGGCTCAGATTGCCGGCCGTGTTTGCGACGGCGGTGCTGTCGCGGTTGTCGTTGTCCTGCTGCGTGTTTGCCGCAGTTGATCCGCCCACCTCGCGTTGCCGTGCCGCCGCCTCAAGATTTTCTTTGCGCGGCATTCCCTGTTCGGTGCGATCCGCCTCGCTTAATTGCATGGCGTTGTCGTCGGGCATAATCTGCGAGCCGAAGCGCCGGGCATAGACCTGGGTAAACTCGGCGCCCAGAAAGATAATCTGCGCCGAGTAGTAGATCCAGACCAGCAGCAACACCAGCGAGCCGGCAGCGCCATAGGCCGAGGCGGTAGACGAATTCGCCAGATAAAGGCTGAGCAGATAACGGCCGACCGCAAAAAGCACCGCAGTGATCGCCGCGCCGAGCAAGACATCGCGCCATGTGATTTTGACATCGGGGACAACTTTGAACACCAGCGCGAACAGCAGCCAGGTGATCAGCAACGAGACGACCAGATTCACCCCTTGCCAGAGGCCGGCGGTGCCGGGAAAGAATTGGCTGAACGCATCCAATGCGGTGGTAAGCACCAGCGATGCCAGCAGCAGGAACCCGGCGCCCAACACCATCGCGAATGAGAAGAAGCGCTCGCGAACCGCCGCCCAGATCCCGCGATTCGGCTTTGGCGCAACCTCCCAGATTGTATTCAGCGAATCCTGCAAATGGATAAATAATGCGCCGGCGCCGAACAGCAAGGCTACCAGGCCGAGCAGGCCGGAAATACTGCCGAGTTGCGGTCGATCGGCTGCCTGCAACAGATCCGCGATCGAGTTGGCGGCATCCTGGCCCACAAAGGTCGCGAGCTGGCTGATCACCTGATTCTGTACCTGCTGGTTATCGCCACCAAGAAACAAACCGGCGACGGCAATAATGATCAGCAGCAACGGCGCCAACGAAAACACCGTGTAGTACGACAATGCAGCAGCCAGACGCGGCGCTTTATCTTCGCTCCACTCCTTAAAGGTTTCAACGGCTAGATCTTTGATTTGGCCAATATTCATTCCGCACCTCACCATCATGTGCAACCGAGGACACCATGTGTTATACAAGAGGCAAGAAGTGTGCCGCATATCCAGGCGTTCCAACCGCGTTCGGTCGAGCCGCCGCCGCCCCATCCAAGGCAGGCCGAGGGTGATGATCGCTAAGACCGGCGGTGCCGGTATTGCAGCACCGCCGTAATATCGGCATCGACGTTCGCAAGGCTGCGCAACCACACCGCCGGCAACAAGTGTGCTATGATCAGCATACGCCGGGCAAAAGCAAGAAAGAGCCGGAGATGAGCAAATACCAGACGCTCGTGCTGGAAGATGCGGTTGCGGAGTGTCCCGTTTCTGCGTCATAGCCAACGCGCCAACGTCGAGAACGACGAAGCCCCCGGCGGCTCGGCTTGATAGCGGCATCATCTAAAATGGAAGCATTGGCGCCGGATCTGTTTCGCCTGAATCTCGTGCCGCGCCACGCGATCAACGTCTATCTGATCGGCGATGTGTTGGTGGACGCAGCGGTACGCCCGTTGGAGCCACTGCTCCTTCATATGTTGCGCCGCAAACCGCCGATCGCTCACATCCTGACCCACGCCCATCCCGATCATCAAGGCGGCAGCAGTGCTGTCTGTACAAGATTAAGGATTCCGCTCTGGTGTAGCGCCGGCGATACGCCAAGCGCCGAATCGGGCGACTTCTCGGCTATTCTGCCCACCCGACCGCTCAACCGCTTGCTGGCCGGAATCGCCGGTGGGCCGGGCCAGCGTGTGTCGCGAATCCTCAGGGCGGGCGACCGGATCGCTGATTTTGTGGTGCTTGAGACGCCCGGCCACACGCCGGGCCACCTGTCGCTCTGGCGTGAGCACGACCGGGTTCTGATCGCCGGGGATGTGTTGGCGAATCAGCATCCACTCAGCGGGCGAGTAGGACTGATCGAACCGCTGCGCCGCTTCACCTGCGATCCCGCCCGGAACCGTCGCTCCGCCCAACAACTCGCCGCCCTGCGACCGGCCCTGGTCTGCTTCGGTCATGGCCCGCCGCTGCGTGATCCCGACACACTGAGCCACTTTGCGGCAAGCCTGTGATCACCTCCGGCTGATCCAAACATCTGCGGTACTATAGACAAATTGCGCCGTCGAACCCGGTGGCGGGTTCAGCTAGCACAGCGGCACCACACGGAATACCTATGAAAAAAGGAACTCTGGCGGCCATCGGAGCCTACACGATCTGGGGCTTGCTGCCGCTCTATTGGAAGGCGCTGCAACAAGTGCCGGCGCTCGAGATTCTGGCGCACCGGATTGTCTGGGCGCTGCTGGTGACACTTGTGATCAGCGCAGGTATGCGGCGCTGGCGGCCGGTGATCGGCGCCCTGCGCAACCGGCGCGCCCTGCTTACGGCGGGTTCAGCAGCGCTTTTGCTCAGCGCCAACTGGTTTCTGTATATCTGGGCGGTGAACGCCGGCCATGTGATCGAGACAAGTCTGGGCTACTTTATCAATCCGCTCGTGAATGTGTTGATCGGCGTTGTGCTGTTGCACGAGCGATTACGGATCGGCCAGGGGATCGCGGTGCTGACCGCATGTGCCGGGGTGCTCTACCTGACCTGGGCCTACGGTAGCCTGCCCTGGATCGCTCTGGCGCTCGGCTTCTCATTCGGGATCTACGGCCTTTGCGCAAAACCGCCGAACTGGATTCCCTGGCCGGACTAACCCTGGAGACGCTTTTGATCGGCATTCCGGCCCTGGGCTATGTGGTGGTGTTGGGATCGGCCGGCGCCGGCAGTTTTGGCCACGGCTCGCTCCTGCAATCCTTTTTGCTGGCAGGCACCGGTGTTGTGACGGCAATTCCCCTGCTGCTCTTCGCCACCGCCGCCCGCCGGATCACCATGACCAGCCTCGGGTTGCTTCAGTACATCGCGCCAACCCTGCAATTCCTGTTGGGTGTGTTCGTCTTCCACGAGGTTGTCAGCCCGCAGCGTTGGATCGGCTTTGGCGTGGTGTGGGTCGCACTTGCGATCTACTCCCTGGAAGGGATTACAACCAGCAGGCGCACCCGCCGCACCCGCCCCGCAACCCCGTAGGGCAAATGCAGAATTGCGAGCGTGCGTTGCCGTACGCTATTGCCACATTATTCTGTAAATCAGAATACTTAAAACAACCTGAGCAGCATTACCTCGCACGCCCTTCACGCCCCCTGCCCCACAAGTCGGCACGTCAGTTGCTAGCGTACTGGTGTGGCAATCGGCCATCCTCGGAACGATTACCCCTTCACGCACGATATTGCCCAAACAAATAACGTGTCCCCTTTTCGTAAGCGTACCTCGCCGCAGAGTTGGCGAAGCGCACCCAAAGGAGTTGTCGATGAGATTTGAAACAAAAGCCTGGTTTCGTTTTGTGCGTCTGCTGCTCACGGCGATCCTGGCATTGTTCGCCCTCGGCGCCTGTGCGACTGAGCAGGAGGCTGCCGATCCGGAAGCCGCCGTTGTTGTCGCCCGCCGATCGTCGCACGAAGTGGATGTCGCAACCGCAGACGCCACCGCCGCCGTGGATGCAGCCCGCCGTCGT
>JAAUQO010000217.1 GCA_012032775.1 Oscillochloris sp. | reverse complement strand
CGCCGCCAGGTCGGTATCATCGATCGCGCCATCGTGATCACGCTTTCAGGCGGCGCCGCAGCAAGTAGTTGCTGTACAGCGGCAGTGTACGCCGGGTCGGCCTGCATCTCGCCGACAAGCTCCAGCCGGTCGCCCGGCCGTGCCTCCGCCGCCCATGCCTGCGCCAACCCAATCAGACCTTTGCGCGCGATCCATTGGGCCACACCCAACACCCGCAACCCGCCGTCCGGCCGCAGTGCAGGCCGTTCAACCTGCGGCAAACGGTCGAATCCCCCTGAAGCCACCACAATCCGCGCCCGATCAACCCCGCGCCCAACCAATGTCGCTGCGCCGTCCGCACTCACCGCGATTATGCGTTGCGCCCGCAACAGCGGCGCCTCCCAATCCCATTCCTGCGGGCTATCGCTTCCGGCCGCACTCGGCAACTCGTGGATCATCGCCACCAATGGCCGTTGCTTCCGCCAGTGATCCAGCCAGGGCGCCACCACAATCCGCGCCAGCGCATCCACCACAATCACATCGTAGGTCTGTGGCTCGAAGTGCGCCCCGAAAGCCTGCGCCGCCTGTTGCGCCGCCGGATCGGCCGCGCAAATCGCATGCTCGGCGATTGTGTGCCCGGCGATGCGCAAGCGCGCAAACACCTCGCGGTGGTACAGATAGCCGCCGGTGCGCCGGCTCGCATCACCGACTGTCAGGAAGCAGATATGCATCACGCGGGCCGCCCAACTGACGGCACTGATAAGAATGCCGGGATGCCCGCCGTTCGCCGTTCGTCTTTCGCCTTTTGCATGCTAAAGATCCGAACTATAGCCACCGTACACGTCGCTGTTCTCCCAGATTCGCACACTCAGGTGCGTGGCTTCGGGATGAACTTGTAGCGCAGCGGCGATCCGGCGCCAGCAGTACGCCGCAACCTCTTCGGCGGTTGTGTTGATGCCGGCCAGATCCGGTACTTCGTCCAGGTCGCGGTAGTGCAAGTCGGCGACGATCGCGGCCAATGCCCCCTGAACAATCGTTATGTCGAGTAATGTGCCGTCGCTCCGCAGCCGTGGCCCACGCACAATCGCGTCGAGCCGGTAGCTATGGCCGTGAACACGAGTTGCCGGACCGAAATCGCCGTGCAGCCGGTGAGCCGCCTCGAAGCGCGTACTAACGCCGATCTCGTACATCATCGTCCCTTTCACGCAAATCTCCCCGCTGCCGCGTGCCCGCCGCCGCTACGCCCACTCCAACACCACCTGCACCGCATCACCCGGATCGTTGTCGATCAACCGATAGGCCTCGGCAGCCCGATCGCTGGGCAGGCGGTGGGAAATAATCCGATTCACCGGCAAGGCTTGCAGCCACGCGCCGACGCTCCGCCAGCGCCGCGCATGATTCCAGCGTGCACTTGTTTCAGGCGTCAGCCGTCCCACCTGCGATGAGCGCAAACGCACCCGGCCGCGATGGAAATGCCCGCCCAGATCCAGACTCACCGGCTTGCTGCCGTACCACGATGCCGCCACCACTGTCCCCTCCAGCGCCACACACTCGATCGCCGCCTGCAATGCCGCCGGCGCGCCACTCACTTCCACCGCCAGGTCGGGCGCTCGACCATCGCCATCCCGCAGCAGCGTCGCCAGATCCGGCCCCGGCTCCAGCGCCAGATCCGCGCCCAGTTTGCGCGCCAACCCACGCCGCTGCACCAGCGGATCGACCACCGCCAGTCGCGTGATGCCGGCCCGCCGCAACAACATCCCCACCAGCAAGCCAACCACGCCCTGCCCAAATACAACCGCCGCTTCGCCCAGGCGCGGGTGGCCGTCATGCACAATATTCAGGGCCGTCTCCAGGTTCGCCGCCAACACCGCATGCAACGGATCGACGCCCGGCGGCAACGGAATCGTCAACCCGGCGCCGATCGTAAATGCGTGCTGGTGCGGATGCAAGCAGAATACCAGATCGCCCGGCGCCCGCTCAGACACATCAGGCCCGCAATCGTACACCCTGCCGACACAGGCATAGCCGAAGCTGATCGGAAAGCCGTAGCCGCCGGTCAATGTCGGCAGATCGAGCGGCATAGCCGGATCGACCTGCCCGCGATAGACCAGCATCTCGCTGCCGTGGCTGATCGCCGAATATTGCGTGATCACCCGTACCTGGCCGGCAGCGGGCGGCGGTGCATCGGCCGGCCGCAACTCGACCCTGCGCGGGCCGCTGAACCAGACGGCTTGATTGTGGGTTGGAAGTTTCATCTTTCCTCAGTACTCGATCCGCGCCTCAATCACGAGATCGGGGCCATAGGCCGCCGCACGCATCTCGCGCAGGTTGATCGCGTCGGGCAGCCGTTCAATCCCCAGATCCCCGATCGCCGCGATCCCGCTGCCCAGGATCTTCGGGCCAATCGTGATCGCCACATTGGTCGCCAGCCGGGCGCGCAACATCGCCGTGAGCACCTGTGCGCCGCCCTCAACCATCAGCGTCATGATCCCGCGCGCTGCCAGATGTGCGCAGAGGCGGGGCAGATCCAGCCCGCCGTCGGGATGCTGCGGCAACGTAACAAGCTCTGCGCCGGCAGCAACAAGTGCGGCCCGCCGGTCGGCAGGTGCGGAGTCGCCACAGGCGATCAGCGTCCCGGCGGCGGCGCCGTCGCGCAGTACGGCAGCATCAAGCGGGATGCGCAGCCGGCTGTCGAGCACCACGCGCAGGGGATCATGGCCCGGCACCAGGCGCACCGTCAGGCGCGGATTATCGGCCAGCACCGTGCCGATCCCGACCATGATTGCATCGTGGCGAGCACGTTGGGCATGGGCGAAGTATAGTGACTCTGCGCCGCTGATCCACTGCGAACTGCCGTTGCGCGCCGCCAATCGACCATCGAGAGTCTGGGCATAACAGAGCGTAATCGTGATGCACATAGCTCAGGCGCGCCGGCGCGAGATCGCCACGAACGAGCCGTCGAGCACCGTATCATCAAGGCGCACGCCGGGCTTCCCAACCGTCACATCGATCTGCTCAACCAGCGCATGTTCGGCCAACACGGCTGCGGCGATCCGCTCGGCGACCGCCTCGGTGAGTTGGAACGGCGGGCCTTCGACAATCGCCCGGCGATGCGATGGACGGCGCTATAATCGACCGTCTGCGTCAGATCGTCGCTGCTGCCGGCGGCCCGCAGATCAAGGTGTAGCTCAATATCGACCACAAAGCGCTGGCCCAGGCTGCGCTCTTCGGGGCGCGTGCCATGGTAGCCGAAGAATTGCATATTCCGCAATATAATCCGATCACGATCATTGTAGACCTCGTTGCAAATGGCTGAGCCGCAAATTCGGAACGCGCATCGGCGGATGCAAAGGCAGCCGCGTTGCTGTCGGCGGGGTGCGGCGCAACAAGCGTAGCTTCAGCCGGCGCAGTAGACGCCGGGCCGAGCGCTGCCTGCGTTGAAGCTGGTTGCTCGGGTTGAGCTACAGGCGACTCTGCCGCCGCGACCGACCACAGGGCCGGCAATTCCAGCGCCCGATTCACGCCATCGGCCGGTGAGCCGGACGCAAACAGCAGCCGCACGGCCGGATCGCCGACGATCACATAGGCCCGCGCATCGTTGTTGGCCGTCCAGAGATCGGCCAGATCATGCGGATTGTACAGCTTACCGAACCGGATATCCTCAAGTTCGGTATTCAAACTGGCCGCGATCTGGCCATAACGCTCATTGAACGCCTCTAAGGCATGCCCAACCCGCTGCCCACGCATCAGGCGTTTCATCACATCGGCGAACACCGTCACACCTGAATCGACCCGCTGCCAGCGAAACGACCATGTCCAGGCGCGATCAACATGACCGATCACCGCAAGCGCACCGCCGGCCTCGTGGCCAAGCAGGCGTTGGGGCAGCGAAGCGACAAACGGATGCGGTGCGATCAGCGGGCGATCGGGCAGCAGGACATGATGACTGAAATCGTCTTCTCGCGGCGTACCGGCGCTGTAACAGGCAAAATGAAAAAAGATACTGCCCCAGACCCGCGCGGCGGCGCCGACATCATCGGCCGAAAGGTAAAAGTCTTCCGGAATAGGCTGCCGGCCCCATACCTCTAAACCGGGCCAATCCTGGCACAACAACGCGCCCTGATGGCGCAGTTGGCGCCGATCGTCGGGATCAAAGCCCATGCCATGGCTGGTGGTAAACAGCAACGGCGGTGTCTGTGGGCCGCCGATCAAATCGAGCATGCCACGTTTCTTTGTCGCATCCGATGGGCCGATCCGCTCGATCAACCAGTCGCTGAAACGTGGATCGCCGCTCAGCGAGTCAGCAAGCGGCGCCAGCAGATGGGCCGAACTCAGGTTGGTACTGCGATCGGCGCCGTTGCTGATCCCGGCCAACGCAACCCGCTGCGGTCGGGCCAGACCCCGGCGCTCTGCGGCCACAACACTCTCGGCATAGCGGCGGTACTCGGCGACGGTGGCAAAATGGATCCGCCCGACGGCATATTGCACATCAAGATGGTATTGAAAGCGAAATGGGATCTCGGCGGGGCCGGCCACGATCAACAAGTAGTACGGCACGCCGCGATCGGGGTCGGCCGGGCCGGGAGCCACGCCCTGGCGGGCCAACCATGCATCGCTGCTTTCGCCTGGACGATAGGCGAGCGGGCCGGTAAACTCCTTGTAGCGAACCGGATTGATCGCCGCAGCCTCGGCCTTGCGGTGCTCGCGGAGTGGTTGCAAGGCGTCGAGGATCTGCGGGTCACAGCCGACGGGAACAATCAACCCCCACCCGGCTTCGGCCAGTACCTCAGGATCGATATGCTCCATCACCCCAAGATGGCCCGGTTCGCGCAAACGCAGAAGCTGTTGCAGATTGCGATAATGGGCCGGATCAACCTTCTCGCCGAGCGCAACCCGCGCCACGGCGCCGGCCGGCAGTTGCTGGAACAAATACTCGCCGGTTGAACCATTCACACCATTAAACATCAGATCCGTCGCCGGCTCTTGCATACAAACATTCTCCAGAATGGTGAAGTGATTGGAGCCTGATTGTAGCATACGCCCAGGATGACAACTTTGCGAGCCGATCCGCCCTATACTCAATACATTCGTAATCTTTAGTCGCGTTTATTGGATTGAAAATCAACCTCAAGAATGCTAGCATGCCGTTATATACTTCTTTCAGCCGTAACAATCACTCCAATCGGAGCTAGCCTGGTACAATTCGGTTCACAGCATGGCGGTACGCGCGGAGTAGCATGAAGGAATCCAGGATGGCAAGGATCCCACCTCCCGATCGACATCCATTCAGTGGCGTACAACAACTTGTCGTTCGGCTCCTCGACACACCCACCGGCGCGAAAATTGCGAATTTCGGGCCGGTTGCCTGGCTGACTCGGATTGTTGTCCGGAATGTCGTGCGGCGACAACTCGCCCGCGATGTGGCGCCTGCCGAGTGGGAGGAGCGCATCGCAAGCGCCGATCTCGCCTCAACGCTGCAATCGATCGTCACCGACGTGGTTGAAACCCTGGGCTACGTCGGCGCCATGGTCGCCACCTATGATCCCGATGGGGCGCTCCCGATTCGGGCCTGGTTTGTCGATCGAGAAGTGGCCTCAAAAGAACAGATCACCGCCTGGGAAGCGCAGATCTCGCGTCTGAGCCCGCACCACGCCATAAGTCTCAGCGATCCGGCCACGGCCCGTGTGTATGTCGATCGGCCCGAGTACAGCGTCAACTTGAGCAGCCGAGCCTTTAAACAGCAACAGCCGGTCAGCAGCCCCGACATGCTCGATCTGTTTCGACCGATTGTGCCGGATAACGCCGCTTCCGCGATCAAGGGCATCCAAGAGGCGATCGGCGTACATGAAGTCATGGCGGTGCCGTTCTTCCTCGAAATGCCCGTCGATGGAGCGATCCAACGCGAGTTCGTCGGCAATCTGTTCGTCCTCGCGGCTACAGCGATCTCCGACCACGATCGCCATGTACTCGCCGCATTCGGCCGTCAGGCCGCCGCCGCGCTGCTAAGTGATCGCCGGCGTTCGCAAACCCAGGCGGTGCTTCGCCTGATCTTCGACATTCAAACCAATCTCGTCGATGAAGGCCAGATTTTGCAACAGATTGTCGAAGGCGTCGTTAAGCACCTCGCCTATATCGGCGCATTTGTCGCCACTTATGAAGACAATGATGCATTGGCGGTTCAGGCGTGGCACTTTGATCCGTCCGTCGCAAGCCGCCAGCAGATCCTGGCCTGGGAAGCGCAGATATCGCAGTTAACCCCGGATCGCCCGATCAGCCTCGACCCGGAAGTGGCTCGCGTGTATGTCAATCAGCCCGACTGTCAGGAGAATCTCGGCACCAAAGCCTTTAAGCAACAAAAGCCGGTTGTAACCACGGATCTCTACGATCTGTTCCGGCCGGTTGTACCTGCAAGTGCGATTCCCGTTCTGCAGGGGATTCAGGCGGCGCTGAATATGCACCTGGCCGTTGCGGTGCCCTTCTTTTTCTACCCGCCCGACGGCAAAGGCGAGCCGGAGTTTGTCGGCAATCTGTTTGCGCTGAGCCGAACAACCAATTTCAGCAATGCCGAGATCGAAGTGTTGCAGGCCTTCGGCCAACAGGCAGCGGCAGGCTTGCGTAATGCGCGGCTCTATCGGCAAGCCGAGAACCGGCGCAAGGCCGCCGAGATCTTCGGCAAAATGGCCTTTACCGCCGCCGCTTCCGTCCACGATTTAAAGAACAAGGTTGGTGTGGTGCGCGGGAATTTGCAGGTGGTGAAGATTTTGCCGCCCGAGCAACTGACGGCGCTGCGCGGCGAACTGACCGAGCCGGTGTTTCGCAACCTCGATCAGATGGCCGACATCCTCGATAGTCTGCATGAACCCTGGCAACAGGTGCCCGATGTGTTGATCGACATCAATCAGTGTGTCGAAAAGGCGATCGTGAAGATTATGCAGAGTCAGGACAAGCGTGATCTCCAGGTTGTGCGCCAATATGCCTCCGATCTGCCCACACTGCCCGGCTCGCACGATATGATGGTCGAAGCCTTCAAGGTACTGATCAAGAATGCCGCCGAGGCGGTGGCCGAAAAAGGCACCGCCGGGCTGATCACCGTGCAAACAAGCTACCAGGCCGAGCAGCAGATCGTGGTCGTTCTTCGCGATAACGGCATCGGAATTAAATCCGAACACCTTACCCGCATCTTCGATATGCGCTGGTCTACCAAAGGTGGGGCCGGCCTTGGCTTCGGCTTGTTCTGGACGCGCGACTATATCGAGGGCCTGGGCGGTAGCGTGAATGTTAACAGCACCTATGGAGAAGGTGCGACTTTTGTTGTTTCCATCCCGATCACAAAAGGAACGCCGCCAGCATGATCAGCGCTCAAACCTTGCTTATTGTTGAGGATGCCGCCGATTTTAGTACTCTTTGCCGGTTTGCCTGCGATAGCGCATGCAAGGAGTTTGTGCAGACGTTGGCGCTGCTCTACCCGAAATTAGCCCTCGCTGAGCCGGAACCCCGTCCAGCCTACACAATTGTGATGGCCGCTACCCAGGCTGAGGCCCTGGCAGCGATCCAGGAGCATCCACGGATTGGTTTTGTTTCGGTTGATCTGGCACTCGAGGCCGGCGAATCGGGGTTGAGCGACGATGATCGCGCCGCTGGAAAAGACGCCGGTGGAATGCATGTACTCCAGGCGCTGCGTCAGGCCGGTCAAACCCCGCCGGCCGTGGTTGTAACCGGCGAAACGCTGCTGGCGTATGCGCGCGAAGCCTTTCAGAAGCATAAGGTGCTGGCTTTTTTCCAGAAGGCCCGCTTTGAACTGAGCGATTACCGCCAGACAGTGTTGGCGGCGCTCTGGTATAACGAGGCGCTGAGCCATCTGGAGCGGATCGAGCGCTATGGCGAAGACCCGGCCTACCTGCCGTTGGTGCAGGCATGCTGGCAACAGGCACTCGATTGCTGCACCTATCTGGCCGATGGCCGCCAGCGTCGCCTTGAGATCAGTTTTCCGGAAGACCCGGCGCTGCGGCTGAAATTGGTACAAAGCCAACTCGATCCGGTGAGCGGCCGCCCCGGCAGCGAGTGGACGAAGACCGCTTTGAAGCATTACGTCATCAGCGGCGATAGTTGGTCGGTACTGCAAACCCGGCTCACCAATCTCGCGACGTTTCGGGCAAACTATCCGTCCCAACTGGATGCGTTACAGGCGCTTGTACTGCAATCGCTCAAAGATGTTCTGGTGCAGTATCAGGAGACACCGATCTTTCTCGGCGTCCTCGGCCGCGAATATCGCAGCGAGCCATGCTTTGTGGTGATCCTTCAATCACGGCCGCAGAACCACCTGCATGCGATCGCGAAGGCGGTCGGCGCGCGCTTCCGAGAGGATGCCGCTGCACTGCTGCCCTACCAGGAGCGCCATCGCACGGCGCATATTCCCCACCTAGGGATCGCCCGCTGGACAAGCCAGGTTGCCCATGATCGCGACGATTTTCCGATCTCCACGCCGCGATCGACCTACTTAGCGCCGACCAGTAGGAGCCGATACGTGACACTCAATACCAACGACCGGGCAATGCCCGATGGAAGTAACCTACGCCTGATCGTAATCGATGACGATGAAAGCTGGTGTACGGTTCTCGGCCATCTGGTACGCGCAATGAACCATACACTTGATGTGGCGGCCAATCTGGAGGAAGCCAAGCGCAAAATTCACGACGCCGAGCAGATGCAGCGGCCGTACGCAATTGCGATCGTCGATATGAATTTCAAATTCGGCGGTTTCGAACTCCTCCAGGGTGAAGAGATCGTCGAGTATATCAAGGCGAACCACGGCTATATGGCCTGTGTTGTGGCCAGCGGCGAAAAAGTTTTCCCCGACGATGTGCTTGATCTGCGCGATAACAAGGGCCTTGACTATTATCTCCAAAAAGATCGCATCAGTATCGATAAGTTGCGCAAGGCGGTTCAGCGCTCGCTCGAACGTACTCGCGGCGCCGCAGGCAACCAGGCGCCGCCGGGGCAAAACGGCGTGCAGATTGTCCAGAGCGCTGCGCCACAGGCGGTTGCGCCCGTACCGGATTTCGAGCCGCCGCCCCGCAACCAGGTGGATCATGTCGAGCTTGAGTTTCAGCAACAGGCCCACGGCGTTACCATCACATGGCGCGCACCATTGATCGGGCGCGAGGCGACCAAATTTAGCCTGCCGTATACGCCGGACGAGTTGCCGCTGGTGATTCGTAGCCTTGATGTATTACAGTATCCGGGCTATCCGGATCCGCTCAACGAGCAGGAGCGCCGGCACTTTGCGTTTAGCCCGCCCGAGCAGGCGATCCTCACCAGGCTGAATCTGTGGGGCGCGGAGCGCATTGCCGGCGATAGCTTTCAAACCGTTGGCCGAACACTTTACCACGCACTTGGCCCCGACGGACAGCGCATCATCAAATCGGTGCGTAATGCGAGCATCGCCGGCGGCACAACCACGAATTATGTCTTGCGCTTCCCGGCCGACGCGATCGATCTTGCAGCGCTGCCGTGGGAATTGCTGTGGGACAACGAACGCAATCAGGCGATCCTGCTGCGCGGCAACAAGATCGACTCGTGTCGAACGCTATGTCGATCTCGATATTGCGCTGCCGCCGCCGCTGCCGGCCGGCCGGAAATTACACGCCCTGGCCCTGTCGCCACTCTTCGG
>JAAUQO010000010.1 GCA_012032775.1 Oscillochloris sp. | reverse complement strand
TCTTGATGCGACTTTGCCGACCACCACTGTCCATGCCGATCAGTTGCGACAGGTGTTTTGAATATCATCCTGAATGCCTGCGATGCCATGCCGCGCGCGGCGAGATCCGGGTGACGACGGAGTTGATCCGAGCTCGTGATGATGCGCCGGCGACGATTGGGGTGGCGGTGACCGATACCGGCACCGGTATTCCGCCGGAGCACCTATCGCACCTGTTTGAGCCGTTTTACACCACCAAAGCCCACGGCACCGGCCTCGGGTTGGCGATCAGCGCCCATATCGTTACCCAGCACAGTGGCCGGATCTCGGTCGAGAGCGAGATTGGTTCCGGGACGACCTTTACGATCCTTTTGCCGGTGAGCACAGAATAATGTGGGGTGGGTAGGGGTCGCGCATCTGCGATTTCTACCCCGCCAATAATGCCCGTACCTCCTCGTCGGTCGTCTGTGTGAAATCGTCGTACCAACGTCCGACCGCCATAAGATCCTGCGGCACCAATGGGCAGACAAGATCATCGACACGCGAATGCAATGCGGCAACGGCCTCCGGTGAGCCGACCGGTACGGCAACACAAAGCCAGGCCGGGTTCTGGCTGCGTAACGCCTCGACTGCGGCGCGCATCGTGGCGCCGGTCGCCAATCCGTCGTCAACCAGAATGATCACCCGATCGCTGAGGTTGGGTTGCGGGCGATCGCCGCGATAGGCGCGCAGTCGCCGCTGGAGTTCGTGTTCAGCCTCGGTGGTAACCGCCTCGATCTTGCGATCGTCAAGATCTAATGCAGCGATCACATCCTCGTTAAAGACCCGCGCGCCGCCGACGGCAACTGCGCCGAGCGCTAATTCTTCCTGCCCCGGCACGCCGAGTTTGCGTACCAAACAAAGATCGAGCGGCGCATTGAGCGCCTGGGCGATGCTGTAGGCAACCGGTACACCACCGCGCGGTAGCGCGAGCACCAGCACGTTGGCGCGTCCGGCATACTTTTGTAGCTGTTGGGCCAGCACCGCTCCGGCCTGTTTGCGATCCTGGTAGCGTAGGCCCATACGTTTCTCCTTGTGGTTGGACGTTTCGACCAAGCCGAAACGCCCAATCATCACAATTGTTCTGCCTATAAAACTACAGCCTTGCTCGCAGGAATCGTACCATGCTTGTGCAGTTGTCTCTAGGGGTGGAATGGCGCTGATCCTGCCGTCGGTGCGATAAAAGCGTTGCACATAGGTGAATGCAAAGGTTAGATCCTGGGGGCTGCTCAGGCTGAGATCGAGGATATTGTCGTGGTGGCGTTCGAGTTCACCGCCCAGATTGGCGACAATCTGATGTAAGGCGCCGATGTTGAGGTTGTGGGTGTGGCCGGCGCCGATCTGCACCTTGAGTTGCGGCCGGTGAGGATCGAGTCGATCAGCAGGAGTTCGTAAGCGGTAGCGACGCGCAGGATCGCCGCCGCCGGGTTCTCCAGGTCGATCCGCCGTCCGGCCAATGCCTGTCCGAGCGCATTAATGTCGATTCCGCTGCGACGCAGCCGGGCGGCGGCCCGGTTCACGGCACGGGCACAACCGCGCCGATCGCGCCGATCCAACGCCGTACGAGTGGCGCGATCGGCGTTTGCCTCAGCCTGGTAGATCAATGCGTTGAACAACGCCTGGCGTGGATTATGTCCTGCCGGCCTTTCCTGTGGCTATGAGCCGGGGGTCGGCGTGATCGCCGGTGCCGTCGGTGTCGGCGTAATCGTGCCGTCGAATGGTGTCGGTGTCGGGCCGATCGGCGTCGGGGTCTCCAATGCCCCGCCAACATCACCTGCCAGATCGCCAAGGCGCTGCAAAAAGCGCACGATCCGGTCGGTTTGCTCCTGCAACGCGATCAGTTGATCGCTATTATCGGTCTGCACCGTGGCAAACACCGAGATCTGCACCTGATCGTCGCGACTCTGCGCCTGTAATGTCGCCGCGAGGCTGATCGCTTCGTCCAATTCGCGCCCCAATGCCGCCGCTGTGGCCGCCTCGTTCTCCAATCCGGCCGCCTGTGTCGCCGCCAGCACGATCTGTTGTTCAAGGTTCGTCGCCTGCGTTTCCAGGCTGTTGGCTCGATCTTCCAAGGCGCCAAGCTGCTCGCGTGCATTCGAAAGAGCCACTGCCCGTTCGGCTTCGGCGGTGCTGAGCCGGGCTACTTCGCCCTGGAGCGCCGCCACAGCGGCGTCGGTGCTGCGAATCTGCTGCGGTGTGGTCAGATTCAGTCCGAAGACGAAATACAGGATCGCTGCCGCCGCTGCCAGCGCCAATCCCACACTAAGGATGATCGTGAGCAACCAGCCGATGAACCCGAGCAACCGGCTCATACAGCTAGGGCGGGGCGGTTTTGATGTGCCATTTGATGGGGCCGGCGGGAGTTGGGTTGTCTGAATCGGTGTGGGCGGGCTGGGGGAATCTTGCGATTCGCTCATGATCTCTCCTGTCATCAATGGGCATTGATCTGATTGTAGCGCGAACCTCGCTTGCGTCAAGGCGCTTGACAGCCCTTCGCTGTGGGGGCTACAATGCGCAGCGGTATGCTTCCGCGCCCGCACAACGATGCGTAGCGTGTGTAGATCACCGCTGCACATCAACCCTGCTCTGTTGAAACGCATTGGAAAATGCTGCATGCTGCATTGATCCGAGTGCGCTTGAGGAATTTATGAAAGTGCCCTTAAGCTGGCTGCGCGAGTTCGTTGCGCTGTCGGTCTCGCCAACCGAGTTGGCTGAGTTGTTGCCCCACTATGGCATCGAGATCGCCGGAGTACAGATGATCGGCCTCGAAGGTGCTGAGTTGCCCTGGGATCCCGCGTTGATCCTGGTGGCGAATATTCTTGAGGTGAAGCAGCATCCCAATGCCGACCGCCTGGTGCTTGCCGAGGTTGATTACGGCGGCCCACAGCCCCATACCGTGGTCACCGGTGCGCCGAATCTGTTTCCCTACCGCGATCAAGGCCGGCTTGCCCATCCGCTCAAGGCTGTTTTTGCCAAAGAAGGCTCGCGGCTCTACGATGGTCACGTCGAGGGCAAGGTGATCACAACCCTCAAGGGCCGGCCGGTGCGTGGCGTAATGAGTGATGCGATGCTCTGCTCCGAGAAGGAGCTTGGTATTTCCGAAGAGCATGAGGGGATTCTGATCCTGGAGGACGATGCGCCTATCGGCGTGCCGCTCCGTGATCTGCTCGGCGAGGTGGTGTTCGAGATCGAGATTACGCCCAACTACGCGCGCTGTCTCTCGATCGTCGGGTTGGCCCGTGAGATCGCGGCGATTACCGGCGATCCGCTTACGCTGCCCGTGCCGCAGGTGCAGGCCGACGGCCCGCCGATCAGCGGTCGCGCCGGAGTGACGATCAGCGACCCCGACCTCTGCCCACGCTTTGCGCTCGGTATGATCGAGGGTGTGCGGATTGGCCCTTCGCCGCAGTGGATGCAACGCCGCCTGACCTACGCCGGCATGCGGCCGATCAGTAATGTCGTCGATATTTCCAACTATGTGATGCTGGAGTGGGGCCAACCTACCCATGCCTTCGATTATGAAAAGGTCGCCGACGGCACACTGATCGTGCGCAACGCTGAATTCGGCGAGCGCCTGCTTACCCTCGACGGCAAGGATCGCGATCTGACGCCCGGCCCGCAGAGTGGCCTCAGCCATTACCCGCTTATGGTTTGCGACCGCAGCGGCCCGCTGGCGGTGGCCGGTGTGATGGGCGGCGAGGCAAGTGAGGTGAGCGATGCGACGACCACGGTGTTGCTTGAGGCGGCTATCTGGGAGCCGGTGCAGATCCGTAAAACCGCCCGCGCCCTCAAGGTGCCCAGCGAAGCTTCGCGCCGCTTCGAGCGTGGCGTGGATTATGAACTGCCGCCGATCGCATTGCGCCGCTGTCTGGAGTTGATGCGCCTGTATGCCGGCGGCGCTGTGGCCGAAGGTCTGGTTGATGCCTATCCGCAGCCCTGGAAGACGGTTGATCTGGAGTTGATGCCGAATGAGGTGGCGCGGATCGTGGGGGTGCGTCTGAGCGCCCGCGAGATCGCCGATATGCTCAACCGGCTCGGCTTCGATTGTGCCATTCGCGGCGGCGCGGCGATCGGCGATTTTGCCGGTTATGCCGACATGTCGGTGGTGCAGGTGCGGGTGCCGTCGTTCCGCCTCGATATCGAGATCGTCGCCGATCTCTGCGAAGAGGTGGCGCGGATGTACGGCTACGCCAATCTGCCGTCAACCCTGCTTGCCGACGAGTTGCCGCCGCCCGATAGCCACAGCGATCTTGAGCTTGAGCAGAAGGCCCGCGATCTGCTGGTTGGCGCCGGGCTCGACGAGGTGATCACGCATTCGCTGATCGATATGGCGCTTGTTGCCGCCGTCAATCCCGCCGAGGCGGTCGCCGGGCGCTATGTGAAGCTCAGCAACCCGAATGCGCCCGAGCACAGCTATATGCGTCGCTCGTTGCTGCCCTCGTTGGCGGCGGTGCTCGTGCCGAACCTGCGTGAACTCGGCCGGGTGCTGCTCTTCGAGGTCGGCCGGGTTTATCTGCGGCCCGAATCCTACGGCCCCGATCGCTGGCTGCCCGCCGAGCCGCGCCGCCTGGTGATCGCGTTGGCCGGCCGCGTGAGGAAGAAGCCTGGATGGGCGCCCGGCGCGACCTGTTTGATTTCTACGATCTGAAAGGCATTGTCGCGATCCTGATCGAGCGCTTTGGCCTGAGCGACAAAATCAGCTACGCGCCACTCAGCGACGACGAGCGGCTGCATCCCGGTCGTGCCGCGACAATCTTGTTGGAGACGGGCGAGGATATGTCGCCGTCGGATACCGGCAAGCCGCGCAAGGCCAAGATCACCACGATCAGCAAGCCGGTCGGCGTGATCGGCGAGTTGCACCCGGCGGTGCGTGAGCGGCTGGAGATCAACCTGCCGCGGGCCGTTGTCGCCGAGATCGACCTCGACGCCCTGATCGCGGCCGCCGGCCCGGCTACGTTCCGCTCGATCTCGCGCTACCCGGCCACGATTCAGGATCTCTCGATCGTCGCGCCGGTCGCTGTGCCGGAAGCCCAGGTGGCCGCCCTGATCCGGCGCGGCGCCGGCGATCTGCTCGAAAACCTGACCCTGTTCGATGTTTACAGCGGCGCACAGGTTGGCGAAGGCCGGCGCAGCCTGACCTACCACCTTACTTTCCGCGCCGCCGACCGCACCCTTACCGACGAGGCCCTCGCCAAGGTGCGCAAAAAGATCATCGGCGGCCTCGAACGCGAGATCGACGCGACGATCCGCTCGTAAACCAGTGGGGCGGTGGGGCCGTAGGGGGGAGCATGCTCGCCGCCTACAACAGCCCTACCGCCCCTCCACATCGACGTTTCTTCTGTACCGCAACTGCGATATTGTAAGGTCGATTTAGGCTCCGGCCAGCGCCTGCTCAATTGCACTTGGAAAGCGGGTCTCCATATCGATAATCCCGACCCATGTCGGGTGAATTGTGATCTGTGCTGTCTGAGGGAACATCTGACTGTATTGCGCGATCCAGCCCTGGCTCGCTTCCGCCCCCAGGTAGCGCTCGGTCATCGCGCAGTAGGCCGGAGCATCCACCGGCCCCATCTGCACATCAGCCGTGCCGCGCACCATCAGAACCTTCACCGGCCACGGATTGCTGTCGATGGTGACAGCCACCCGGTTGTCTTGGGCCAGCGCTTTAAGCTTCGGCGCGGTGGGCGGGCTCCAGACGATGATATTTGTGCCATCCCAGGCAAACCAGATCGGCACCACCCGCGGACTGCCATCGACCCAGGTGTAAGACAGTCGCACCATGTTGATCGATTCAAGCAACGTAATCGCAACCGGATCTCTCAGAAGCGCCAGGTCGCCTTGTTTCGTCGGCATACTGTCCTCCTCGTTACGATACAGTCATGTATGATAACGCAACGCCTGCGAGCCCACCGACATAGGCCGCCCCGGTTCGCGGTACATGATATTGCCGATCTAATCGCAAGGCCGGCCTCGGATTCGGATGTGCAGTTTGGCGTAGCCCTATTCTCTAATATGGCCGCTACAAAGTCAATGATTTTTGGGGATGATGCAGGCTGCACCCTACCGTCGCACCTGCACTAACTGCGACGCGCTGAGTTCCTGGCCGTCCATGGCCGTCACCCGCAATCGCACCATATATTCACCATTCGGCAGGTCGCTCGTCGCCCAGACGCCAAGCAAGCCGTTCTGCACACTGAATGTATTGCTGGTGATCACCCGCCATTCGGCCGGCGAACTGCCGGCGCCCACCTCCAACACAAATGGGCCGCGTGCGGTTCCACTGATCGAGACCTGGTTCCCGCTGATTATGCCGCTCGCCCGATCGGGTTGAGATTCGCGATCTGCACGGCGATATTCGCCGGCGGCGCGCAGGGCCGTGTCGGCGGTTGCGGCGCATTGCGGGCCGCCCACTCGGCGAATTCGGGCGGATAGCGCGGATACTGTACCTCGCGCACCTGATCCGGCGGCGTCAGATCGGTCGCCAGGCAGTTGCCGTCGCCGCCGACCTTCACCACTTGCATACCGATGTCGGGTGTGCTGGGGGCGGTGCCGGCCACAAACAGTTCGCTCACACGCCGCGGGCATCCCGGGCCGGCCAATCCGCCGGTGTCGGCGCAAATCTCGATCTGCTCGACCCCGCTCGGGATCGCGAACGGCAGCGCCGCGCGATCACTGTGATAGCGCAACATCAACTCGCGCCAGATCTGGCCTGCGCCATTCGAGCCTGCCACCTCGCTCATTGGTGAGCTATCGTTATTGCCCACCCAGACGCCGATCGTCGCCTCGCTGGTATAGCCAAGGGCCCACGAATCACGGAAGTCGTTGCTGGTGCCGGTCTTCGCCGCCACCGGCAAATCCGCGATCTCCAGCACATTGTTCGCGCCGAACATAAAGCGGCGGGCCTGATCATCGCTCAGAATATCGCTGATCAAATAGGCGATCTGTTCGCCCTGTGGTCCAAGTACTTGCAGGCCCGGATCGGGCGCCCAACGGTCGAGCACTTCGCCGCGGCTGTTCGTCACCTGCAACACAACCGCCGGCGCCCGGTAGCGCCCGCTGTTCGAGAGCGTGTTGTAGGCGTTGGTCAGATCCAGCAGCCGTACCTCATTGCTGCCCAGGGCCATCGCCAATCCGAAGCGCTCCGGGTTGTTGAAGGTGCCGATGCCCAACCGGCTCATCAATTCGACGAAATTCGCCACACCGACATGTTCCAATGCCTTGACCGCCGGGATATTCAGCGAGTTCGCCAGTGCCATACGCAAACGCATCGGGCCATGAAACGAGTCGTCGTAGTTCATCGGCTCGTAAACGATCCCGTCGGCATTCACCCAGCGGCTCGGCGTATCCCAGATCACCGTTGCCGGCGTCCAGCCGCGTTGCAAGGCCGCCGCGTAGACGAACGGCTTCAGGGCCGAACCGGGTTGGCGTGGCGCCAGCGTCACATTCACCTGACCGTCGGGCGCATTATAGTCGGCGCTGCCGACCATCGCCAGAATCTGGCCGTCCCGTGAAAGGATGATCACCCCGGCGTTGGTCGCGTTGCGCTGGCGCAGGCCGGCGATCTGCTCGCTGACCACCCGCTCGGCCTCGGCCTGCCACTGCGGATCAAGCGTCGTCACCACCTTCAGGCCGGCGCGATAGAGCACATCGGGGCCGTAGCGCCGTTCCAGCAGATCGCGCACATAAAACACCCAATGGGCGGCTTTAATCGCGCTTTGCGGTGGATTAAGCGTGATCGGCTCGGCGAAGATCCGATCGGCCTCGCTGCGAGTCAGAAATCCGGCCGCGACCATCGCATTCAGGGTGACCCGCTGACGGGCGCGGGCCGCTGCCATATTTTGGAACGGATCGTAATTACTCGGCGACTGCGGCAACCCCGCGATCAATGAAGCTTCGGCCGGCGTCAGTTCCCAGACATGCTTAGAGAAGTAACTCTGCGCCGCCGCTTCGACGCCATAGGCCTGAGCGCCGTAATACACCTCGTTCAGATACAGATTGAGGATCTGATCTTTGCCGTAGGTACGGCTAACCTGATAGGCCAGGATCGCCTCGCGCAGCTTGCGCTCGTAACTCTGCTCGCTGCGTTCATTGGGGTCGAGCAGAATATTGCGCACCAGCTGCATTGTGATCGTACTCGCGCCGCTGACGATCTCGCCGCTCCGATAATTTTGCAGTGCGGCGCGCACAATCCCGCGAATATCGACGCCGGGATTCGTATAAAATCCCGCATCCTCAACCGCGATCGTGGCCTGCTTCAAGAAGGGCGGAATCTGTTCGAACAGCACCGGTGTACGCCGGCCGGCTTGCGGGCCGATCAGTTCGTACAGCATCGTGGTGCCGTCGCGGGCATAGATGCGGGTGGTTTCAAAACTGCGATATTCGCTGATCTGGTGTGGATCGGGCAGATCGCGACTGTAGGAATAATAGATCCACATCACCCCGGCGACTGCTGTCAGAGTAACGAGCAGTCCGAGTTTGATTGCGGCGAGGATGAGCCGACCGAAAAAGGCCAGCACCGGATAGCGTGGACGCCGCCGGCGTTTCGCCGAGCGCCTACGACGGAGAAAGCGCGGCGCCGGCGGACGAGGCTGAGAAACCATACGTAAATGTCTTGTGATAGTGGATTGTGGGGCGAAACTGCACAACCCACTATCACAGCGAACACGAACAAATGTAGTGCGAAAATTATAGCACAGTGGGGTCTGGAAATGCTTTCCAGACCCCACTGTGCCGTTTATTCGTCAGGATACAGGCGGAAGACCTGCCCCGGCCGCTATCCTCATATTCCGTTCCTAGCTCAGGCGCGTGGTGGCGCCGGTGGTCGGCTGATCCTCGTTCACGATCGTCACCTTCTGGCGGTTGCTGTTGCGCCGGGGCAGCGGCAACTGCGCCAGCATACGCCGTGCGCGCTGCTCGGTCTCAACCTCACGGCCGCGCAGCAGCAGGCTCGCACCGCCGAGCAACAACACGCCCGGCCAGAGCAGATCGAGCACCATCAGCACGGCCAGACCAACACCCCAGAGCAGGGCCTGGACGGCTTCGTTCGGCTTTCCGGCGGCCTGCTGGCGCTGGTAAATCACATACCCACCACCGATCAACAATGCCAGCGGCAGCATCCACCATAGATCGAACAACGCCACAATACCGAAGACAACCAGCGCAATACCGGCCTTACGGGCCTGATCTTGATTGATGTTCACTGCGAGCTCCTATCTCATATTACGGTCGCCGGCGCCCCTTGCGCCCGGCGGTTATCTTTCCTGTCCATAGTACGCCGGCCCGCCGGTGAATGTTGCAGCCGATGTTGTGAGGTTGCTTCAAGTGTGTTTTTGCCGCGCCTGTGGTACACTAAGCGGCGATATTCCCCGCCAACGGTCGCCCTCTGTTTGACGTAATATTTGTAAGCTTTTTTACCGATACACGCTTGACACCTGACGCTCTTTCGTGCTACACTACGGCCTGTAAATCCCTATATTTCGTATTTAACATAACATCTCAGCACTACATCTAGCACTATCTGTGCCAGTGTGTATACAACCTTGTACAGATGACGGCTTGATTACAGTTTACACTTCCTGCGGCCGGCGGAGTTCTCTGCGGGTCGCGTTTTCTTTGTGTTTCGTCGCTTAGTGAAGGAGTTTGTATGGCCAAAGAGCAGGCCGCCCCACCGGCAGCGCTCACCGACATCGCGCGTACGGTGTTGAAAAAGCGCTATCTGATTAAAGACGACCGCGGTAACCCGATTGAAACGCCCGAGACGATGTTTCAGCGCGTGGCCGATACGATCGCCGCTGTTGAAACCAGCTACGGCGCGACAAAAAAGCAGGTTGCCCAGCGTGCCGACCGCTTTTATGAATTGATGACCCAGGGCTATTTTGAACCCAACAGCCCGACCTTGATGAACGCCGGGCGGCCGTTAGCGCAGCTAAGCGCATGTTTCGTATTGCCAATCAATGACGATCTCGGCAGTATTTATGAAACAATGAAGCACCAGGCCCTGGTGCACCAGTCAGGCGGTGGGTGTATCTCCGGCGATGCGAGAGTCTGGTCTACCTTCTGTGGGATCGAGCCGATTGAGGTGCTGTTCCATCGCGCTACGGTCGATGGCCGCGCCGGTGTACCGCAGGGCAGCGGCGTCGCCTACGATGTTCAGGATCTGGGCATCAAAACCGTGGCGATGAATCCGGTTTCCGGCGAAGTTGGTCTACGCGATGTGACGCACGTCTGGAAGTTCGATGTTCCGGCTGAGAAGCAGATTGTGATTAAGACCCGCGAGGGTACTACAGTTCAGACCAGCGATTGGCATCCCTTTATGGTGGTGCGCGGCACGCGTCTGGTTGAGGTGCAGGCAGCCGATCTTGTCGCCGGCGATGTGATCCTTGGCCCTGATCGCCCCGACACCTATTGGCCCTGGCAAGAGTCACGGCAGGTCGGCAAACTCACTATTGATGAAGCGATGGGGTGGTTGCTCGGCTTCACCCTCGGCAATGGTGCTTTTGGGTATGTGCCGTCGTTGCGCCAGTATCGGGTGCGTTGGTTCTCCGGTACTGAAGATGTACTGAATCGCGTCCGTGAGGTTCTTGCCGGGTATGGTATTCAGGTCTCAATCCAGCAGGATGCCCGTGGCCTGTTGTCGCTTTCTACTCTCAACCAGCGCTTTGTGCATGATCTGCTGGAAGCCTGTGGGCTTGAGCAGATCGGCCCGAAGGACGATCTGATCCGTGTTCCCGAAGTGATCGGTAAGTCGCCGCTCCCAGTGGTGCGGGCCTTTATTGCCGGCTTGCTCGATAGCGACGGATATGTCGATAAGGAGGGTAGCCCTTCGTACACCAGTGTCAGCGAGGAGATGGGCGAGGATCTGGCGGCATTGATGAGTCTGATGGGTTATCAGCCAAGCTTGCGCGAGAAAGCGCCGCACGGCAAGGGCAAGCGCCCGACCTATACCGTGTTGCTCTGCCCGCAGCGCCAGGTGAATACACTGGCTGAGGATATCAGTCGCTATATGGCAAGTAGCGCTCGCCGTGAGCGTCTGCACGCCGACAATCACTACGCAACCGGCCTGAAACTCCCGTTCCGCGCGTGGCGTGATCGCCTGGTTGAGCTTGGCGTCGCCCATCCGAAGAGCATGGGCCATGCCGGTGGCCCTGGCGTCTGTGCGACCGAGTTGAGCCAGTGGGCGGCCAATCAGGCTGGGCGTTGCAGCCGCCACGAATTACTGACCATCGCCGATGCCGTTGCGCCGTACGATGCCGATCTTGCCACGTTGATCGGGCGGATCGCCCATTGTGGCCAGGAGGTCAAAGTCGTTGAGCGCGCCGCTGTTGCCAAGCCGTTCTACGATCTCAGTGTGGACGAGTGGAACACATATGCCGCCGGCAGTTCCGGTATGGCGATGATCCACAATACCGGCTTCGCCTTCTCACGCCTGCGCCCGCGCAACGACGTGGTGCGCAGCACCATGGGCGTGGCATCCGGCCCGGTTAGCTTCATGGAGGTCTATAACCATTCCACCGAGGCGATCAAGCAAGGTGGGACCCGTTTCTAAGGCATGGCGGGTCTAAAATCTCGCGAATTGCTGGGACACCCTGAGCGCTCTCTTGCCACAACGTAGCCGGTAACGGCAGGCGTGACGGCTTGAAAAGTAGAGAGATTGGGCAATCAGCAGCCGAGCCGCCTGGGTGACGAGGTGGCGGGTTCAGAGACTATCGAACGCTTGTCATGGACAAGTTAGTAGAGCCCGATGGCAAGCAATTGCGTCGGGCGGCGCGAGACGGAGCAATGCTTCGATGAGAGAGTCCGACCTCACGGGAAACCGTGAGAGCCAGGCAGAAATGACCTGGCCCCGCGCAAGCGGAGTAACAAGCCGGCGTGGCGCGAACATGGGCATCTTGCGCTGTGATCATCCCGATATTCTGGATTTCATCACCTGCAAGATCGACACAACCAAGATCACGAACTTTAATATCAGTGTCGCAATCACCGACGCCTTCATGCAAGCTGTGGCGCGCGACGAAGAATACGATCTGATCAATCCGCGCAGCGGCGAACCTCAGATCGCCACCCGCGAGGATCTGAAGCACCCGTTCAGCGGCGAGGTGCTGGTATCGAAGGGTGAGCCGATGCGCCTGCGCGCCCGCCTGGTCTTCGACCTGATCGTGCAGTGCGCTCATGCCACCGGCGAGCCCGGCCTGTTCTTCATCGACCGGGCCAACGAGTACAATCCGGTGCCGGCGCTCGGCGAGTACGAGGCGACCAATCCGTTAAGCCTAGCGGCCTGAGCGAGTGATCGCGCAGGAAAACTCCGAATAACGGAGGAAGCCCGATGGGGTCACTCCGTGGCACAGCCCGCAAGGGAAGGCCCGAGAGAGCGACAAGGAGCATCTCAGTCTGAGATGGTGATGCGCTCCGACCTGCACGTATAGCTGAAGGTGCAGAGTGCGGCAGAAATGACCGCACCACTCCCACCGGGAGGGGTAACAGATGTGGTGGTGAACAGCCTCTACTTGCATACGATGTGTGTTTGGCAGCCGGATCGCGGGTGCTAACCGAAAACGGCTATGTTCCGATTGAGGAACTTGTTGGCACAACAACACGGATCGCATCCGTTGTCGATAAGAATATCGTCTATCAGACGCCCTTGAAAGTATTCAGTAACGGCGTTAAGCAGACGTATCAATTGGAGTTGGCGGATCGGCGTACATTGACGTTGACTGGTAACCATCAGGTTTTGACTGAGCGAGGTTGGGTACGTACTGATGAGTTGCAGATGACCGACAAGGTTAAGATCAATGCTCACGCAACTATGGATCGCGAAGCGTTGACTCTTGACCCAGAGTTTTACATGCTCGGTTGGCTTACCGGCGATGGCTGGTTCACTGATAGTCGCACCTTCGGCTTCGTATTTGGATGCCAGGAGGACGCGGAATCGGAACGCGTCATTACGGATTTTATCCGTGAGCGTTACGATGTCGGCTATATTCAGCAGCAAGACAATGGTGTCCGCTGTCTGCATGTTGACAGCCAACGTGTCAGGCGCGATTTCATTGATCGTTACGGTATCACACCGGCACGGGCAACATTGAAACGTGTGCCGGCCGCTGTCTATACGGCGACGGATCAACAGCGTCGCTCATACTTGGCGGGTCTTTTTGCGGCAGATGGGCCTGCTAAAACGAACCGACCTAATGTTCAACTTGCATCGAGCTCGTTCGAATTGTTGCGTGATGTCCAATTGTTGCTCGATAGTTTGGGCATCTATAGCTGGGTTGGTTACTATGCGATGGTTGAGCGGCATGATCAGGGTGTGCTCTCCATCAACGGCCCTTCGCTCAATTTGTTCGCTGAGCAGGTTGGGTTAGGCTTGGCAACCGAGAAGCAATCTCGATTGCAAGAAAAGCTACGTGATCGGCAGCGGAAGCATGTCAATCCCGATGCGGTTGGAATTCGTTCTTTGTCACTTGCAGGCGAATACGAGGTGTTCGATATTTCGCTGCCTGAACACCATCACTTTATCGCTGAGGGTATGGTTGTTCATAATTGCAATCTCGGCTCCGTCAATCTGGGCAAGTTCGCCCTTGAAAACGGCAATGTTGACTGGAGCGGGCTGCGCGAGGTGGTGCATGACAGCACGCGCTTCCTGGATAATGTGATCGACGCGAACCATTATCCGTTGCCGCAGATCCACGAACTCAGCCAGAAGATCCGCCGGATCGGCCTGGGTGTGATGGGCTGGGCCGATCTGCTGGTTAAGCTCGGCGTGCCCTACAACTCGGCCGAGGCGGTGGAGTTGGGTCGTAAGGTGATGCAGTTCGTCGATGAAGAGAGCAAGGTGGCCTCGGAGCAGTTGGCCGCCGAGCGCGGCCCATTCCCCGAGTGGGAGCACAGCATCTGGGGGCCGGACGCAACCTGCGCTCGCCGGGCCGACGGCTCGCGGATTCGGCCTGAGCGCAAGCTGCGTAACTGCAATGTGACGACGGTCGCACCGACCGGCACGATCAGCATTATCGCCGGTTGCTCATCGGGGATCGAGCCGTTGTTCGCGATTGCGTTCTGGCGCTACCAGGCCGACTCGCGCATGCTCGACATCAACCAGGATTTCGTCGAGCAGGCGAAGCGCGAGGGGTGGTATAGCGCGGCGCTGATGGAGCGGATCGCCGATACCGGCCACATCCATCACCCTGAAGTGCCGGCTGCCGTGCAACGAGCATGGGTCACGGCCCATGATATCGAGCCGGAAGCGCACGTTCGCATGCAGGCGGCATTTCAGGATTACACAGATTCGGCTATCAGCAAGACGATCAATTTCCCGCACGAGGCCACGCCCGAGCAGGTGCGCGAGGCGTACGAGCTTGCGTTCTCACTCAAGTGCAAGGGCATCACGGTTTACCGCGACGGATCGCGCTCGAACCAGGTGCTCTCGACGGGTGCGACCGGCGGCAGCAAACAGGAGAAATCGGCTCCCACGCCTGTGTCCGAGCCGGCGGTGGTGCCGGTGCCGGCCACAATTACGCCGCGCGATGTGCCGACCGATGGGTTGCCGAGCCACTCATTCCCGGTGGCGACGCCGTTGGGCAAGCTGCGGCTGTTTGTGACCGATTTGGAAGGCAAGCCATTCGAGGTCTTCGCGATCATCGGGCGGGCCGGCAGCGACGTAATGGCCTTTACCGAAGCGATCGGGCGGCTGATTTCGTTGGCGCTGCGCTGTGGTGTGCCGGTCAAACTGATCGCCGAGCAACTGCGCGGCATCGGCGGTGCGAGCAGCGCCGGCTTCGGCCCAAATCGTGTGCGCTCGGTTCCCGACGCGATCGGCAAACTGCTGCAAGATCACTACGTCAACCCCGATGCACCGGCGCGTCCGCTTTCATCGCAGAGCAACGGCAATGGCCACAGCACCGCGAACGGCAACGGCCATCACTACGAGCAGGCCCCTAGCTACATAGCGCTATCGGATCACAGCACGCCGTTGATTGTCGGCGAAATCTGCCCCGATTGTCAGAATGCCACGCTGTTGAACGAAGAAGGCTGCCGCAAGTGCCACACCTGCGGCTACTCGGAGTGCTAACGCATCCCTGATGCGGTACAATAGTGTTGAGTGGTGTCGCCACTCAACACTATCATATCTATCAGATATGATTTATATAATTGGTATTGAATAGACATGCCGGATAGTGCTCACAACAGCGCGGTTGTGGGCGTAGAGTATAACTGCGCTGCTTTAGTGCTGGTTACAACGGAATTATGTTGCGTGTATAAATGGTAACAAGGAGTTTACATTCTGCGTCATGTATGATACGATCTGCCTATATAGGCACCATCGTACGCTGCAGTATGAGGAGCACAACTATCGAGACCGTAACAATCGCTCGTCGAATCGTGGATCTTGCCGAAGACAAGCAAGCCTCTGAGATCGTGTTGTTGGACATTCGCAACCAGAGTACGATTGCCGATTACTTTGTGATCTGCTCTGGCGACAATGATCGGCAACTCCGCGCGATCTTTGAACACATCGACGAACAAGTGACGAAGGAATTTGGGCTGAACCCTCGGATCGAAGGCAGTTCTGAGACTGGCTGGATTTTGCTGCGATTACCACGATATCGTGGTACACGTATTCAATCAAACCCAGCGCGACTACTATCGATTGGAGCGGCTATGGAGCAAAACGCCGCCGGTCGTCGTCGTTCAATGAGGCGATTATGAACACAGATACCTCGCGACGCAAAGCTGCGTTTCGTCGGAAGCGCTTTATCCTTTTCGCTGCCGGAGCCGGACTTGGCGGCGCTCTTGGCCTGGTGATCGGCTCGTTACTGACCTATTGGATCGGTGAAGGAACCGTGCGAATGATTCAGCGTGCGTTGCGTCGGTTGGGCGGTGATGACTCACATCCCAGCTTTGATCTGTTGCTTCAGTAAGAACTGCTCTCAAATCTGTCTATTGCGGCGTCGCTCGGTGTTGAACGATGCCTTGTCTATTTCGTGCCGATCACAGGCTCTGTGATCGGCATTTTGTTTAGCCGGGCACGATCATCCTGTATCTTGTATCCGATATCCTGTTTGCGATAGGAGCGCTTGATGGATCTACATAATCATGTGGCGATTGTTACCGGCGGCACCGGCGGACTTGGACAGGCCGTGATCGCAGCCTTGCTGAGCGCAGGGGCGAGGGTTATTGTGCCCTACCGGCGGATCGCCGATCTGGAACAAGTACGTACTCAGACAGGCGCCGGCGACAGTTTGAGTGGGATGGAGTTGGATTTGACCGACCCGGATGCGGTTGCGCAGGCATATTCCGCAGCCATCGAACGCCATGGCGGCCTCGACATTCTTGTGAATATTGCCGGTGGGTTTGCCGGCGGCGCACCGGTGCATGAAACCGACTGGGCGCTCTGGCAACAGCAGTTCGATCTCAACCTGAAAACGGCGGTGCTCTCAAGTATGGCGGCTACGCCGCATTTAATTGCTCGCGGCGGCGGCGCAATTGTGAACACCGCCACCCGCACTGCCCTTCAGGCCGGTTCGCATCTCGCTGCCTATGCCGCGTCCAAGCGAGCGCTGTTACAGCTTACCGAGGCAATGGCCGAGGAGCTGAAACCTCACCATGTAAGCGTAAACAGTATCTTGCCGAGTGTGATCGATACAGCGGCCAACCGCTCGGCGATGCCGAAAGCCGACTACCGCAAATGGGTTACGCCGGAGGCGATCGCCAGAGTGGTGTTGTTCCTGGTTGGCCCCGACGCCCGCATTATCAGCGGAGCGCACATTCCGGTGTATGGAGATGCGTGAGAGGTATGGGGAGTCATAGGGAAGTATGAGGCGCGGGCAGGCGTGAACAAACCGCGCCTGCAACGTGCGCCAAGATTACCATAGCCCGCCAGCCTTTCGGCGCGCCTCCGCTGCTTTTCGCCCCGCCCTTTAATGATCCCCGGCCCAGGTTTCAGCATTCGGTAAACATACATCGCGCAATGTTCGGTCATCGTTAGCCGCCGGCGCTGGTTGATAAACTGCGGGTTCTTCGGCGACCTGCTGTGGTGACGGGTGATCGGCGCGTATCTCCATAAGCGCCTCAATATCGGCCCGGCGATACAGCCGTTGGCGCCCAACCCCAAGCCGAAAACTCTTCAGCACTCCCCGGCTGACATACGCATACAACGTTGCCGGTTTCACCCCGAGTAAGGCGCTGGCTTGCTTAACCGTTAAAAAATCGTCTTGCACATCCATACGAAAAGTATAGTCGGTCTTCAGCCTGAAGTCAACATTCGTCAATATATATCAACATATATTGACAAGTATCCAGCTACATGCTATGCTGGCGCCGAGCTACTGGTGAACGCAGGTGATGCTGATACCCGGTTTTCGGTGAATCCCCGTAACGAACCATTGGGTCTTGTACGCACATGTGGCGCAGGGTCGGTATTTCGCACTTGGCAGGTGGCAGTTCGTATTTTGCATTGACAACCAGGGGGCATAGTGATGACACGCAGCCTGGGGCTTGACGGAACAATCGTGGCACAAACCCGGCTCGGCCTGATCGACGGCGCCGCCGGGCAATTGCACTACTGTGGGTACAACGTCCATGATCTGGCGGAGCGGCTTCGTTGGGAAGCGGTATTGTTCTTGCTTTGGAACGGCGAATTGCCCGATGCAGCGGCGCTACAGGCGCTGCAAGCACAACTGGCGGCATTGCGCAAGCTCGATGATGCCGAGCTGGCGCTGATCGAATCGTTGCCGACAACCGGCCATGGGATGGATGTTTTGCGGGCGGCGCTCAGTTTGTTGGCCGGCTTGCACCAACCGGCGATCATGGGTCCGGCAACAGTGTTCGACGATGGGTTGCGGTTGATCGCCAAGTTTCCCATGCTGGTGGCGGCATGGGCACGGCGTCGTCAGGGTTTGGCTCCGGTAGAGCCCGATGCCGATCTGGGCCAGGCCGAAGCATTTCTGATGGCGTTGCAGGGCCGGCGGCCGGAAGCGATCGAGGCTGAAGCGTTGAATTGCTACATGGTTTTGTTGGCCGAACATGGCCTGAATGTATCGACCTTTGTGGCGCGGGTGGCGGCCAGTGCCCAGAACGATCTATATGCGGCGAGCGATGCTGCCCTGGCGACGCTGAAGGGGGTTGCGCACGGCGGCGCAAACGAGATGGCGATGCGGCAGTTTCTGGCGATCGGCTCACCCGAGCGAGTTGCCGGCTTTGTGGCCGATCTGCTGGCGCGCAAAGAGCGCTGATGGGGGTTGGACACCGGATTTACACAACGGAAGATCCGCGCGTACGACATCTGCGGCACTATTCGGCGGCGCTGGCGGCACGCAAGGGCGCCGACCCTACGGCCCATGGCGTGGCCGAGGCCGTAGCAGCCCATGTGCTGGCCCATCCGCATTTCCAGGCGCGCACGTTGTTTCCAAACGTCGAGTTTTATAGTGCGCCATTGCTCTACCAGTTGGGATTTCCGCTGGATCTTTTCACGGCCGCTTTTGCAATGGCCCGGCTTCCTGGGTGGGTCGCGCATATCCGTGAGCAGTTGGATGTAGCGCGCCTGGTGCGTCCCGAGGCGGAATATATTGGGCCGGCGGTGCGGTCCTTGGCGACGGAGGCATAACAATGGCTGATGTGCAGTTCATCGACGCTGCCTTAGCCGATGTGGCGCGCCGATTCACAGAGTTCGCCGTTCACTGCGAGGGGGTGGCGCCGCTGTATGCAATGCTGGCGCCGTATATTGCCGATGATCCGGAGTTGTTGGCCCTTGCCGCCCAGACTCAGCCGGGCCAGCCGCCGCCGAATATGTTGTTCGCAGCGGTGCATGATCTGTTGCTGCGCGCGCCGGAGCAGCGATTGGCCGCTTACTATCCCACTGTGGGCGGCAGTCGGGCCCCTGACACTGCGTTGTTAGCGCTATTTCGCGTATTCTGTCTGGATCGGGCTGCTGAGATCTTGCCCTTGTTGCGAACCCGGCTGACGCAGACGAACGAAGTGCTGCGGAGTACCTATTTGTTGCCGGGCCTGGCGACGGTTCAGCAACTGGCCGGCGGGCGACCGCTGGCATTGATCGAGTTGGGGCCGAGCGCCGGGCTCAATCTCAACCTCGATCGCTACGGGTATCGCTATAGTAATGGTATGCGATGCGGGGATCCGGAGGCGCCGGTGCAGCTCGTGACCGAGTTACGTGGGCCGGTTGTCCCGCCCATTCCAGCCGCGCCACCGGATATTATCTGGCGAATCGGGGTTGATTTGAATCCGGTCGATCTGGCCGATCCGGCCGCGCGGCGCTGGTTGGAGGCGTTGATCTGGCCGGAGCATGTGGAACGTCGGGAGCGATTACGTGCAGCGATGGAGATGGCTCGGATCTTCCCACCGCCATTGGTGCGTGGTGATTTATTGGAGTGGTTGCCGCAGTTGATTGCGCAGGCGCCTCCCGATGCGGTGCTCTGCATAGTGCATACGCATGTCTTGTACCAACTCAGCCCGGAGCTACGGACACAGGTGCATGCGTTGTTGGCTGTTGCAGCGCAGCATCGCCCGATCTACCGTTTAAGCAGCGAGCATGATGGCGCACTATTGCCGGACTTAAAACTTATTTGTTATCGGAACGATAGCCAACAGATCCGGGTTTTAGCCCATACCACCGGGCATGCGCACTGGATCGAGTGGTTAGGCTAGCTATTCACCTTCAGGGATATTGCCGGTCTGCTCATACTCACGGAGTGCCGCAATCGCCCGCTCAAAACTGTAGTAGTAGATTTCGGCATCCCAACGGTCCGTCCGAATGTCCAGACTGCAGAAGATCTCAATTTCGGCCGCGCCGTCATTGTAGACCTGGGCACTGGCCATCCAGAGATTTGCGCACCGTACCGTGCGTCCGCTGAGCAGTTCACTGCGGAAACTATCAGCACCGCTGGCGGTAAAGATCTGCTGTCGCTCCAACTCCGTCGTTGTTCTGGCGGCCATACTCGCTCCTTCACAGACACAGATCGTTGTTGTGCAAGCGCACGCTGCACGGCGCTTGTCAGTCAACCCGAGCGTTCGGTTGTCGGCAACACTGCGATAAGAGGTTGAGCCTCAGATGATATGCGTACTGCAATTATATCGCAAAGTGCAAAATGTGTATGTGATATTCGGAACGTTCGAGTGGTAATTGGTAAATGATCGGAGGGATGTGTCTGGAAGTGTGCTGGTGACGATCCCGGCGTTGTCGAGGATCGTCACCGCCGGGCGAACCTACATGCTTCCCAAGAGAAGCTACGGCAAGGAGGGTTTCAGGGAGGCTTGCCCTCCCTGAAGAATCCACTTCTTAGCTCCTAAATGCTGCAAGCGCACTTTGCAAGCATTTAGCGATCAGGCTCATCAGGAGTAGCCATAAACGGGTATAACAGATCACCCGTGAGCAGCGAGTGCGCCTCAACGCCGTTGTTGGGCCGGTACGAACTCAACACTTTCATGTAATTGGCTCGTTCCAGGGCCGCCGGTTCTGCAACCGCCCGCTGGCTCATACTGCCGCGCATCTGCACGATCGATTCGTATTCATGTTCCTGCATCCAGGTGCGCATCTCGCTCATCAGATTCTGAACTGTGTTGACCGGTTCGTTCTTTAACAACGCCGATGCCGTCATGGCGACATTCGCTCCGGCCATCATCGCCTTGAGGATGTCTTGTGCGCGATGAACGCCGCTACTAAGTGCGAAGTCGAGCTGCAGTCGTCCGTACAGCAGTGCGATCCAGCGTAATGGGAGCCGGAGTTCGTGTGAGTCGCTGAGATGCAGATTCGGCACAACTTCCAGGTTTTCCAGGTCGAAATCCGGTTGGTAGAAGCGGTTGAAGAGCACCAGTGCATTGGCGCCGGCTTGCTCGAGTTGGGTAGCGAGATTGGGGAGTGCCGTAAAGTACGGACTGAGTTTGACCGCCAATGGGATCTTGATCTTGGCCCGGACTGACCGCACCAGATCGACATATATTTGCTCAAGGCCGGCACTTGTCAGGTTGGGATCGGTCGGTACAAAGTAGATATTGAGTTCCAACGCATCGGCGCCGGCCAATTCGATCTCGCGGGCGTAATGCACCCAACCGCCGCTTGATACGCCATTCAGGCTACCGATTACCGGAATATCGAGGCTGCGCTTTAAGGTACGTACCTGCTCCAGGTAGCGATCCGGCCCGATACTGTATTGCCCGTGATCCGGCAGGTAGCTGAGTGCTTCGGCAAAGCTTTCGGAACCGTGGCTCAACAGGTGATCCAGTTCCAAACTGGTCTGGATAATCTGCTCTTCGAACAGCGAGTACATCACCACTGCCGAAATGCCGGCTTCCGCCAGTCGCTGCACGGTTTCGACCCGCTGTGAGAGCGGTGATGCCGAGAGCACCAGCGGGCTGTTGAGCGGTAGCCCCATGTATGAGGTGTTGAGGTTGATCATCGTCTGGCTCCTGTTGGGCGAAGCAGTTCGCGCCGCGACCTACTTCGCCCTTACACGTATCGGTACTACTCGCTCTTCGTCAGTTGCTCCAGCCTGATGTAGTGCGCCATGTTATCTTTGCGGGCCTGGTCGAGCAGGTTCGCGGCCCGCGTCGGATCGCTGCGATTCAGGATCTGGAAGCGGCCTTCGCCGGCGATATACTGCTCGGGGCTGATGCTCGGCGGCTTGGAGTCGATGACCATCGGCACTTTCCCGGCCTCGATCAAGCTCGGGTTGTAGCGATACAGGGTCCACATGCCGCTTTGCACCGCCAATTTTTGCTGATCCAGGCCGCGCCGCATGTCGATGCCATGGGCGATACAATGGCTGTAGGCGATCACCAGCGACACGCCGTCATAGGCTTCGGCTTCCTGAATGGCCCGCAGCGTTTGTACGTCGTCGTAGCCCATCGCCACCCGCGCCACGTATACAGTGCCGTACGCCATCGCCAGCAGGCCCAGATCCTTCTTCGGGGTGGATTTGCCCTTTGCCGCAAACTTGGCGACTGCGCCCAGCGGCGTCGATTTGCTCGCCTGCCCGCCGGTATTCGAGTAGACTTCCGTGTCCAGTACCAGGATGTTGACATTGCGCCCCGATGCCATCACATGGTCTAAGCCGCCGAAGCCGATGTCGTAGGCCCAACCGTCGCCGCCGATGATCCATAGGCTGCGTGGCACCAGTGTGTCGGCCAGTGATAGGAGGTCCAGCAAGACTGCGCGCTGTTCGCTGCCGGCTTCGATCGCCGCCGTCAATCGCTGCTTTAACGCCACTACGCGTTCGCGTTGCGCCGCCAAAGTTGCCTCGTCGCGCCCGCTGCTCGCAAGCAGGTCGTCGGCTAATGCCTCGCCGATCAGTTCGCGCTGCGCCGCTACCAATTCGCGGGCGTACTCGGTCTGCTTGTCGATCGTGAGCCGCATGCCCAGGCCGAATTCGGCGTTGTCCTCAAAGAGCGAGTTGGCCCAGGCCGGCCCCCGGCCGTCGCGATTGACGCTCCACGGGGTCGTCGGCAAATTGCCGCCGTAGATCGATGAACAACCGGTTGCATTCGCGATCACCGCGCGGTCGCCGTACAACTGGCTGACCAGCTTGACATACGGCGTTTCGCCGCAACCGGAACACGCACCCGAGAACTCGAACAGGGGCGTCAACAGTTGCGAATTTTTGATGCTGTTTAAGTGCAGTTGGGTGCGATCAACTTCCGGCAATTGCAGGAAGAAGTCCCAGTTTGCGACTTCTTGCTCGCGTAGCGCCGGCTGCGGCTCCATGTTGATCGCCTTGCGTCCGACCGCGCTCTTGTTCTTCACCGGGCAGGCCTCGACACACAACCCGCAGCCGGTGCAATCCTCGGGCGCAACTTGCAGGGTATACTGCATTCCTGGCAATTCTTTGTAGCGCGCGTTGACGCTCTTGAAGCTCTCCGGAGCACCTGCCAATGCCTCTGCCGGGTAGACGGCCGGGCGAATCACGGCGTGCGGACAGACAAAGGCGCACTTGTTGCACTGGATACAGATGCTCTCATCCCAGACCGGGATCTCCGCCGCGATGTTGCGCTTCTCCCAGCGCGCCGTGCCGGTTGGGTAGCTGCCGTCAACCGGAAGCGCGCTCACCGGCAGATCATCGCCGCGACCGGCGATCATCGGGCCAAGGACGTTGCGCACGAAGTCGGGCGCGGCATCAGGTACCGTCGGGCGCATATGCATGCCGTTTACACTCGGCTCTACTGCCGGGATCGCCACTTCGTACAGATGGTCGAGGGTGCTGTCAACCGCCATGAAGTTCTGGCGAACCACTGCCTCGCCGCGTTTGCCGTAGGTTTTGCGGATGCTGCGCTTGATCTCGGCGATCGCTTCATCACGCGGCAAGACCCCGCTAATTGCGAAGAAACAGGTCTGCATCACCGTGTTGATACGGCCGCGCATACCGGTTTCATTCGCCACCTGGGTGGCATCGATCACAAACAGGCGCAACTGCCGATCCCGGATGATCTGGCATACCTCGGCCGGCATCTTGCTCCAGACGGTGTTGGTATCGAACGGGCTGTTCAGCAGAAATACACCGCCGTCGCGGGCATAGCGCAGCACATCGTAGCGCTCCAGGAAGGCGAACTGGTGACAGGCTACGAAATCGGCCTGGCTGTCGCCGATCAGGTATGGCGACCGAATCGGCTGTGGCCCGAAGCGCAGGTGCGAGATCGTCACCGATCCCGACTTCTTCGAGTCGTAGACGAAATAGCCCTGAGCTTCGTTGGTTGTCTCTTCGCCGATGATCTTGATGCTGTTCTTATTTGCGCCAACCGTGCCGTCGGCGCCGAGGCCCCAGAAGACGCAGCGCACGGTTCCGGCCGGTTCAATATTGAAGCTCGGATCGTAGTTCAGGCTGGTGCCGCCGACATCGTCGCTAATACCAAGGGTGAAGCGCTCGCGTGGCGTATCAGACGTGAGTTCGTCAAAGACCGCCCGCACCATCGCCGGGGTAAACTCCTTCGATGAGAGGCCGTAGCGCCCGCCGATCACCTTCGGCTGTGGCCCGGATCGCCGCGTCAGCGCCGCCACCACATCCAGGTACAACGGCTCGCCGCTGCTGCCGGGTTCCTTGGTTCGATCGAGCACCGCAATTGTCTTGACGGTCTGCGGTAGCGCCGCCAGGAGCGCGTCGGTATCGAACGGCCGGTAGAGCCGTACCCGGATCACACCAACCTTCTCATCGCGGTCGGCCAGATAGCGCGCGGTTTCGGCCGCCGTCTCGCCGCCCGAACCCATAATCACCAGCACTCGCTCGGCATCGGGCGCGCCGACGTACTCGAAGAGCCGGTATTTACGGCCGGTCAGCTCGGCGAAGCGATCCATCGCCTTTTGCACAATCGCCGGAGTTACGGCATAGAACGGATTGACCGTCTCGCGGGCCTGGAAGTAGACATCGGGGTTCTGGGCACTGCCACGCAACACCGGTCGATCGGGCGAAAGTGCGCGGCTGCGATGGGCATGCACCAGGCTATCGTCAATCATCGCGCGAATAACCGTATGATCGACCGGCGTAATCTTGTTAACTTCATGCGATGTGCGGAAACCATCAAAGAAATGTAAAAATGGAATGCGTGATTCAAGCGTTGCTGCATGGGATACTAAGGCCAGATCGTGGGCTTCTTGCACCGAACCGGAACTCAGAAGCGCGAATCCGCTGGCGCGCGTTGCCATCACATCGGAATGATCGCCGAAGATCGAGAGCGCCTGGGCTGCCAGTGATCGGGCCGCAACGTGAAAGACAGTCGGCGTGAGCTCGCCGGCGATCTTATACATATTCGGGATCATCAACAGCAAACCCTGCGAGGCCGTAAAGGTTGTTGTCAGTGCGCCGGCCTGCATCGCGCCGTGTAGTGCGCCGGCCGCCCCGCCTTCCGACTGCATCTCGTACACCGTCGGAATCGTGCCCCATAGGTTTGGGCGACCGGTTGCCGCATACGCATCGGCCGACTCGCCCATGGGGGTTGATGGCGTAATTGGATAGATTGCGACGACTTCACTCAGGGCGTACGCAACCTGTGCAACGGCTTCATTACCGTCGATCGTAACGGATACAGGCGCAGTGACGCTAACTTCGCTGTCGGCGCTGACTTCATCAAGAGCACTCATTACCGCCTCCTCTTACTGGATGGGTGTGAACCCTTGCACGCAGTATAGGCGGCAGCTTACCCCTGCCCGGTAAAGCACGGATAACCTGTGGTGAATATCGCATTATTCTGAAGATTCGCGCGGCAATCCTGGCCGGGCTGACACTTTTCTCATTTTTATTGACCCATAGGCCAACCGCGCTTATGATAGGGGCGTATTCACTCTCATTCTAGCCCTCCGATAATGGTGCCTGCTCGACGAGGACCAGGCGTGATCGTATATCTTCGTGCAGTTCTGTGCGAGGCTGTCTGGCCTGGTTTCGGAGTGCGCATCGTCGCGATGCTCTGCTCTGGTGGATCGGTGCCAGGAGAGAGCTTTTGATGCAGCGAATGATAATTACAGTTAACAGTGATGAGCGCGTTGAAGCCGTCTTTGGCCGGCCTTTACGGATCGGATTTGTGCAAGATCTCGTAGAAACGGCTGCGGCGTTACGTGGTGTACAGATCCGCATTTGTACGCCTGCCACGGCCGAACAGGCCTTTGTCGAGGCGCTCTCGCTTGGGCCGGTGATTCTGGTTGCCGGTGATGTTCCCCACTTGCCGTTCTGGCGTCTGGCCGATGCCTTCGATCACCTGGAGGCTTCGGCGGATTTTGTGGTTGGGCCGGCTGAATCTGGTGGCTGCTATCTGATCGGGATGCGGAATGGGTTGTCGGCTAGTCTCGACGCCGCCAATGTCCTCGATGAGGCGCCCGCCAATTTACTCACGGCGGCCCGCTCCTACGGCTGGAATAGTGCGACGTTGCCCGGATGGTATCGTGTGCTTAATTATGCCGATCTCGCCCGCCTTGCCGCCGATCTCGGACCGTTTCCCGCGACATTTGCCCGCCATACCCGCGCACTGTTGGACGGTTCCGATCTTGTCGCTCAGGCCCTTGGCGCATAATCAGCAACCGCCGGGCGATCTGATTCTGTCATCCGATGGCCGATGGCGACAAAACTCTGTCGGCCTTTGGATTGCACCGCGAATCGAGCAGAGTAACCGATGCACCAGTCTCGATAGTACCCGCGGGTGATGGACACATTCGTTAAGAAAGTCTATAAATAATGCGAAATTTGGGTTGATGTGTACTCCAGCGATCTATCCATCACAGCCCATGGAGGCACCATGCGTCAGTACCGTTATTTCCTTGTTTTCATCTGCGCCGCGCTGATTGTTTTCGGCCTCGCCGCCTATCCAGCCGCTGCGCGCACATCGTCAGCGCCGGCCGTCTTTTTCGTCGATACCGATATTGGGGTTGATGACGCCGTCGCGATTGCCTGGTTGATGGAGCAACCTCGGGCCGAGATCCTCGGCTTCACCACGGTTGCCGGCAATACCTCGAATGAACATGCCGCCCGCAATTTGCTGACGTTGTTCGCCGCCGCAGAGCGCCAGTATCCGGTGACGATCGGCGCATCTGCCCCGCTGGAGTTGCCGGCCACACGAACCGGCGCACTGATCCACGGCCCCGATGGCCTCTGGTTCAACCAGAATCCGACGATCGACATCGGCGGATTGCCCGGCGATGCGCCCGCCGCATTGGCTGCCGCCGCCGCCGCCAACCCCGATCTGACCATCATCGCCCTCGGCCCGCTCACCAATATCGCCCTTGCCGTGCAGCAATATCCGGCCGAAATGGCCGGTGTGCGGTTGGTGGCCCTGGGTGGCGCCCGGCACGGCGGGAACAGCACGCCGGTCGCCGAATTCAATATCTACGCCGATCCCCACGCCCTGGAAGTGGTTTTGGCGGGCGGGATGCAGTTAGAACTCGTTACCCTTGATGCCTTCGATCAGGTGCAAGTCGATGTCGAGAAGTTCCCGGCCCGGCTCGCCCAACGTGGCGGCGCCGTCGGCCAATTGCTGGCACCGGCACTAAGCGGCTATTTCGCGGTGCAGCAAGCCGCCGGCCCCGTTAAAGCAGCGGCGATCCCCGATGTCGCCGCCGTCTTTTATGCGCTCTACCCGCAGTACGGCGAGGCTCGGAGTGCCCTAATCGATGTGGTTACGGTCGATGATGTCACACGCGGCCAAACCATTATCGGGTTGGATATTGCTGATCGGGTGCCGATGATCGCCGATGACGCCGAACTTTCGGCGCTGGCCGATCAGGCATTTTTGCCCGGATTTGATCTGAATGCAGCGCTTTTTGCAATTCTCGTGCGCGAACCCGACAACGCGCAAGTGATTCTGGATGTGCATGAGCGGACAATTGTTCGCCAGCTCGAGCGCGCACTTACGCGCTAATCTGTCGGCGCGTCGTATCCGCCCCAATCAGCCACTGATGGTGCTTCGGCCATGTTCGCCGGCACCGTCGGTGGCTGATCATTTTGACGTGGAGTGTAGGAGAACCAATGAACCGGATTGGCGAGTTGCTCATAACCGATTTACGCCAGGCGATTCACAATCTTGGCTGTCACGGCGGCCTGATCAGCGCCTCGATCTACGATACCGCCCAGGTCGTACGTCTGGCCCCGCCTGAAGAGGGTGTCTGGCCTGCCTTGAACTGGTTGCTCGCGCAACAACGATCCGACGGCGGCTGGGGTGATGTTGATGCGCCACGCACCCGTGACGTGCCGACGCTTGCATCAATTCTGGCCCTGCGCCCGTATGTGACGCGTAAGCCCCATCGTGAGGCTGTCCAGGAGGGTATCGCTTTCTTGCGCCGTCAGGCGACCTACTGGAACGGTCCGCTGCCCGACGACATTCCGGTCGGATCGGAGTTGTTACTGCCGAAGTTGCTGGATGATGTCCGATCTGCCGGCCTCGATATCTCACCTGCACCATATACCAGGCTGAGCAATCTCGGCCAGGAACGCCTGGCGCTGATCCACCGCATCAAGCCCGCTGCCGCCACCTCGGCGGTACATTCCTGGGAAGGGTGGGGCCAAAATCCCGATCCGACCGCGTGCGATCCAACCGGCGGTGTCGGCCATAGCCCGGCGGCAACTGCGGCCTGGATCGCCGCCGCTCGCCATAATCCCCAAACAGCCGATCAATGTGATCTGGCGCGCCGCTATCTTGTCGAGGCTTCACAGGCCACCGGCGAAGCTATCCCCGGTGTTGTTCCGACGGTCTGGCCGATCTATCGTTTCGAGGCCACATTTGCCCTGTATACTTTGCTGATGGCGGATCTGCTTGATCATCCGCTGCTGCAAGCCGTTGTCCAACCCCGGATCGACGAACTTGTCGCCGCCTTCGGTACCCACGGAGTTGGTTTCAGCGACCATTTTGAGACTGACGGCGATACAACCGCTGCGGCGATGGCGGTGCTCACAGCGGCCGGTCGAGATTTTGATCGCTTGCCGTCAACGTATTATCGACGTGATCAGCATTTTTGCTGCTACCCCCACGAATTACAGATTTCGCTCTCGGCAACTGCGCGTTTCGTGCATGCCCTGCAACTCCTCGGCGAAGATGTCAGGCAGTTTACCGCTCGCTTAGAAACACTCCAGAATAACGATGGGCGTTGGATAAGCGATAAGTGGCACTGTTCCTGGTTATACCCAACCATCCTGGTGATCCAGGCACTCAAGGTGGCCGGTGATCATCAGGAGGCCTTACAATTGGCGTTGCGGGTGATTCTCGACTATCAGCGTTCCGATGGTGGTTGGGGCAGTACCGAATCCAGTTCCAGCGAAACCGCATATGCCGTTCTGGCCCTGCGCATGTTGGGCAATGATCCGCTATACAGGCCGGCGGTCGCTGCCGCATTGTCGCGGGCGCGCCGGTTTATGTTCGAACATTACCGGCCCCTGGTGCGCAACACAACCCTTCGTTGGATCGGCAAAGAGCTGTATCAGCCGTACCAATTGATCAAGTGTTGGAACTGACTGCGATGTTGGCGCTGGAGTTGGATCAGGAGTTTGTGCAAAATGCCTGAGTTGCCGGATCTGGAAACGTTTCTTCAGGCCCCGCGTGAAGTGATCGCCGCGCTTATGCCGCCGACCCTGGTATACGCCCAGGGTGGCACGCGCCGTGATGCCGCGCTTCATGGCGTCGATCCATCCGACGACGGCTACGCTGATTGGTCGCAGCAACGCATGATCACAACGATGGATCTGCTGTTCAACTACGGCGTGCAGCACATCTTCACAATCGCGGCGGCGCCGTCGCAATTCGCCGAGGTCGGTCGTTATCGCGAAAAACTGATCGGTTGGATCGTCGAGGGGTTAGCCGGCGCAGCGGCGATCCGGCGCTGGCGTGAACTCGGTTGGCGCATACGAATTGTCGGCGCCGAGGACGATGCCGAGATCCAGCAGGCGGCAGCCGTGTTGCGCGAATCACTTCCTGACACCGGACGCACGATCTGGTGGTATGTCAATCCACAGGCCGGCGCACATTGGCAACGCCTGATCGCCCTGGCTAAACAGGCCGAGGTTCTCACACAGGCCGATTTGATTGCGGCCTGGTTCGGTGAACCGTTGCCGCCGGCGAAGTTGTTGCTGAGCTTCGGTAAACCGATCTTCGATGCCGATGTGCTGCCGCTCCCGTTACTCGATCGCGCCCAGTGCTACTGGTCGCAGCGCCCAGGTTATAGTCTCGATGAGACCATGGTTCGGCGCATCTTGTATGATTATCGCTACTTGCGAGGCACCTGGCGTAGTGATAAGCACAACCGCTACGCCACAATCGCTCAACATGCCGACATCTGGCATCGGGGTGCAGTAGTAGGACTCGGCGCTCGTCTCGGGGATTTCTGGTACCCTCAGTCGGAGTTGCCGGCGCCCTGAAAGTGACGATTATGAATCTGACGCAGCGACAGGTTATTTTTGGCGTACTTTTTATTCAGGGGGTGGGCGCACTGCTTGCCCTTATCGTCGAGTTGTTCGGATCGCGTGATCCACTGATGCTGCTGGTTGCGGCCGGTTCTCTGACCGTGATATCCGGATTAACGGTTGCCTATGCGCGCGGCTGGGAGTATACCCGTTACCTGCTGGTGCTGTTTCTCACGGGCATGATCGTCTTAACAGCGTCGGAGCAATTTCTCCGCGATCAGGTGACGCTTGCGGTATTTATCCCCGCGCTGGTCGCCTTGATCGTCGCTTCACCGCTCTGGGTAGTGGTGGCGGCATTGGGAACCTACGGCGGGTTGATCATTCGTGCCGGTGGCAGCGGCGCCTACTCCGATGTGCTGGGGATCGTCATTTTCTCGATGATTATCGCCGGTATGATTTTAGGCCGCCTGGTAACCGATACCGCGCAACGTGGATTGGAGGCGAATGCGCAACGCGCCGAGAAGGCGCTGGACGAAACTCGCCGTCAGGCTGCCGAACTTACCCAGCGGGCCGCCGAACTTGTGGAGCAGAATGATCAGCAGCGCCGGTTGCTCGATCTCGTCGCTACTCTTGAGACACCTGCGGTGACGTTGGCCAATGGTGTGCTGCTTGCGCCGGTGGTTGGGCATCTCGATAGCCGCCGCGCCCAGGATCTTACCAGTCGCCTGTTGCAAGATGTCAGTGCGCTACGTGCCCAGTTGGTGGTGCTGGACATTGCCGGGGTTTCTACCATGATACGGAAGTTGCCCAGGCGCTGCTCAAAGCCGCGCAGGCGTTACGATTGCTTGGTTGCCGGGTGACGATCACGGGGATCTCGGCGTCGGTCGCCGCAACCATGACCACCCTTGGGATTTCGATGGAAGGCGTCACAACCGCGCGCACGCCCCAGGAGGCTTTGGAGCGCTACATGAATGCGCTGCGGTCGCAGCAGGATCTGCCCAACAATCGTGCTCACATGCCGCTCAATCATTAAACTTATTTCGGCAAATACAGCAAGGGGGTATCAGTGGTACGACGAATCTGCACCACTGATACCCCTCTCGCTTTTAAGCGACGCGATTGCCGCAGTTTGGGCAGAACATGGCGGTCTGCGGCATCTGGAATCCGCAACTGCCGCAAGCCTTCTGCACCGGGGTCGCGCTTGCCGCCGGCGAAGTTGGGCCGACCGGCGGGGTGGAAGCCGGCGGGGTTTCCGGAGCTTCGTAGCTAATCGGCACATTCTGGGCCTGGCTCGGCGCACTCGTCGGCGCCGGATCGATCCACTGATCGCCCTGAATCAGTTTCAACTCTTCTTCTTTCGCCATCAAGGCGCCGCGTAACTGATCCACCGCCGTGGCAAGTTCGGCCAGTGACGGCACATTAATTTGCCCGGCCCGCTGCAAATCATAGGCCCGCTGGCCCAATTCCATCAACTTGCCGTCCATCTGGCGGCGGAACTCATTGACTTCACCCTGCAACCGGGTTGTCTTCTGAAATTTCTCCGCCTCAAATTTGGCCCGGTCGACGCCCTGGGTGAGCGTCTTGCTGAGCTGGTCGAGAAAACCCATACGGACGCCTCCTGTTTTTGGCTGGCCTTGACGACTTTGCCGCCAAAACGATCCAAAGAAATAGTAACTACCACCTGGATAGCATTGCTCTATCACAAAAAAGAGCATTTTCAGTTCAAGGGATTTGACGTATCGGAACGCAAAAAGGATGCAGAAGATATTGTAGCACAGTGCGGCTACTACGCATTGTCGTCAGTCCCACGGTGATTCGCTACATTAGTACTATAGATGGGGACGCTATCGATCGATACTATTAGTAAGGCAGGCAAGCTCCTCCCCGTCATCACTGCTGAAAGGACCTGCCGTGACGCAGATCTTCGAAAACACAACACTCCTTCTTGAAGGCTCAAGTCAGTTGATCACTCTGTTGGAACGGCATCGCAACGCGATCCCGTCGGCCGACGAGGAATTGGCTGCACATCGCGCACTGCGCCACACGCTCGACGATCATCATCGTCGTGCCGAGTTGGCGTTAAGTGCCTGGCGCGAGGCGCTCTCGCAGCGTTGGGAATGTGAAGTACAGGCGCAACGTGCGTATACGCACTCTCGCAACCGGCTCCACGAATATTACAGCGACGACCCGACCTATGAGCGGCTGGTTGCGCCTTCGCACCCCGGCAGCCCGGCGACTGCGACTGATCTGCTGGACAATTTGCGGCGCCTGGAGGCTTCGGTGGCTTTGTTGATGCCGCGGCGCCTTTTGCCGACGAGTACTTGCAGTCGTTGCGTCTGGTTGCCGATAATCTGGCTGCGGCGATTGATTGGACGCTGCGTTGTGAAGCCGAGCGACGTACGATCTTGTTTGAGCAGCGCGTCGCCAACAACCTTTATCGGCGCGCCTGCGAGAAGACCCGCCGGTTGCTCACCGGTTATCTCGGCGACATTCCGGCGGTTCTCGCCTCCTGATTTGGCCAAAAGGAATGGCGTTGTTGGTGGTTTTTGTCGCTGCATGCGGCAAAAGCCACTTTTTATATCTGCACCGCCAATTGCGCCAGGTCGGCGCGGATCTGTTGAATGCGGGCGCTATTACCCCGCTCCTCGCCTACGACCGCGAGTTGATGCTTCTTCTGGGCCAACTCGGCGCAAAGTTCGAAGAAGGTGCGGCTGGCTTTGCCCTTCAGTCGCGCGCTGATCTGTGCGCGCACCGAACACGCCGCCCGATACTGATCAACCCGAATCGTGCCGTTGGCAACCTCTTCCGCAAGATAGTCCCGCATCCAACTACGTTCACGGCGTAACTCCCAGATCACAATCCCGAACGCGAACACCCAGCCGCTCCAATCCACCATCAGCGTCATTGCTAATCCGGCCAGCCCGAAGGCACCGCCGGCCAGCACTGCCATGGTGTTGTGAAGGGCATGCAGGAACACGGCAACCATCCAGCCGCAGATCGGCGCGAGAATGCGAACCGTCGAACTGCGACTCAGCCGCGCCATCGCAAACCCGATCCCGATAAAGGCGGTGTAGACGGCGTGGCCCCAACCGCCCAGGATCACCCGCAACACAAAGAGCACGGCCATGCCGCTGTAGCCGTCTTCGACGTAGCCGGCGAAGAACAGGTAGAGCACATTCTCAGTTGCGGCGAAGCCTAAGGCGGTGATGGCGGCATACACCATTCCATCCAGCGGTGAATCGAATTCATGCGGAAAGAACAGCCAGATCAAGCCGACCGCCAGGCCCTTCAAGCTCTCTTCTACCAGTGGTGCAATCAGGGTAGGCCCGGAGAGTTCGGCGAATGTGGCGTTCTGCGTAAGGACTTCGATACCGATTTGCAAGACGGTGCTGGCGATAATCGCGCCGATTGTGGCGACGAACGCACCCCAGAGAAAGGCGCCGACTAGCAAGCGAATCGGTTCTTTTTCGAAGCGATCCAGCCAGTAGACGATCGCTGCGTACAGCAGGGCCGGCCCGAAACTCAGCAACAGTGTGATCAGAAAGGCTATCACTACAAGACACCCTTTGTGCTGGGAACACTATCGGCCAGGCGCGGATCGATACGGGCGGCGGCATCGAGCGCTCGCCCGAACGCCTTGAATATCGCCTCTACTTTGTGGTGGTCGTTGCGCCCGTACAGCACCTGCACATGCAGGTTCATGCGGGCATGAAAGGCCACGCTCTCCAACAAATGGTCGATCATGTCGGTGCCGAGGGCGCCGATACGCGGGGTGACGAAATCGGCCTGCACGACACAGTACGGTCGGCCGCCCAGGTCGATCGCGGCCAGGGCCAACGCCTCGTCCATGGGCACATAACTGTGGGCGGTGCGCACAATCCCGCGGCGCTCGCCGAGGGCTTGATCGATCGCTCGGCCCAGGCAGATACAGGTATCTTCAGCGGTGTGATGCTCATCGATATGCAGATCGCCGGTGGCGCGAATCGCCAGATCGAACAGGCCGTGTTTGGCCCAGAGGGTCAGCATATGATCGAGAAAGCCGATCCCGGTGCCGACATCGGACTTGCCGGCGCCGTCCAGATTCAAGCTCAGGCTGATGTCGGTCTCGCCGGTGGTGCGGCTAATACTGGCAGTGCGTTGGTTCATAGTGCTGGGTGACGGGTGAGATCGGGAGCCTGGCGGTGGCGCAGCATTCACCGTGTCACTTATGGATTGCGATTGATACTACGTTCGTGCGAGAAACCCTCAGGATAGCGCCGGCGCAGTTTTTCGATATTCTCAGCCATCACCTCGGCCATCTCCAGGTCGAGCGCATCACATGCCAGCGCCACATACCAGAGAATATCGCCGAGTTCTTTGCGCAATTCGGGCAGATTGAGTTGGTGGCCGTGAAATTCGGTTTTCTTGATTGCATCGGCGAATTCGCCGGACTCGCCACTTAGCCCGAGGGCCGCGTTCAGCAAGCGCCGGGCGCGATCGGCGGTCGGGTCGGCGGTGCGTAGAGCCAGTTGTTGGTATTCGTTCGCATTCATAATTGTGAGTAATGGCGACGGCGTGATGGGTGGGCGACGGCGCAAAGCGCCAAATGCTTCGGCCTTACCGATCAGCGATCAGTTCCAGCACCTCATCCAGCACCAGTCCATTCGTCCCCAGGCCCTCGGGATTGGCGATTGTCGCGGTGCCGCGCCAATCGGTGAATGTGCCGCCGGCCTCTTGCAAAATCGGCAGCAGCGCGGCATTATCCCAGATATTCATAACTGGGTCGAGCGCCACTTCAGCGCGCCCGGTTGCCACGAGCAGGTAGCCGTAGCAGTCGGCCCAGGTGCGAAACATCCCGGCTTTCCCCAGGATCCGTTGGAAGGCGGCATCTTTGCCGTACTGCGCATAGCCGGTGATGCTGGTCGCCACTACCAGCCCGGCGTGGAGGCTGCGCACCCCCGAGACGCGACACGGATTACCGTTCCAGCGGCAGCCGAACCCTTCAGCCGCCGCGACGATTTCATTCAGCGCGGGCATATGGACAACGCCGAGGATCGGTTTACCATCGCGTAACAGGCCGATCATCACGCCATACAGCGGCACGCCGTGAATAAAGCTCTTGGTGCCGTCGATCGGATCGAGGATCCAGCGATACTCGGCATCTTCCGGACCGCTGCTACCCGCTTCTTCGCCAAGAATTGCGTGATCGGGAAAGCGTCCGCCGATCGCCTCGCGCAAATATGCTTCGGCCTCACGGTCGGCGATCGTCACCGGCGAGTCGTCGGCTTTGCGATCGACGACGACATCGCTCTGAAAGTAGCGTAACGTGATTTTACCGGCATGGACGGCGATCTGATTTGCGAAATCGAGCAGGTCGCTGTAGTTTTCCGCCATCGAACGGCACCTCTCCTTTGGTAGAACCGAGAACTGAGGAGGTTGTCGGCAAGTTGCTTTTCTCAGTTCTGGGCTTTTGGGTTCTGATTTTGCGAAACAATCGTCGTGAAGCGCATTTTCACTCGTCTGTCTCCAGGGCGCGCAGGGCGTGCAGTAGGGCCGCGCTCTGGTCGGGTCGGCCGATACTGATGCGGATGTAATCGCGCAGGTAGCTGTTGTTGTAGTGGCGCACCAGAATCCCCTGATGCTCTAATTGCCGTTTGATCTCGCGGGCGTTGCGTCCGCGTACCCGGCAGAGTATGAAGTTCGCCGCACTCGGAATTGGCTCCAGAAACCGAATCGCCTGGAGTTGCGGCAACAACCGCTCGCGCTCGGCTAGCAGTTGGGCCAGATTGGCCTTCAGATAGTCCAGATCAGCGAGCGAGGCCACAGCGGCGGCCTGTGCGGCAACACTGATGTTGTAGGGCTGCTTGATCTTCCAGATCTGCTCGGCCAGCCATTCCGGTAGCAAGCCGTAGCCGATGCGCATGCCGGCCAGGCCGGCCCACTTGCTGAAGGTGCGCAGCACCGCCAGGTTCTCGTAGCGTCCGACCCAACTGCTCACACTGGCCTGGGGGTTGGACACAAACTCGATATAGGCTTCATCGACCACTACCAACAGTGGAAGGTTCAGCAGGCGCTCGATGTCGGCGGTCGGCGTGAGATTGCCGGTCGGATTGTTGGGCGAAGTCAGGAACAACACCCGCGCATCGGATACGGCGGCGGCCCGCTCGATCGCGTCAAGATCGAGTGCGAAATCGGCCTGGCGCGGCACATTGATCACGCGCCCGCCGCACACACCGGTGTCGAAGCTATACATGCCGAAGGTCGGCGGGCAGTCATCACGGCGGCGCCGGGGGTTAGGCAGAGCCGCAAGATCAGGTCGATCAGTTCGTCGGCGCCGGCTCCGCACAGAATCCGCTCGACCGCTTGCCCGGTAAAACGGCTCAGCGCGGCACGTAAGCGCGCCTGACCGGGATCGGGATAGATGTGATAGTAGGACTCGCCGGCCAGTGCGGCCTGGGCACGCGGCGACGGCCCGTAAGGGTTCTCGTTTGCGTCGAGTTTGACCAGTTGCTCGATCGGTAAGCCAAGCCGTTCCGCCAGGACATCAAGCGGGACGATCGGCGTATATGGCTCCAATGCAGCGATTTCAGGGCGCAACAAGCGTTCGGCAAGCGACATATCGACCTATCAGGTTGGCTTTCGGCGAGTTCCAGGGCAAGTATACCACCCGCCGCAGATGCACGTTGCAAGAAGCGAGCGGTTTGCGCCGGTGAAACCGCCGTACGCCTGCACGGATGGTACAATGGGTCAATCGCGACAGAGGAGGACATGATGAGTGAGTCGATCGACCTGCTATTAACCGGCGGGACGGTAGTGACGATGGATGCATCTCGGCGTGTGCTTGTTGACGGCGCCGTGGCGGTGCGGGGTCGTGAGATTGTGGCGGTTGGCTCAAGCCAGGAGTTCCAGTCGCGCTATCAGGCCCAGGAAACAATTGATTGCAGCGGTTGTGCGATTATCCCCGGCTTGATCAACGGCCATGCCCATGTGCCGATGAGCCTATTGCGCGGTATGGTTGCCGACCAGCAGTTGGATGTCTGGTTGTTCGGGTATATGTTTCCGGTCGAGAGTCAGTTTGTCGATGCCGAATTTTGCTACACCGGTACACTGCTCTCCTGCGCCGAGATGATCCGCGGCGGAACCACGACTTTTGTCGATATGTACTATTTCGAGGAACAGGTGGCGCGGGCCGCCGCAGAGTCCGGCATGCGCGCAATTTGCGGCCAGACGGTGATGCGCCTGCCGACGCCCGATGCGGCCTCGTTCGATGAAGGTCTGGAGCGGGCGCGCCGCTTTATTCTCGAATGGCACGGCCACGAGCGGGTTGTGCCGACGATCGCGCCCCATGCACCCTACACCTGCACCGACCGGATCTACCGGGAGGCGTCGGCAATCTGTGCCGAGTATGGGGTTCCGCTGGTTACGCACCTGTCGGAGACGGCGCGTGAAGTGGAGGAGAGTATTGCCCAGCGCGAAGTGACGCCCATCCGCTATGCCAAGCGGGTCGGCGCCTTTGATGTGCCCTGTATCGCCGCACACTGTGTTCACGCCACCGAGGATGATCTGCGCCTCTTGCGTGAGGCCGGCGCCGGTGCTGTGCCCTGCCCGACCAGTAATCTCAAGTTGGCGAGCGGAGTTGCGCCCTACCGGCGCATGATCGAAGCCGGTCTGAAAGTTGGTCTGGGCACCGATGGCCCTGCTTCCAACGACGATCAGGATATGTTCACCGAGATCCAGTTGGCCGCGCTGCTGCCCAAGGGAATCAGCGGCGACCCGACGGCGGTGCCGGCGCGTGAGGCATTCGCTCTGGCGACGATCTCCGGCGCCCGGGCCATTCATATGGATCACCTGGTTGGTTCGCTGGAACCCGGCAAGCGCGCCGATATTACCGTCGTTGGTCTTGGCCGGCTCCATAGTGCGCCGCGCTATACCTACAGCTCCGATGCAGTCTACTCGCATCTGGCCTACAGCGCCCGCGCCGCCGATGTGCGCGATGTGTTGGTGGACGGCAAGCTTCTTCTGCGTGACGGCAACCTGCTTACCCTGGATGAGCACGATATTCTGGCCCGCTCACAGCAGATCGCAGCCGGCATCAACACCTTCCTGGCGAGCCGCGAGCGCAACCTGATGGCGAAGATCCTGGCGCTTGGCGGTGTTCAGCAGGATGAGATCTTTGAGATTCAGGTCAAGGCCAAACTTGATCAACGGGCTGAGACGGTACTTGCCGAACTGTTCAGCAATCCGGCGGTGCAGATCACTAAATCCAGCGAACGCACGCAGTACGACACCTATTTCTTGTTCGCCGACGGCGAGCGGGTACGTATCCGCGAAGATCATCGCAGCGATCCCGGCGCACGCCCGGAGCCGAAGTACACGATCACATTGATCAGTGAAGGCCGGCGCGGCGAGTATCCGCACGCAATTTTGCTCTCGCGGGCGCGCTACACCGCTCCCGCCGATCACACGGTGCGCTTCTACCGCGAATACTTTCAACCCGATCGAATGGTCGAGCGCGAGAAGAGTCGTCGGCGCTGGCGGATCATCTACAAAGAACACGATTTTGCCGTGAACGTCGATACGTTGGCCGGCGCCGATCCCGGGCCGTACCTTGAGATCAAGAGCCGCACCTGGAGTCGTCGCGATGCCAACACGCGCGCCGGTCTGATCGGCGAGTTGTTGGCTCTGGCCGGTGTAACGGACGAGGCGCTGGTGAAGCAGGAGTACGTCGATATAGGCTAGTACGCTCAAGCATACGTACGTCTACGGCGCACATCGCACGGTGACGGCCTAAAGGCCGTTACAAACCCTCGACGAACGTAGGCCGACCTGTACTAGTGGTTGGCGCGAGCCGTGAGGCGTGTTGTTGTAAGGTGGCCCTCACGGTTCACGCTCTACGTTTTATTGCACACTATGAAACATCCAAACATCTACCTGATTGGCCTGACCGGCGGAATTGCCTGTGGTAAAAGCACTGTTCTGGCGATGTTGGCGGCGCTTGGCGCACGTACAATCGATGCCGACCGGGTGACACATAAGGTGCAGCAGCCGGGCACACCGGTGTACGAGCAGATTGTAGCGGCCTTCGGCCCAAAGATCCTGGTGTCGCCCAAAGGCATGATCGATCGGCGCAAACTCGGCGCAATTGTTTTCAATGATCCGGCCCGGTTGCAGCAGTTGGAGCGGATCGTGCATCCGGCGGTACGGGCCGAAATTGCGCGCTTTCTGGAGGATCTTGGGCGAGCCGGCGGTTACGGCACGCGCCTGCGGCCGATCGACCGACCGGTGGGGGTGATCGATGCAATCAAGTTGCTCGAGTCGGGTTGGGCCGAGCAGTGCGATCAGATCTGGGTTGTCACATGCCCGCCGGAACAGCAGATCGAGCGCCTGATCAGCACGCGGGGAATGAGTGAAGCCGAGGCCCGGCAGCGGGTAGCGGCTCAGGCACCGCAGGAGAGCCGTGTTCGGCGCGCCTCGGTTGTGATCGACAATGGCGGTTCGCAAACTGCGACCCGAACCCAGGTTGAGGCGGCCTGGCAAAGCGTGATCACCGCGATTCATCGGCCGTAGGGGCGAAATATTTGATGCTTTGCGCCAAATGCTGCGCCCTATGGCCCATCCATCCAATTCGGCGGGCGTTTCTCAAGGAAGGCCCGTAATCCTTCCTGGCCTTCGACGCCGGTGCGGGCGGCGCGATCGCGGCTACGGTGTAGGAGCGGGCCTCGTCGGCAGGTAACTCGCTTATGGCGCGCACCAACTTTTTCGCGGCGGCAATCGCCTGCGGGCCGCATTTCAGCAGGTCGCCAACGGCTCGTTCGACCGCCGCCTCAAGCTGCTCGGTCGGATGGATTTCGTGGATCAGGCCGATTGCAAGCGCTTCAGCGCCGCGAAGCGGCGGGCGGTTACGAAGCGCGCACGGGCATGGCCGGCGCCGATCTGCGGCACAACAAAGCGTGCGATCAGCGCCGGGATCAACCCCAGCCGGGCTTCGGTAAAGCCAAAGCGTGCGTCCGTAGCTGCGATCGCCAGATCGCAGCAAGCAACTAATCCCACGCCGCCACCCAGAGCTGCGCCGTGAATCACCCCCACAACCGCCTGGGGCAGGGTGTCGAATGCTTCCAGCATTGCGTCGAGCCTGCCGGCGTCGGCAAGATTTTCTTCGTGGCTGTAATCAAGGCTGCTGCGCATCCAGTTCAAGTCGGCGCCGGCGCAGAACGACGGCCCGGCGCCGCGTAAAACCACCACGCGCACCGTCTGATCTGCGCGGAGTTGATCGCAGGTTGCGTGAAGTTCCCGGATCAACTCGGCGTTAAAGGCATTATGCAACTCCGGCCGGTTCAACAACATCGTAGCGACCGGCCCGTTACGCTGCAGAATAAGCAAATCGGTCATGTGATCGGCAGTTCCACTTCACTGAGCACCGAACGCAAAATCGCCGCAGCAGTGCGATTGCGCAGCGCACTTTCGGCCCGTACCAGCAAGCGATGGGCCAGTACCGGCTCGGCCAGATATTTCAGATCGTCGGGGATGGCATAATCGCGGCCTTGCAGGGCGGCATACGCCTGTGCAGCCCGGAAAAGTGCGAAGGTTGCCCGCGGACTGGCGCCCAGGCTCAGGTCGGGATTGTTACGCAGGGCATTGATCAACCGCACCAGATAATCGCGCAACTCAGGTGCGACATGCACACTCCAGATCGCCCGTTGGAGCGCCGGCAACTGCGTGCCGTGAACCACGGATTTGATCGCGCCGATCGGATGTGCGCCGATCAATGCTTCGATCATCATCAACTCTTCGCTGGGCGACGGATAGCCGAGGCGAACCAGGAGCAAAAAGCGGTCGAGTTGGGCTTCCGGTAGGGGAAACGTCCCTTCGAACTCAACCGGATTCTGCGTGGCGAGCACCAGAAACGGTGTCGGCAGCGGATGCGTGTTGCCATCCACGCTAACCTGATTCTCGCCCATTGCCTCCAACAACGCGCTCTGAGTACGGGGGGTAGCGCGATTAATCTCATCAACCAGCAGCACACTACTAAAGATCGGGCCGGGCTGAAACACAAAGCGGCCCTCATCGGGGCGATAGACACTCACGCCGGTAACATCGTTGGGCAGCAAGTCGGGGGTACATTGCAGGCGGCGAAACTCAACCCCAAGCGAGATCGCCAATGCGCGGGCGAGCATCGTCTTCCCGACGCCGGGCACATCTTCAAGCAGGGCGTGGCCGCCGCATAAGAGCGCCACCAGCAGCAGATCGATCGACGCAGACTTTCCCACAATCACCTGCGCGACATTCTCGCGCAGGGCGGCGGCAAACGGCGGAATATCGCTGAGGGTAGTGGACATATCTTATGCCCTAAGGGCGAAGCATTTCCAGCACTGTAAAGCGCCGGAAATGCTTCGAACCTCAGAATTGTCCCGCGAAATGGCAGGCTGCCCAGTGACCCTTCTTCTTCTCTTCTAAGGCCGGCTCTTGCTCGCGGCAGATATCGCGGGCGATCCAGCAGCGCGGGTGGAAGCGGCAGCCGGCGGGTGGATTGATCGGGCTGGGCACATCGCCCTGGAGCACAATCCGCTCGCGGCGACTGGTCGGATCGGGGTTGGGGATGGCCGAGATCAAGGCTTTGGTATATGGATGCAACGGCTCGCGGAACAGATCTTCGCGCCCGGAGAGTTCCACCATCTTTCCCAGGTACATCACGCCGACGCGGTCGGAGATGTGTTCAACCACGGCCAGGTTATGGGCGATAAACAGATACGTCAAGCCAAATTCGCGCTGCAAACTCTTGAGCAGATTGAGCACCTGCGATTGGATCGACACGTCGAGCGCACTAACCGGCTCATCGCAGACGATCAGCTTCGGCTCCATAATCAGCGCGCGTGCGATTCCGACGCGCTGGCGCTGGCCACCGGAGAATTCGTGCGGGAAACGGTTCATTTGCGCCGTATGCAAGCCGACGCGGGCCATAACCTCGCGCACGCGCTCCTGGCGCTCCTTCGGATTGCCGATATTGTGGATCACCAGTCCTTCGGCGATACTTTCGGCGATGGTGATCCGCGGATCGAGTGATGCGTAAGGGTCCTGAAAGACGATCTGCATATCGCGGCGCAAACTCTTCATCTGGCGTCCGCCGGCTTTCAGCACATCCTTCCCTTCAAAGAGCACCTCGCCGCTATTCGCCTGTTCAAGCCGCAGCACCGTACGGCCGGTTGTGGTCTTGCCGCAGCCCGACTCGCCGACGATACCGAGGGTTTCGCCGCGGCGCACCGTAAAACTCACACCGTCAACCGCCTTGACCGAGGCAACGGTACGGCGCAGAATTCCGCCTTTAATCGGAAAATACTTCTTAAGGTCTTTCACCTCAAGCAGGTTATTGTCGGATGGTTGCAGCAATGGCGCCGCCATAGGTATTCCTCATTTATTCATAGAGCCAGCAACGCACCTGCCGCCCGTTTTCGACCCCGATCAAATCCGGCGTCACGTCGCACTTCTCAAAGCGCTTACTGCAGCGCGACGCGAAGCGACATCCGCTTGGCGGATTGACCAGACTAGGCACGGTGCCGGGGATCACCTCCAGTTCGTCGCGAACCTGGCCGAGTACCGGCATCGAGGCGAGCAAGCCCTGGGTATAGGGATGCTTGGGATCGGCAAAAAGTTCTTTCACGGCGGCATACTCAACCACCTGGCCGGCGTACATCACCGCTACGCTATCGGCCATCTCAGCGACAACGCCCATATCGTGCGTGATCAAAATGATCGACGTATCGACCTTCTCGCGAAGTTCGCGCATCAAGTCGAGAATCTGGGCCTGGATCGTCACATCAAGCGCAGTTGTCGGCTCGTCGGCGATCAGCAACTCGGGGTTACAGGCCAGCGCCATTGCGATCATCACGCGCTGGGCCTGACCGCCGGAGAGTTCGTGGGGATACTGGCGCATGCGTCGGTTCGGATCGGGCAAACCGACCATCATCAGCAATTCGACGCAGCGCTTATTCGCCTCTTCACCACTAAGCCCCTGATGGATCTCCAGGGTCTCAATAATCTGGTCGCCGACCCGGAACACCGGATTCAGCGCCGTTGTCGGCTGCTGAAAGATCATCGAGATCCGGTCGCCGCGGATACTGCGCATCTCCTCATCGTTGAGTGCGAGCAGATCGGTATTATCAAACGTCAAACTGCCTTCGACGATGCGGCCGGGCAAACTGATCAGGCGCATAATCGAGAGCGAGGTTACACTCTTACCGGAACCGGATTCACCGACGATGCTAAGTGTTTCGCCGCGCCGAACCGTCAGATCGACGCCATCGACAGCCTGAACAGTTCCTTCATCGGTGAAAAAATATGTTTTCAGCCCGGCGACACGCAACAACTCCGGCCCGGTGCCTCGTGCCGCCTTCTTGGTAGCCGTCTGTTCGGGAACGCTGGTCACCGTTATCACTCCTGATACAGAGACGTGTAATACCGGCTTAGCCACAACGTGGGCAAAACCGGCATCAACAAAGATTCCTAAATCTTCTGGCGCGGGTCGAGCGCATCGCGCAAACCGTCGCCGATATAATTGATCGCAATCGAAGTCAGTAGAATCGGCAGACTGGGGATGAGCGGCATCCAGGGATACTGGAACATATAGCTCTGGGCAAAACTGAGCATATTGCCCCAGGTTGGCGTCGGATCCTGAATACCGAAGCCAAGGAAACTGAGCGCCGACTCAGCCACCAGAAAGGCATTCACACCGAGGGTAAAATCGACGATCATCGGCGGCAGCGCATTCGGGAAGACGTGTTTGCGCAAGATGCGGGTGTTGTCGGCGCCGAGTGCCCTTGACGACTCGATATAGATATTTTCGCGCACCGAGAGCACCATCCCGCGCATCAGGCGCGCCGTTCCAGTCCAACCGAACAATGACAGCACCAGAATAACCGCCAGGATGATCCGCGCCTCGCGTTCGGAGACGGCGAAGATCCAGGCTAAGAATCCGGCGAAGAACTCCGGTATTGGGATCGCATTAATATTTTGCACCAGGATCGACGACATAATCAGCAAGAGCAAGAGCGTGGGGAAGGTTGCCACCACCTCAAGGGTGCGGCTGATCGCCGTATCGACCCAACCGCCGAAATAGCCGGCCATCATGCCGAGGACAATGCCCATGGTTGAGGAGATCAGTGTTGCGATCAGGGCGGTGCCGAGCGAGGTACGCGAAGCATACAGCAAGCGGGTGAAGAAATCGCGCCCCAGATGATCGGTGCCGAGCAGCCGGAAATTGCCGTCGGTATCGGTTGCAAACGGAGTAACGAAGCGAGACTGAAGGTTCGGCTCATCGCGCGGGAATGGTGCGATCACCGGTGCAAGGGCGGAAAGCAGCAGCAGCCCACCAAGCAGAAAGACACAGAAAACGGCGATCTTATGTTTACGGAATCGCCGCAGAACAATCGCCCCCTGGCTTTCGGAGCGGGTTGGCTGCATATTTTCAGCAGATGCTGCGGTCGTGGTGGTTGCCATTGATCGCTCTCCTACGACAGCCGGATACGGGGATCGACGATGGTGTACAGAATATCGGTGATCAAGATGCCGATCAGCAGCAGCACCACATTGATGAACAGTAGCGCCATCACGACATTGTAGTCGTTGCGACCGAGCGCATCGATAAACAGGCGACCAAGACCGGGCCAGTTAAACACCGACTCGGTGATCAGGGCGCCGCCGAACAGAGTTGCCAACACACCGGCGAGCAATGTTACGAAGGGGATCAGCGAGTTGCGCAGGGCGTGCTTGAGCACCACCATGCGCTCCTGAACACCTTTGGCCCGCGCAGTACGGACATAATCCAGGCTCAGCACCTCAAGCATACTGCCGCGCACAAAACGGCTCCAACCGGCGATATTAATGAATGTCAACACGCCGCAGGGCATCACAAAGCGCAGAAATCGATCGAGGAACGAGCCGGCTTCGATCGCGCCAAGCACCGGAATCGTATAATCACGGGTGCCGACGGCATCGCCGGGGGGTAAGTAGGGCAAGCCGGCCTGCTTTGCCAGAATCGAGAACAGCAAAATCGCAAAGATGCCGAAAACGAAACTGGGCAGCGACGCGCCGATAAAAGCCACCGTGGTCATGGTGTAATCGAAGCGCGAATACTGCTTCACCGCCGAGTAAATCCCGATCGGTACCGCGATCACGATCGAGAGCAACACCGAGCCGCCCATCAGGTAGAGCGTATACGGCAGGCGCGTGGCGATCAGATCGGCCACCGGGCGATCACGTAGGATCACCTGACTGACGCCGAAATCGCCGAACATCACCCCGCGGCTCACATCACGGCTCTCAAGATCGGCCAATGTTACCGGAACTTCACAGCCCTCTTCGATAATCTCAATGGTTCCATCGGGGTAGCGCAACCGCATCTGGCCGGGAACCGCGCAGCCGACACTCCAGTCGGCGCCGATCGAACCGAAGATCGGCCCGCTCGGCCAGCCGATCAGCCAGCGCGTAAAGCGCACCGGCATAGCCAGATCGAGTTCAAAGCGCTCTTTGACCCGTAGGATATCGTCGTTGTCGATCCGCTGGGTGCCGGCGTTTTGTCGTTCGGCAAGCAGGACGTCGATCGGTCCGCCGGGGACTAAATACAACAAACCAAAGGAGATAATCGCGGCTACAATCGTGACAATCAACATCTGGAACAGCCGGCGGATCAAAAAAGTCGTCATCGCTTTATCGCTCCGTGCGCACGTGATCGGGTCTTTGTCGATTCAGCATTCTGTATTGCGAATGCTGAATATTCGAGCCGTATGCTTCTGCGCTACGCCGTTTCGGAATGCAAACAATCGTGCGCGATTCGGCCGTAAGCGCCCACTGTCGCCAATGACAAGATTATGTACAGCGGCGATGGGAATATCATAACATTAGAATGAAGAAATTTGTGCAGCCTCGCACCAGTTAGTACGACAAGACGAGGCGTCGTGTTGAACGACGCCTCGTCTTATCACAACCGTCTTACTTGGTGAAGAGGTTCATGTCGATGTGCTCCCAGGTCGGGCTGGCCACTGAATAGGCCTGAATATCGCCCTCCGCAGCGGCATCGAGCACCGTCTGCACTTCAGCGCCGGCGCCCAGGGTCTCGCTACCCAGCGCATCGACCTCACCGGTCAGCAACTGCGCAACAGCCTGGTTGGTGTCGGCGATGAACTTGATCACGATCGTCGGGATTGTCACCTCGCCCTTGAAGTAGTTCGGGTTGGCCTCGAACGTCATGCTCTGGCCCTTGACCCAATCGGTCAGGATGTAAGGGCCGTTGCTAAGCGGGCGCTCGACGATCTCGGGCAGGGTGCTCCACTCGGCGGCCGGCACGTCGGCCAGCACGCGGCCGTCGCTCAGCACCTGATGCGAGGGGTAGGCACCGAAGCCGGCGCCGGCGAAGTAGGTCGGCCACTGCACACCGGGGTGGAAGGTCACGGTGTACTCAGTGTCGCTGGTAACATCGAATGTCGCGATCGACTCGCAGTAGGTCAGCGAAACCGCACCCGACTCGGGGTCGCAGTTGATCTGATAGGCCAGTTCGAAGTCGGCAGCCTTGAGCGGCTCGCCATCCTCCCAGAGGATCCCTTCAACCCAGGTATCGGTGACGCTAAGCTGCTTCATAGTAACGCTGCCGCTCTCATAGGTCACCGTCTCGCCTGCGGCGTTCACAATCTCGACGCCGGAGGCCAGTTCAACCGCCTCACCGGCGGTGTTCCAGACTGTATCGCCCGCGTTGACCTCGATATCGTCATTGGTGGCGGCGCCATTCTCAATGGTCGAAAGCTGGGCCAGGCCGGCGGGCTGATAGTCGTAGCTGTACTGCGTGGTTGCGGGCACGCCGATCAGGAACGAGGCCACGCGCTGCACAGCGGCGCTCTCGATCAACGTCCACATCGTGGCCGGCTCCTGGGTGAAGCCGAGCACCACCGTGTCACCCTCGGTCAGTTCCCACTCATCGACATTGGCCGTGTAATACTCGGTCGGGTCGGGGCGGAAGTTGACCAAATTGTTGCTGGCGGCATAGGCCTCAGCACGGTTGAACAGCGGCAAGCTCACCATATCCTCGGTGAAGGCCTGCTGCACGATCGCGTACTGTGCGATGCGCTCGTCGCGATCGAGGGTATTGTTGGCGGCGATGATCGCGGTGCTGGCGGCTTCGTTGCACCAACCCATGTAGTTCTGGCCCTCCCAGTTGTTGGAAGGCAATGGGATCTGGTTGCAGCTGTAGAGCGTCTGACCACCGGGATCAGCCTGGCCGACCCAGGCGAATGCGCCGAGCTCGAAGTCGCGGCGAGACAGACCGGTGCTGCTGCCGAACCACCAGGAGCCGGGGGCATAGGTCGGGATAATCTCGATACCGCAGGCCGCCATCTGCTGAATGAACACGGCGCTCCATGTCTGGCGGAACTGGGCATTGGTGGTGGTGAAGCCCAACGAAAGCCGCTCACCGGCCTCATTGGAGCGGATCTGGCCTTCTTCACCCGTCCAGCCGGCCTCTTCGAGCAGTGCCTGGCCCTGGGCCGAATCGAACGGATACGACGTGACGCCGTCCGAGGCAGCCGCCCAGTGGGCCTTGGGCAAGAAGGTGTCCATCAGCAGGCCCTGCTGCTGCTCTTCGTTCAGGAAGGGATAAACCGAGGCGATCATCTCGGGGCGGTTCGAGCAGTAAGCGATCGCCTGGCGCACGCGCAGATCGCTCAGGATCGGGTGCGGGGTGGTATAAGCCTCATTTGCGGTGGCCGGAGCTTCCTGGACAACCTCGACGGTTTCCTGGACAACCACCGTCTCACGCACCACTTCGGGTGCAGCAGTCTGTACAACAACAACCGTTTCGCGGACAACTTCGGGCGCGGCAGCCTGGCCACCGCAGGCGGCCAGTACGGGAACGATGATCGCAAGGAGCATGGCTCCGGCGATGGACCGCTTGGAGAGATTACCCATCGTCGTTTGCCTCCTCAAACGTGGAAGAACCTGAATGACACACGTACTACAGAAATGACCGGTCGTCGAACTTACCGCCGAGTGGGGGTGCGGCAAGTTGTTGATCGAAAGTATGCTGCGGCTTCAGTCGATAGCATCCCTCCCGTAGTTACGTTAAAATCGCGGCACAAAAAAGGCCACCTGAACCCGGTCCGCCAGATCGCGACGGGCCGAACGATAAAGTTCGGTCTGAGGCGGGTCCGACGACCCTTGGGCTTAACGTGGCCTCTGGTGCTACGTCGATCTGCTACGTAACGATACAAATATGATTAGCGAGTGATTGTTTCGGATTATATGTTGTTATTAATCGACTGTCAAATGTAAAGCCTGTTAAGACTGCAAGGTTTTCCTGCATCCCGACGCAGGAAAGGGTGTTTGCTGTGCTCTACAGGCACTTGAACCCACCCTCAGACCTGAGGAGGGGGGGCATGCGGTGCTGTGTTATAATGCCTGACAGTGCTGAAAGCCCCAGGCCGGACGCCGTGCCTACCTTAAGGAGGCCGCCTGTGTCGGCCCCATCGACACCGCTGATCAATCATCTAATACCTGCTTTGCGCGCCCTCTGCGAACGTCCTTCGGTCTCCGGTCATTATGATGACCTGCGGATGTTGGCGGATCGGCTTGCCGTGCTTTTACGCGGGATCGGCATGCAAGTGTTGGTGGTGCATACCACCGGTGCGCCGGTGGTGCTTGCCCGCCGGAAAGGTCGCTCGCGCCGCACTTTGTTGCTGTATCATCGCTACGATACTGCGCCGCCCGGCCCCTGGCGTGATTGGTCGCACGAGCCGTTTCGGCTTGCTGAACGTGAAGGCGCGCTGTATGGTCGCGGCGTGGCCGATAGCAAGGGGCCGTTGGCAACCCATATTGCTGCACTTCATTGGTTGATCGCCGATGAGGGCGACTTACCTTGTGATGTGCTGTTGGTTGGCGAGGGTGATGGACTGATCGGCAGTCCGCATCTTGCTTCCGTCCTTGCCGCCCATCCGGAATGGTTATCCGCCGATCTCGGGTTGGCCGGCGCAGGCGCCCGTGATCAGCAAGGTTTACCGATCTGTTACAGCGGCAGTAAAGGGTTGCTCCAGGTTGCCCTAAGTGTGCGCGGCAGTATGCATCCGCTGCCTTCGGGTTTCGCCGCCACCGCGCGTAATCCGCTCTGGCGCTTGCTCTGGGCGATCAGTCATATTAAAGGCGAAGATGAGGATATTCGTATCCCCGGCTTTTATGATGCGGTCGATGGCCCGACCCGCGACGAGAATATCGCGCTACGAGCGCTTAAACTCGATGAAGCTGCGCGGCTGAAATCCTGGGGCGACGGCGAGTTTTTGTTTGGTATGAGCGGCGTTGCATTAACCCGAGCGGAAGTAACATTGCCGACCTGTAATGTGACGATGATCAGCAGTGAGCCCGCCGGGATGCTGCATGCCATTCCGCAGTATGCCAGTGCGATGCTCGATTTTCAACTTGTGCCGCAGCAGAAGCCGCAGGCAATACTGGATTTATTGTGTCAGCATCTGCTGGAACGCGGATTTCTTGATATCGAAGTGAAATGTCTGCCCGGCGGCTATCCGCCGACGTATTTGCCGCTCACCAGTCCGGCGCTGAAACTGGTGGCCGAGGCCGGCGCAGCGGTGTTCGGCGCTCCGCTTCAGTTGGCCTCGGCCGGGCCGTTTACGATGCCCCTGAGTCTGCTCGGCGGCGCTGATTCATTGCCGATCATCACGATCGGGATGAGTCGGCCCGATAGTGCGGTGCTTGGCCCCGATGAACATATCGGCGTTGCCGATCTCCTGCGGCACGGCCAGCTCTTGCGCCAGGTGATGCAGCGCCTTGAGAATGGTATTTGACCCTTAGCAGGCGGCGTGGTAAGATATTTCCCGCGTCGGGGTAGCTCAGCGGTAGAGCAAACGGCTCATAATCGTTAGGTCGCGGGTTCGAATCCCGCCTCCGACACCATATCTGGGTGCTGAGCGACGAGTAGTCTCGTGTGTGGCTCAGCCCCTTTTTTTTATGCGCGATCAACTGGTTAATCAGGTGCAAGGATTCTTGCAGGGCTGCGGCCTGTGGTTTCGTGATGCGCAGCTTCTGGTTGCCCTTTCCGGCGGTCCCGATTCGCTGGCGCTCAGCCATGTTTTGTGGCGCTTGATGCGTGGCGACGGCCCGCAGATCACCCTCTTTCATCTTGATCACACTATTCGCGGCGATGCAGCCCGGGCCGACGCGGCCTTTGTTGTTGCCCTTGCGACTGCGTGGGATCTGCCGCTGGTGCGCGAACAACGCGATGTGCCGGCCCTCGCACGGGCCTGGAAACTTGGCCTGCCGGCAGCAGCGCGCCGGGCGCGTTATGAACTGCTGGCCGCTACTGCGCGGCGTCTGGGCGTGCAAGCAGTGGCGGTCGCTCATCAGGCCGATGATCAGGCCGAGACGGTGTTGCTGCATCTGCTACGTGGGGCGGGGCCGGCCGGTTTGCGCGGTATGCTCCCGCTGACGCCGGGACGACAGTGGGCTGCGGAATATCTCGGTGCTGAATCGCTCCATCTTATGCCGCCGCTGATTCGTCCGTTGCTTACGACACCGCGTGATGAAATTCTGCAATACTGCGCCGACCAGCAGTTGTCTCCGCGCGATGATGCCAGTAACCGCGATCGACACTATGCCCGCAGCCGGCTGCGCCACGATCTGTTGCCCGCGCTGATCGCCGAGAATCCCCAGGCAGTGGCCGCACTTGGCCGCACAGCCCGTATTTGCGCCGAGGATTATGCCTTTCTTCAGGCCCAACTGGATGCGATCTGGCCTGAGTTGGCCGAAATCAGTTCCGCGTGGGTGCGCTTGCATGCAGGCCCCTGGAATGATTTGCATCCAACCTTACAACGCTATGCATTGCGGCGGGCGGCATCTGCACTCGGCGCTGCCGAACCGAGTTTAGCCCAGATCGAGGCGGCGCGCACGTTGCCCAGCGGTTCAGGCATGATTTTGATCGCCGATCTGCTGGTCGAACGCGATCAGCGCGGGTTGACGGTTGGAACGCCCGATGCAAGCGCAATGCCGCAACTGGCGGTTGATCGGGTGCTGCTGGAGCCTGGTGTGACCGGCATCGGCGCCGGCTGGGAGTTGGTGTTGGGAGCAGATCCGCCGGAAGCGACCGATCGCTGGTGGCTGGCGTTGGATAGGGCCGCGCTCAGCGGGGATCTGGCTGTACGGCGGCGGCGGCCCGGCGATCGCTTTCGGCCACTGGGTGGGCGCGGCAGCCGGCGTTTGCAGGATTACTTTGTCGATGTGCGCCTGCCGCGCCCGCTGCGTAATGCCTGGCCGATCCTGATCTGCGCCGACACAATTGTCTGGCCGATCGGCTGGCGACCCGACGAACGGTTTGTTGCCCGGCCGGAAACTACCGATACAATCTGGGTGGGAGCAAGAAAAGAGGATCAGAGGATACACGATACCACTGCACAGGGATGAGCTTTGGATCTGAGCCGGCATCGTAACAGCGCATTTCGGATTTGCATTGAGAGGGAGAGGGTGCATGCACGACGACATCGCCAAGGTGCTGATCGATAGTGAGACGATCCAGCAACGGATTCGGGAATTGGGTGCGCAAATCACCGCCGATTATGCTGAGCGCGGCGATCTGTTGCTGGTAGGCGTGCTCAAGGGTTGCGCGATGTTTATGATGGATCTGGCGCGCGCGATCGAGTTACCCCTGTCGCTGGATTTTATCGCGGTGGCAAGCTATGGCGCCAGTACCGAGTCGAGCGGCGTGGTGCGGTTGCTGAAAGACCTCGATACGGATCTGAATGGACGGCATGTGCTGATTGTCGAGGATATTATCGATAGCGGGCTGACCCTGGCGTATCTGCGCGAGCAATTGTTGCGGCGGAACCCGGCCGAATTACGGATCTGCACCTTGCTGAATAAACCCGAGCGTCGTGAAGCCGATGTGCCGGTGGACTACCTGGGGTTCGATATCCCGAACGAATTTGTGGTCGGCTATGGTCTTGATTATGCCGAGCGTTACCGCAATTTGGCCTACATCGGCGTGCTGAAGCCGGCGATTTATAGCGAAGCGACCGAGTGAAGGTGATCTAGATCACATTCTGGCTGTGATCTGGTGCTCTTGAAGGGCAAGATCGCATCTGGTATAATGCGGCTGCGACGGCATAAACTCCGCATCAGGGAGGCAAAAAAGCCTCTTATTTGAAGATCGACGCCCCCGTTCGGCAGTTCCACGATTGTCTGCTTTATACACGGTTTTCGGCGTGTCTTATGCGGCGTTGCTGACGCCTGTCTTGGTGTATCCGGAAAGGGGCTACGCCCCCGAAGCGATGGGATTGAGCGAAGATGGGTGATAACCGCTGGTTGAAAAATAGCTTTGTCTACTTGATCATTCTGGTTGCTGCACTGGCTCTGTTCTTTCAATACTTTGGCCAGCCGTCGAATCAGAATGAAGAGCGCGGCATTGCACAAGTGGTGGCCGATGCTGCCGCCGGGCGGGTGACTGAGATCGAGGCCCAGGCCGGTGATGAGCAGATTATCGTTACTTACGACGATGGTTCGCGCTTCCGTTCGCGGCTTGAGACGAGCGACAGCGTGATGTCGTTGTTGGCGGATTATGGCGTTAACCTGACAACGGGCGACGGCGGTCAGTTGATCGATGTGAAGGTTCAGCCGGCTCCGGCCTGGGGCGGGTTGCTGAGCATCTTCACGATTCTGCTCCCGACGCTGCTGCTGATCGGTTTCTTTGTCTTCTTTATGCGCCAGGCCCAGGGCAGCAACAATCAGGCGCTTTCCTTTGGGAAGAGCCGGGCGCGCATGTTCGCCGGCGATAAGCCGACGATCACCTTCGCCGATGTTGCCGGCCAGGAAGAGGCCAAGCAGGATCTGACCGAGGTGGTCGAGTTTCTGAAGTTCCCCGATAAGTTCGCCGCACTCGGCGCGCGTATTCCGCGCGGTGTGCTGATGGTGGGTCCGCCCGGAACCGGTAAGACGCTGCTCTCGCGGGCGGTGGCCGGTGAGGCCGGCGTGCCCTTCTTCAGCATCTCCGGCTCCGAGTTCGTCGAGATGTTTGTCGGCGTCGGCGCTTCACGGGTACGTGATCTGTTCGATCAGGCCAAGCGCAACTCGCCCTGTATCGTGTTCATCGACGAGATCGACGCCGTCGGTCGCCAGCGCGGCGCCGGTCTGGGCGGTTCGCACGATGAGCGCGAGCAGACGCTGAACCAGATCCTGGTTGAGATGGACGGCTTCGATACAAACACGAATGTGATTGTGATCGCGGCGACGAACCGGCCCGATGTGCTTGACCCGGCATTGGTGCGGCCCGGTCGCTTCGACCGCCAGGTGATCCTGGATGCGCCCGATGTTCGCGGCCGGATCGACATCCTGAAGGTACACGTCAAGGGCAAGCCCCTGTCCGACGATGTGAACCTGGAAGTGATCGCCCGTCAGACGCCCGGTTTCTCCGGCGCCGATCTGATGAATGTGGTCAACGAGGCGGCTATTCTGGCCGCACGGCGCTCGAAGAAGAAGATCAGCCTGCAAGAGCTTCAGGATGCCGTCGAGCGTGTGGCGCTCGGTGGGCCGGAGCGGCGCTCACGGGTGATGACCGACCGCCAGAAACTGGTGGTGGCCTACCACGAGTCCGGTCACGCGATTGTCGGTGCAGGTATGCCCAAGTCCGACCGGGTGCAGAAGGTAACGATCATCCCGCGTGGTCAGGCCGGCGGTTACACGCTGTTCCTGCCCGACGACGACAGCTTGAGCCTGCGCTCGGTGGCGCAGTTCAAGGCCAAGCTTGCGGTGGCCTTGGGCGGCCGTCTGGCTGAGGAGATTGTCTTCGGGAGTGATGAAGTCACCACCGGCGCCTCAGGCGATCTGGTAACGGTGACGCGCATCGCGCGGGCAATGGTGACCCGTTATGGTATGAGCGAGAAGCTCGGCCCGATCGTCTTCGGCGAGAAGGAAGAGTTGATCTTCCTCGGCCGTGAGATCAGCGAGCAGCGCAACTACTCCGACGAAGTCGCAAACCAGATCGACTCGGAAGTGTACCGGATCGTCAATCAGTCTTACGAGAATGCCCAGCAGATCCTGATCCAGAACCGTACGCTGTTGGACGATATGGCCAATGCGTTGCTGGAATTCGAGACGCTGGATGGCGTGCAGTTGGCCGAGATGGTCAAGCGGGTGAAGCCGCTCTCGCTTGATTTGAACGGCCGGCAAAGCAGCCAGACGAGCGGGCCGAGCCTGCCGTCGCTGCCCAGTGGATCGAATCCGGACGCGCTGCCGGCGTAGGTAGAACCGAGAACCAAGAACTAAGAACCCAGAACCCAGAACCCAGAACCAAGAACCCAGAACCGAGAACCCAGAACCAAGAACCCAGAACTAAGAACTAAGAACCCCTTCGGCAGAGCTGGAATGGCTTGGCGGAGGGTTCTGGTATGTGTAGAACCGAGAACCAAGAACTAAGAACCCAGAACCCAGAACCGAGAACCCAGAACCCAGAACTAAGAACCCCTTCGGCAGAGCTGGAAGGCTTGGC